>NZ_JBEZYD010000034.1:0-153300 GCF_040638335.1 Nonomuraea sp. NPDC026600
GGCCCCACCTACTCGACGGCTGTCTCGCCCAGACCGGCCTGATAATCGAACACCCCTTGAACACATGACCGACCCTACGAATTCAGCCTGTGTAGTAGGCGCCGATCTGGCTGCGGAGCTCGGGATCGGTGACCACGATCCAGTGCCAGCCCTGGCGGTTGCCGCCGCTGGGCGCCTGCAGCGCGATGTCCAGGCACTCCCGTACCAGTTCGATCGGGACGGGGCGGTCGAGGTCGAGGCGCTTGCGCACGCTCCGGGTGGTGGTGAGCAGCTCATCGAGACTGAGCGGTGAGATCGTCATGAGCTCATCGTGCCACCGAGCTTCCGCCGGTCCACCTTGCCGGTCTGGTTGCGGGGCACGGCCGTCACGAACTCGATGTCGCGCGGCACCTTGTAGCCGCCCAGCTCGGCCTTGACGGCCTGTTTGAGCTCGCCGGCCGACAGCCTCGCACCGGGCTCCCGGACCACGTAGGCGGCCAGGCGCTGGCCGTACTCCTCATCCGGTACGCCCAGGACGGCCACGTCGGCGACACCCGGATGCCGGCCGAGGAGGTTCTCGACCTCCTGCGGGAACACGTTCTCGCCACCGGAGACGATCATGTCGTCTTCGCGGCCGTCGATGAACAGCCGCCCCCGGCCGTCCCGGTGCCCGAGGTCGCCGGTGCTCAGCAGTCCGTCCGCTTCCGTGCTCGCGTCGTCGCCGCCGCCCGAGTAGCCGCTGAAGGTGAGTCCGCCGCCGACGAGAACGCGGCCCACCTCGTACGGAGGCAGCTCGCGGCCGTCCGGGCCGGCGATCACCACCGTGGTCCCGCGCGCGGGGCGTCCGATGGTGTCCGGGGCGGCCCGCAGGTCGGCCGGGGTGGCGAGCGTGGCCCAGCCGACCTCGGTGGAGCCGTAGAGGTTGAAGAGCACGTCACCGTAGGCGTCCATGAACGCGGTGGCCAGGTCCGGCGGCAGCGCCGACCCGCCGGAGACCACCACGCGCAGGTGCGGCAGCGGCTGGACGCCGTGGGCCAGCAGCCGCTTCAGCATGACGGGCACGGCGACCATGGCCGTGGCCCGGTGACGGTCGAGGGCGCGAAGGACCGCCTCGGGGTCGAAGCGCCGCGTCAGCACGACCGGGCAGCCGAGCACCAGCGCCACGCCGTACCAGAGCAGGCCGAGACCGTGGAACAGCGGCGGCGCGATGAGGATCGGCTCGCCGGTCCGCAGCGGCACGGTGGCCAGCATCGAGGTGAACGGCTCGGCCAGCGCGGTCAGTGACAGCCGTCGCGTCGCCCCCTTGGGCACGCCGGTCGTCCCGGACGTGAGCAGCACCAGGCGTCCCGGCCGGCGCGGCGCCGGCGGCTCGGGCCCGGCGGCGGTCGCGGTGGCGTTGGGGGTCGCGGTGGGGGTCGCGGAGGTGATCAGCTCGTCCAGGTCACCGACGCGGGTCCCGGCGAAGTCCACGGGCGGCAGCTCCGGCGCGGCGATCAGAGTGTGCACGTCCTCGCGCCGCAGGACGTCACGTAGTCGCGGCCCGGCCAGGCCGGTGTTGAGCAGCAGCAGGTCCGCGCCCAGCCGCGAGACGGCCGCCACGGCCTCGACGAAGCCGCGGTGGTTGGGCCACATGATCGCCACGGTACGGCCCGGCCGTACGCCGAACCGGTCGTACAGGGCCGAGGCCAGCGCCACCACCCGCTCGTCGAGCTCGGCGAACGTCAGGCACCCGTCCTCGTCGAGGACGGCGGGGCGATCCGGCCAGCGCGCGGCGGCCATGGCCACGCCCGTGGCGGGGGTGACGTGGAAGTGGCGGAACGCCTCCACCATGCGCGCCAGGTCCGCGGGCGGCACGGGGCGCAGCAGACCGTTGCGGGCGAACGTTTCGACGGCCTCGGCCCCGAAGCCGCACAGCCTGGCCAACCTGGTGATCATCCGGATACCTGTTCTCAAGGGTAAGAAGGCCATACCCATGGGATCCGGTTCTAGCCCGGACGCCCACCCAGAGAGCGGGGTGGGCGCGGGCGTGCCTACCCGGCGAGCAGCTTCTCCGCGGGAATGAACTGGCGGGGGATGCTCGGGCTCTCCCATCGCAGCTCGGCGATGGCGTCATAGCCGCTGTCGTAGAACTCCATCTTGATGTCGTGCGCCCCGGCGCTCAGCGCCACCTGACCGGTGTCGTCGCGCTTGGAGTGGTCGGTCCAGTTGTCGATGAGCGGCTTGCCGTCCACCCACAGCCGTACCCCGTCATCGGTGGTGGTGACGAAGGTGTAGGTCTCCGCCTTGTCGGCCACGACCTTCCCCGTCCAGCGCACGCTGAAGGTGTCGGCGCCGATGGCCGGGTCCGGGGCGGCCGAGCCCCAGTCGAAGTTCACGGTGGGGTCGATCCTGGTGACCGTGGCGCCGGTGAGGTCGGCGTTGTCGAAGTACGTCGCCGACAGCCCCTGCTGGTCGATCACCAGCGTCGTCGCCGAACCCGCCGGCAGCGTCACCGTGGCCTTGCCGCCGGTGATGGCCGCGGTTCCGGTCTGGTGCGGAGTCCAGGCGTCCGACGTGCTCTGCCAGATCGCCGCGGTCCCCGCCGTCAGCCCGGTGAGCGCGAGACCGGCCTCGATCGGGTCGGCGCCGACGTTGACCAGGACCACGTTCTTGCTCTGGTCCGAGGCGAAGACGTGCAGCTTGTCGTTGTTCGCGCTCGCCTGGACGACGGTCTTGCCGAAGGGCCGGAACAGCCCCTCACCGGTGTACATGCCGATGCCGTGGTAGATGGGCAGGGGCTCGTTGCGCGGAATGTTGCCTTCACCCTTCTCACTGGTCAGGCCGAGCTGCCCGTTCTTGTCGCCGTACTGGTAGGCACCGGCGCCCGCGTGCAGGATCTGCCCGAGCGCCGCCGCGCCCCACAGCGTGTTGAAGTGGGTGAGCGTACGGTGGCCGTCGTCGTCCTTGTGGTCGGAGTTGAACTCGCCGATCTGAAGGTCGATCTTCCGGCCCAGTACGGACTCCGCGAGCGCGCTCACCTCCTTGATGTCGGTCTCGTACTTGCGGATCACGCTGCCGAGGAGCTCCTCGTCGGTGATCTGATCGTCGCCGGCGCCGTAGTCGTGGTAGTCGACGAAGTCGACGCGGCTGCCGGAGCCTTCGAGGAACGTCTTGATGTAGTCGCGGTCGTCCCAGGCCGTGGCCGGGCCGCCCATCTTGACCGCGGGGTTCTCGGCCCGCAGGGCGTCGGTGATCAGGTTGAACCGGCTGCTGTACTCCGCCGCCGTCATCTCCGGCTTGTCGGGAGTGCACGCGCAGTTGAGCTCGTTGCCCAGAATGAACCGCTGGACCGGCTTGCCGGTCGCCGCGAAGTGCTTGTAGAGGGCCACCGCGTCACCGCGGTTCACCTCCGCGCTCTGCCGTCCGTCCACCTGGAGGATGACGACCGGTTCGGCGCCGAGGTCGCGGATCGCGGTGACCCAGGCGTCTCCCGAGACCTCCGTGGCGCATTTGTAGCCGCCGCAGACGATCGGGCTGTCATGGTCGCCCGGCTCCTGGTAGTGCAGCTCGATCCGCATCCGGCCCACGCCTAAAGCACGCAACCGGGCCTGGTGCTGGGGATCGTTGGTGATGTACGAGTTCTCGCCGTACCCGGTGATCCCGATGCCGAAATCGGTGGTCGCGATGGTCCGGATCGGCTTGGTGAAGTCCACCGAGACGGTGGCGGCCACAGCCGCCTCCGCCGGTACGCCCGCCGTCCAGACCACCGCGGCGGCCAGACCGCCCGCGAGGGCGGCGTGCAGCGTACGACGTGCCAGTGCGATCATCCTTCTCCTGTCACAAAGTCCACAAATCCCGTGGATCATGACATATGCGGATTACACGGAAGTGACTTCTCTCGTTGATGTGGCGTGTGACACTGCGCTGGTCTCACGGATCGACGTGGTACAAGCGGACAACCCCGCCATCCGGCACAATCGGCTCTATGCAGATGCCGCCCCATCCGCACGAAGGCGACGACGCGGTTCGCCCGCACCCCCGCCGGCCGGATCCCCGAGCTCGCTGTCTGTCGCGGCCGCTGCCGCGCGCGAGGGTCTGATGCGGCCTCTTCGGTCGACCGATCCCCGGGAAGTCGCCGGGTACGTCCTGCGGGGGCGGATCGGCGAGGGTGGCCAGGGCACGGTGTTCCTCGGCACGTCGCCCAGTGGGCAGCGGGCGGCGGTCAAACTCCTGCACACGCACTTCGGCCACGACCTCGACGCCCGGCGGCACTTCCACCGGGAGCTGGCGTCCCTGCAGCGGGTGGCGCCGTTCTGCACGGCCCGCGTCCTGGCGGCCGATCCCGACGCCGACCCTCCGTACGTCATCAGCGAGTACATCGACGGCCCGTCTTTGCAGGACGCGGTGCGCGACAACGGGGTGCTGCGCGGCGCGGACCTCGACCGGCTGGCCATCACGACGGCCACGGCGCTGGGCGCCATTCACGCGGCGGGGGTGGTGCACCGCGACTTCAAGCCCGCGAACGTGCTCCTGGCCGCCGACGGCCCCCGAGTCATCGACTTCGGCATCGCGCGCCCGATCGACGCCACCGCCGCCACGGTCAGCGGTGTCGTGGGCACTCCGGCGTACATGTCGCCCGAGCAACTGGCCGGTCACCCGGCCGGGCCGCCTCTGGACATGTTCGCGTGGGCGTGCACCATCGTGTTCGCGGCCAACGGCCGGCCGCCGTTCGGGCACGAACCGCTGCCCGCCGTGATCAACCGCATCCTGAACGCCGAACCCGAGCTGGGCTCGCTGGCCGGGACCTTACGTGGCTTCGTGGCCGCCTGCCTGCACAAGGACCCCTCGTGGCGGCCGGCCGCCCGGCAGGTGCTGCTGGGCCTGATGAACAAGCAGCCCGGCCCCCCTTCGTACGGGACACCACCGTCTTATGGGACGCCACCCCCCGGAGGGACACCACCGCCCGGAGGGACACCACCCCCCGGAGGGACACCACCCCCCGGAGGGACACCACCGCCCGGAGGGACACCACCGCCCGGGGGGACGCCGCCGCCTGGCGGGGCGCGACCGCCTTATGGGACACCGGCGCCGCTCCGCCAGGGTCCTTGGCCGATCACGCCGCCACCTGCCACGCCTCACCCGACACAGCCGGGCCGTAAGCGCGCCGGTGTGATCGTCGGCACGGTGCTCGCGGCGAGCCTCGTGATCACTCTCACGGTGGCCGCCGCCATCGCCATCAACCAGGACTGGCCATCGAAGCCCAGCACCAGCCCCTCGGCTTCGGGCCCGACCGGCACGTCCCCGACCGCGACGCCCACACCTACGCCCACGCCCGCGGCGCAAGTGGCGCGCTCACCACGCCTGGGGCTGGAATTCTGGCAGGACAAGGCGGCCAGCCCGATGTCCCTGACCGATCTGGACCGGCCCATCACCACCGTCACCTTGAAGCGCGAACCGTTCGAACTGCGATTCCCCACCCTCCCCAAGGACACGGCCGCCCAGGTCTGCGCCTGGACGGATGACTCCGTCTTCTCCATCAAGGACGGACGCAAGGTGGCCGACCATCCCTGCTTCAGACCGGGGACCGGCATCGCCGACTACGAGCACGGATCGGGGACGCTGTATCTGAACGACCACGGCCACAACTACCTGCTCGGAGACCGGGTCGGGCACAGCTCCGACTCCCAGGACACGGTCCTGTTCTCCTCGGTCTTCAAGGACGGCACCTCGACGCTCCTGGCCGCCCAGCAAAAGGATCTGTATCTGACCGTCTTCATCGACCTGGACGGAGACGGGACCTTCAAACGCGCGGCTCCGGGCGAGTACGAATACGTCATCCTGGATTTTCCTAGTTGAACGCTGATCTCCTTGGCAGCTCCATCTCAGTCTCAGCGAACATCCGGAAACTACGCGCCGGACGGCCGGTGACGCGCTCGACGGTGCCGGTGACCCTGTTGTGCGGAACCTCGTCGACCAGCGCGTGCCCGGCGACGGCGGTGATATCCGTCGCGTCGACGAAAGCCACCCGGCCCTCCTTCGTCGCGGTGACGATCTCACCGCTCCCCACGCCCCGGGCGACGGCATGTTCACCGGTGAAGTTCTGCATGAACCACGACGGCCGCAAGACCGTCCACTCGGCCATGGTCGTACGGACGAGACTGTGCACCGCGCCGAGTCCCGGCGTGCCTTCCGGCAGCGCGGACGAGCTGAGCTGCACGACGCGCTCGACGCCCTGGCGGACGGCCTCTTCGAGGAACGGCTCCACCAGCGGGACGGGATCGGGCACACCGACGGGAGGTGGCTCAGACAAGACTGTTTTCTGGCGTCGGGATCGGTGGGCTACGACCGGCCACCATCCGTTGGCTGTCGTCTACCGGGTCGGTTCGGCGAGGAAGGCTGAGATCGCCGACCGCATTCGCGGGTCGAACAGCGCGGTGGCATGACCTCGGCCGGGAAGCAGGACCAAGCGCGCGTCCGGGATGCCGGACGCGGTGGCACGCACCAGATCGGGTGGAACGAGCCGATCACGTGTGCCGCCCACAACCAGCACAGGCACGCCGATCTCGCCGAGCCGCCCGGTCACGTCCCAGGGCTGGACCGCCTCCACCAGCGCGGCCTCACCAGGCGCCCGAGGCCGGCTCCGGGACAATCCGAACGCGGCCAGCAACAGCAGCCGCAGTGGACCGTGCGCGATCAGGTGGCTGCCGATCCAGGCGGCGGACCGCCCTTCGCGTTCAAGCTCCACCATCCGCAAGAGATCACGCAGGCCGTCCTCGCCGACCCGGCTCGCGGCGATACAGAGCACCAGGCGCCGCACAGTCCGCGGATGGTCCAGCGCCAACTGCAGGGCGGTGATTCCCCCGCCCGAGGTGCCCATGACGTCCACCGGCTCCCCGAACCGTTCCCGCAGCGCGGTCGCATGCCATCCGGCCAGTCTGGCGATGGTCATGCCCGAGGGCGGGCGCAGCGGACGATGGATCAGGTGGACCGTCCGCTTGAACCCACTGGCGAGTGCGGTGGTGGACCAGGCCGCCATTCGCGGCACCCGCACGGACAAGTCGGAACCCTGCCCCAGCCCGGGCAGGACCACCAGCGGCGGCCCGTCGCCCACGGCCATCGCCGACAAACCATCGTTCAACCGCTCACCAAGTACGTGTTCCCGATCTCGGCTCCGGCCAGCTGTCATACCTGCTGAACGGTGCCGAACTCGAAAAGTTCCGACACCTCAATACGCGATGCCTTCAGCAGTGGCACGGCACCATGCGGAAATGCTGGTCGACGTGGAGGCACCACGTCACCGGAACCGTGACGTGGCGCCCTTCCATCCGGCATGGGAGGCACCTCGTGCCCGAGGACTGAAGACTCGGACACGAGGTGGTGCTGATTTTCGCTATACGGACAGTTTGTCGAGGATGGCGGCCACCTCTGCCGCTCTGAACAGGAATCCCACATGGCTCGTGTCGAGGGTGTGAACGTCGTACGGATTGTCAGGAGTCAGGGCGTCCGCCTCAGCGATCAGCCTGTCCTGCATGGCCACAGGTAGGGACAGGTCGCCGGTGAGACGAATGTAGGTGCGGGCGATCGTGCCCCAGGTGTCGGCGTGGACACGTGCGTCGGACATCATCACCGCGATGGACTCGTCCGGCTGCAGGATGTTGAGGAAGGCCCGGAACTGGTCGTCGGTCACGTCCGCCATGAGCGCCGCCTTGAGACCGGCGAGCAACGCGGGGTCGGCGGTGCGGTAGTTGGCCCGGCCGACGCCGAGTTGAGCAGGGTCTCCTATGTTCAAGGCGGCCAGCGGGGCCAGCAGGTTGGTGGCGAACTCGGGCTCCGGCATGTATTCGATGGGATTGGCACGTTGTACGCACGACCATGCGGAGATGTAGACGAGCCGATCCACCAGTTCGGGGATCGTGTTGCCCACTCCGGTGATGGCCGTCCCTCCGAGGCTGGCGCCTACGAGCACCACGGGCCCGTGCTCCGCCACGCGACGGACGACGTCAACGACCATGTCGACGTTGTCCTGCAGAGTGACGCCGGCCAACGTCGATGGCTCGCTCGCCCAGGCATCGAGATCCTGTGGGGCCTGGTAGGCGGCCGGGAATTGCGCGTCGAGACCATGTCCCGGCAGATCGACGGCGAAGCTGCGGTGGCCGAGCAACGCGAGTTCGCGCTGGATGGGGGCCCACATGAACGAACTGGAGCCGGAACCGTGAACCAGCACGAATGTAGGAGCGGCATCGGACGTACGTCCGGCGTTCGAGGTCGATGACATATAGATCAGTCCGATCGGATTGCGGCATGGCGAACACGCCTGATGCCGAAAGTCGGCGTGTTGAGCCGCTGATGATGAGAATGGCGAGGCAGACCGCCAGTCGAGTACGCACAATTTCGGCGATGACAAAGGCGATCGGCGACCAGCTGGCAGCACTGTTCCAGCCCCTGGCGGTCACCACGAAACAGAGCGTAGCTGGGGCCGCCAACAATGGCTGCGAGAAGTAGACGGGTCGGTTCGAGCGAAACCCTGTGCGGTGCGGGGTTTCTAGACCGCAGCACCTACTGGAGGGATTTCCTCAACTGCCGCTGATCGCTGAGCGACCAGCAGAACACACCGTCTCAGATAGTCCGAAGCCGTGTATGTCCGAAGCTCGATCGCCGATTACCGAAAAGTCATATTCGGCGCGGTACGGCTCCGTCCTGCCAGCGGTAGAGGTCGCGCAGCAGGGAAATCTCGGCGCCGTGATGGATCAGCTCCCTGTTGACGTGCTGGACGATGACCTCCATGGGAAACCGCTCGGGACCCACCGTGGGCGGATTCTCCAGGTCGGCGTCCGAGAGTTCGCGGACCCCCGCGTTCCATCTCCCGTACATCTCATCGAGCTGTTTCAGCGCCTCGTCAGCGGTCCCCGCGTAGGCGAATGTCTGGGAGTCGACGTCCTGGCCGCCGAAGTGCCATCCGACCCGATAGCCCAGGCACGAGACGATGATGTGCGCCAGCCGCCAGGCAATCGTGGTCACCGGCGCCGGCACCGGGTCAGGGGACGCGGAGTCCATCGTCCACTCCCCCGAACCTGCCGACATCGGTGCGGCCGACCTGCCACGTGGGCGGATGCTCCAGCAGCCGCGCACCGGCTCCCAGAAGTACTCCTCATCGACAAGACCGTCCAGCCGCGGCCGCAGGTTCTTGCGCCAGTGCCGGTCCAACTGCTCCGCGAGCCGCTCGCTTCTTGGCATTTCCGCACACTACCGGCCACGGAGACCTGGCTGCGAGCCTCGCGGACGCCGTCGCCCGGCGCGCGCCGATCAGCACCACTCGGCCGACTGCCGTCTCAAAATGCGTCGCATATTTAGTCTCAAAATTAGTCGTCCGACAAGTGCCGGTACACGGTCGCGCGAGAGACGCCCAGGGCGCGGGAGATGTCGGCGGCGGTGTGCTCGCCGGTCGCGTGCATCCGCCGGGCGGTCTCGATCATGTCCGGGCTCATCGCGCCGGGCCTGCCACGCCGTCGACCCGGCGGCCGAGTGGGCGCGAGCGAAGCGCCGGACGAGGCCCCGGCCTGGACCCTCACAGGCGGCTCGACCCGAACCTCCTCCGCAGACCCCGCCCGAAGGTCAGACGCAAGCCCTGCCTGAAGGTCGGACGGAGACCCGACATCGAGATCGGTCGCGGCCCCGGTCACACGTCCCGGGGCCGTCTCGCCGAGGAGCCGTTCCACTCCGGCCAGTACCGCGGGCCGGATCAGGTCGGCGGGCAGGTCGGCGAACATGACGACCGGGTCGCTGAGCATGGCGAACGCCTGCACGGCCCGGACCTGTCCGGCGAGATCCGCATCGGGGCCGGCGATGAAGTGCTCGGCCATCATCGCGGTGTCGCGAAAGCGCTCGAACGTCGGGCGGTCGGCGCCCAGCGCCAGGTCCTGCGTGTTCATCCGCATCAGGAACCGGTGCCTCAGCCACACGTCGAGCAGCCCCTCGATGACGACCCACCGCTTCCGCCGGAAGTCGGAGCCCTCGATGCCGTTGGCCGCCTCGACGGCGGCCTCCATATCGGCCAGCATCGGCTCCGCCAGCGTGGCAAGGATGTCCTTCTTACTGGGGAAATGGTAGAGGACCGCGGTCTTCGTCAGGTTGAGCCGCTCCGCGATCTCCCGTACCGAGGTGGCGTGATAGCCGAGCGAGGCGAACAGTTCGAGCGCGACCCGCAGGATCCCGGAGCGGGTGTCGTCAGTCATCTCGCAGATTCTAGCCGCTTGACTGACCTCTGGTCGGGACCTATGGTTCAACAACTGACCGACGGTCAGGGCGAAACGAGAGTGAGAGTCTCATGAACGAGCGGATTCTGATCTCTGGGGCGAGCATCGCGGGGCAGACCCTGGCGTACTGGCTGGCCCGGCACGGGTTCCGGCCCACCCTGGTCGAGCGCGCGCCCCGGCTGCGCGAGGGCGGCAACGGCGTAGACATACGAGGTCACGCCATCGACGTGGCCGAACGAATGGGGATCATGCCCCAGATCAAGGCGAGAGCAGCGGACGTACAGGGCATATCCTTCGTGAACGCCGCGAACCGGAGCGTGGCCCGCATCGACACGCAGGCCATGCAGAGCGGTGGCGACGACGTGGAGATCATGCGTGGCGACCTGGTGGCGCTCCTGTACGAGGCGACGAAGCACGACGTCGAGTACGTTTTCGGCGACTCCATCCGGACGCTGGAGCAGAGCGGCGACGGCGTGGCGGTCTCCTTCGAGCACGGCCCGGCCCGCCGGTTCGATCTGGTCATCGGGGCCGACGGCATGCATTCCACGGTCCGCCGGCTGGCCTTCGGTCCCGAGTCGCGGTTCATCCAGCACAAGGGCCACTACTTCGCGTTCTCGAACGCCGAATCGGCGCTGGGCGAGAACCGCTGGGTGACGATGTACAACGTGCCGGGCAAGATGGCCGGAATCTACCGCTCGGGCAACCACTCCCAGGCCAAGGCGTACTTCATCTTCCGCCGGGCCGAGCCGCTGACGTACGACCACTGGGACGTCGATGAGCACAAGCGCTTGGTGAGCGAGGCGTTCGCGGGTGAGTCGTGGCGGGTGCGGGAGCTGCTCGCCGGAGCGCTCGCGGACCCTGACTTCTATTTCGACGCGTTGAGCCAGGTGCGGATGCCGTCGTGGTCGTCGGGCCGCGTGGCGCTCGTGGGTGACGCTGCCTACTGCGCGTCTCCCGCGTCGGGCGCCGGCGCCGAGCTGGCGCTGGTCGGCGCGTACCGGCTCGCGGGCGAGCTCGCGGCGGCCTCCGGGGATCACCAGGTCGCCTTCCGCCGGTACGAGGACGGCCACCGGGAGCTGGTCGATCAGAAGCAGAAGATCGGGCCCAATGTCCGCCTCATGGTGCCGAAGACCCGCCCCGGCAGGTGGGTCCGCGACGCCATGGCCCGGCTGCCGCTGATGCGGACCATGGCGACAGTGGAGCGCATCATGGCGCCCAAGAACACCGAGCCGCTGCCCGACTACGCACGCGACCAGGTGATTCGCGAACCCCAGCTCGTGACTGCGGACCGAGCGCGGGGCATGTTTCCGCGCTGCGATCGCGCGGCCCTCTGACCTCGCGGACCCACGTGACCGCCTCGAGCTCGACCGCCGTAGGACCGCAGCAACCACTCATGATCTCTTTCTCCCGCCGCGGGGTGACACTGATTCGAAGACTGTCAAATCAAAGGTGATATGATGCATGGGTCATGACGACTCATGACGCCGCACAACTCCCCGAAGCCTTCATGGCCGCGTTCAACGCCGGGGACACCCAGCTCCTGGAGCAGCTCTACAGCGACCCGGGCGTGCTCGTCCCCAGACCAGGTCATCCCGTCACGGGCACGGACCGGGCCGCCGCCAACCAGTACCTGCTCGGGTTCGGCCTGCCGATCGACGCCCGGTTACGGCACGCCTACGTCGCGGGCGACACCGCGCTACTCATCGTCGACTGGACCATTCGCGGCCGGGCGCGCGACGGCCGGGAGATCGACCTCCACGGTACGGCGACCGATGTCGCGCGGCAGGGCTCCGACGGCCTGTGGCGCTACCTCATCGACAATCCGTTCGGAGCCGACTGAACCAATATCGCTGCCGCGGTCTGCCGAAGACGCACTTCGCTTCAACGCTGGCCGTTTAGGTGCTGTGTAGTGGCCGGAGAGTGGCCATATAGCCGCCGGTGTTTAAGTCCTTCTTGAGGCAGCCGGTTCCCATACCGACCGCCCATCGAAGGGCGGAGGCACAAATGCGACCCCCCACCGCAAAGACCGAAGGCAACCGCATGCACGGCAAACAGACGATACTGCCCGCGCTAATCGTCGCAGCCGCGGCCCTCCTCACGAGCATTGGCGTAGCTTCGCCAGCTCAAGCCGCCACCTCGGCCACCGCCACCATCGCCGCGCCAGCTCAAATACGTGCCTGGTATATCAAAAGGGTATACGCGTACCTGCCTTCTTGCAAAGCCGCAGGTCAGGCTTACGTAGACACCGACTACGCAAAGGCATATAAGTGCGAATGGGACAGTCCAGGCGTCGCCCTCTGGCTAAATTCGTACTAAGTTAGCAATTCTCTGGAATCAAGGTCTAAGTCCCAGGTATATCGCATGAAGCGGCGGAGCTCCTGGCAGGCGGACCCAACCAGGAGCTCCCCGCCATCGGGCTGAAGCGTTCTCGCGTGGTGTGGCCGAGTGGCATGTGCGCGGCCGCTGGTACCGTCCACGGCACCTTCGCTCACCGTAACGTCGCGGATCAGGTCGGCGACCGCGCGACGCACCTTCCAGAGTGAGCGAAAGACGTTCCGATCACGGGTAGGGCCGGACCTTTTTGACCCTCCACGACGCCCCGACCTGGCCCTTCCCCGCCGAAGCCGGCTCAACGCCCGCATGACCACCAGAACGCTCTTGAATTGCTGTCACGCACGCGAGGATGATCGCCGGTATGCGAGTTGTCGTTCTCGTCTGGGAAGGCTTTCTCGGGATCCTCACGATCGCGCTGATCGTGGTGGCGCTGCTGAGCGCGCCGCCGGGCCAGTATCTGGTCCTCATACTGGCGCAGGCCGGGGCTCTGGGGCTGGTGGCGACGGGGCTCGCGCTGTCGTTCCGTACGGGCACGCCCAACCTGGCCGTCGGGTCGATCGCCGCTTTCACCGCCATGGTCACCGCCTCACTGATGACCAATGGGCTGGGCTGGGCGGCGGCGATCATCGCGATCCTGGTCGCCACGGTCGGCGGGCTCCTCCTCGGTCTGTTCGCCACCGCCCTCTCGGCGCCGGCGTGGGCCGTGACCCTGGGCGCGGCCGTGGCCTGCGAGGCACTGGTCAACGGCATCGCGGACGGCCGCGTCATCCCCATCGACGTTAATTTTCCGACCTATGTGTGGTTCGTGCTGTTCGCCATCGTGTCCCTGGGCGGCGCGCTGGCCTGGCCCGCCCTGCGCGTGGCGTCGCCGTGGATCACGGCCATGGTGGGGCTGGGCGGGTCGAGCCTGCTCGCCGCCCTCGGCGGAGTGGCGCTGCTGACCCGGATCCACGCGGCAACCCCCGCTTCGGGCTGGACCACTACCACGCTGGCCTTGGCCGCGGTCCTGCTCGGCGGGATCAGCGTGCACGGCAAGCGGGGCGGCGTCGCGGGCACCGTACTCGCGGTGCTCTTCCTCTCCCTGGTCCAGGGGCAACTGGTGCTCTGGGCCGCGCCGCCGTGGGTGTTCCAGGTCATCGCCGGAGCGGTGATCCTGGCCGCGCTGCTGGCCGGGCGGCTGGCCGAACTGGTGGCCCAGGAGACACCGGCCCCTGTGACACCGGCCCCTGTGACGCCCGAAGGCAGATCGTAAGCGATTCGCGGCTGTTCAGGCTGCGCTCTCAGCATTGCCTCTTCCACACCGAAGATCGAGTCATGTATGTTCAAGCCCGTCATCGAAAGAAAGTTTCAACCGAAGAGGGGCAATGGGCAAGAAGCTTCAGATGCTCGCGCTACCGATCGCAGCCGTCGCGCTGTCCATCCTGCCGACCGTTCCCGCCCACGCAGCCACGGGCTACGACCGGTGCCATGACGACAACTACTGCATGTTCTCCGGCCTCGACGGCACGGGCGACATCATCGAGATCCAGAGCGATACGCCGGATCTCGCCACGTTGAACATGGGCGGCAAGGCCAAGTCTGACTGGAACCGGACGGATTCCTACATCCACCTCTTCTCCGAAGCCAACTACGGTGGCTGCTCGGCGGTGACCACTCCGGGTGGCAAGGGCAACTTCTTCTCCGCCTACCGCGACTTCTTCGACTCCGTCCGCATCGGCGGATCGAACGGCCCCTCCTGCGGCACCCAGGAGGACTTCCGGGTCAAGTCCCACTCCTGACAACGGCACGAGGCGCCCCGGCATCGCACCCTTCGATGCCGGGGCGCCCGCATGTCCGCTCCCGGGTAGGTGACCGGCTCGGCCGAACACTGAACGCCCCAGCGCGTGCGCGCGTATCTCCAGATGGGACGGCTCATCACCCCCCTATCGCCGGTAGTAGTGGACCTCGCAGCCGTCCCGACGAGAAATGGCGCTGAGCAGGCCATCTCTCCGATACGGTTTCGCCCCATGCAGGGACGGTTACGAGGAGGCGTCGTAGTGGCCATGCCGACAAGGCTTGGGCGGATGGCAGTGGCCGTGGCGCTGGCGCTGGGCGCGCTGGCCGCCACCCCGAGCGGCGCCGTCGCCGCGCCGACGCCCACCCCGCAGGCCAGGGCCAAGGCGAAGGCCAAACTGGTGAAGCTCAACGAACAGGCCGACAAGGTGGTCGAGCAGTACAACCAGGCCACCGAGAGCTACACGAAGGCCAAGAAGAAGTACGACGCCCTCAACGCCGAGGTCGGCCGCAAGGGCGTGCAAGCCGACGCCCTGCGCAGGGACCTCGTGGCGGTGGCGGTGAACAACTACCAGTTCGGCGAGTTCGCGGGCTGGCAGAGGTTCGTCGTCGAGGGCACCCCCGAGACGACGCTGAGCGGCATGGCCTCACTCGACCAGATGACGCAGGCCAGGGTGGCGAAACTACGCGCCTATGAGGCGACCACCAAGGACCTGCGCGATCGGCGCAATGACGCCAAGACCGTCCTGGCCGAGGCCGACGACGCGCGCGACAAGGTACGCGGGGAGAAGACGGAAGTCGAGAAGCTGGTCGCCGAACAGACCAAGATCCTGCGCAAGCTGGGCGCCTTCCAGTCCGGCGACCCCAACAGCACCGGCATCAAGTACACCGGCCCGGCCTCCGGTAATGCCCGGGCCGCGCTCCAGTTCGCCTTCGCCCAGGTCGGCAAGCCGTACCAGTACGGCGCCACGGGCCCGGGCTCCTTCGACTGCTCCGGCCTCACCCAGGCCGCCTGGCGGACTGCCGGGGTCGTGCTGCCCCGTACCACGTACACCCAGTGGAGCTGGGGCGCCAGCCGTCGCGTGGGGCTGGACGAGCTGGAGCCCGGAGACCTGCTCTTCAGCAGAGGACTGGGACATATGGGCATGTACGCGGGCGGCGGGAAGATGGTCCACGCGCCGCAGACCGGCGACGTGGTCAAGGTGGTCGACCTCGACGACTACTGGCGCGCCCGCCTGCTCGGCGCGATCCGCCCCTGACCCGGCGGGCGGTCGCGTGTGCCGTCAGGGCGGATACGATCGACTCGTTCAGCGCTGCGGAGGAGGCGGGCATTGCCGGGCACCGAGAGGCCGAAGACCGGCCGCACTCCCGAAGGCCAGGAGGCCGTCGAGCCGGCGAAGCATGTCACCTGGCTCATGCTGATCTACCGGGTGCCCAGCGAGCCGACCCGGTTGCGCGCCGCGGTCTGGCGGCGGCTGCGCAACCTCGGCGCCATCTACCTGCAGAACTCCGCGGCCGCCGCACCGCGGACACCGCACAGCGAGCGGCTGCTGCGGGCGCTGCGCAACGAGATCGTCGAGTCGATGTCGGGCCAGGCGTTCCTGGTCAGCACCTCCTCGATCATCGGCGAGACCGAGCTGGTCGCCCTCTACAACGCCGCGCGCGACGACGAGTACGAAGAGATCCTCGACAAGTGCGTCGACTTCCACGCGGAAGTGGCCAAAGAGGTGACCGCGCAGCACTTCACCTACAGCGAGCTGGAAGAGAACGAGGAAGACCTCACCAAGCTCAAGGGCTGGTACGAGAAGGTCAAGGCACGTGACGTCCTGGGCGCCTCGCGGGCCGAAGAGGTGACCCAGGCGCTCGAGGGCTGCGCGAAGACGCTGGAGGAGTTCGCCGCCTCCGTCTACGAGGCCGAGGACAGCGCGATCTTCTAGGTCGGCCACCGGTCACGAACGTCGATCCGCAGCGCGATCATCCAGGTCGGCTACCGATCGCGTACGTCGATCCGCAGCGCGATGACGAAAGCGGCCATGAGGCACGCGCCGAGCACCGGCGTGAGCACCACTTCCGGCACCGCGAACGCCAGCAGGACCACCGTGCCGAGCGCCAGCGTGGTGACGACGGCCACGGCGATCTTCCAGTCGTCGCCGATGATCAGGTCGTACCAGAACTGCCCGACTCCTCGGATGAAACCCATGTTCAGCTCCTAGCTGGATGTGCTCGGGACGGCGGTGGACGCGGCCGCGGCGGGCGGCCTGAGGGCATGGACCATCACCCGTGACAGCCCGAGCCACGCGGCGATGAGCACCAGGATCGCCAGGTCGGCGCCCGGCCACTCCAGGCTCTGGCGGCTCGCGGTGAAGATGCCCAGCCCTTCGACCGCCCAGAAGGTGCCGAATGCCGCGAGCAGCAGGCCGACGCCGTACTTCATGGTGTTCTCCGGCACCTTCGACAGGGGCCCCCTGACGGCGATGCCCACGCCGAGGACGAGGAGCACGCCGAGGACCGCGGCGCCGATCGCCACCGGCATGTTGTCCGCGCTCAGGCCGAAGGTGATCACGATGAAGACCACCTCGACGCCTTCGAGGAAGACCCCCTTGAAACTGATCATGAACGAGAACCAGTCGAGGCCCTTGGCCTTGACCGCGCCCGCGCTCTCGGCCGCCGCCACCTCGTCGGCGAAGATCTGGTCCTCGTCGTGCATGGCCTTGCGCCCGGACGACCGCAGGATCGCCTTGCGCAGCCACTGCAGGCCGAAGATCAGCAGGACGCCGCCGATCGCGAGCTGCAGCGCCGCCTCCGGCAACCAGGTCGCGAACGCGTATCCGGCGACGGCGGTGAAGGCCGTCAGCGCGACGAGAGCCGCCGCCACACCCGCGAACGTGGAGCGCCAGCTCCGCGTCACGCCCATCGCCATGACGATCGTCAGGGCCTCGACCATCTCCACGATCGAGGCGAGCAGCACCGCCGTGCCCAAGCCCCATGCGGCCGCGTCCATCGGCCCACTTCCTTCCGTTGCTTCTCCACCGGCGAACCATCACTCGCAGCAGAATGTAACAGTTGTTAGTTTGCGCAGATATCCAACGCTATGTCTACAAGGAGTCGGCCGACAGCGCGTCGGCGATGGCCAGGCAGCCCGCGATGCTCCCCCGCGCCAGGTCGTCGATCCACGGCTCGGGCCAGGAGGAGAACTTGGCGATGACCACCCCGGCCGCCTCGTGGACGAACAGCATCTGACCGTGGATGCCCAAGGCCATGTACACCCCGCCCCCGTCCGAGGTGCGGGGCGCGGCGACCCACCACTGGTTGCGGTAGTAGGCGCCGGGCACGGTCAGGTACGGCGAGCCGTGCCGGAGAAAGGCCGCGGCCTGGTCGCCGTCGGGGGTCAGGGTGTCGGCGACCCAGCTTTCCGGCACCACCCGCGTCCCGTCGGAGCGCAGCCCGTCTCGCCGCAGGGCCTCGCCGAGGCGGGCCAGATCGCGGGCCGTACAGCAGACCCCGATGTCCGCCAGGGCGTGGCCGTTGCGGTCGACCGTGATCTCGGCGTCGTGTTCGGCGCCCAGTCGCCGCCACAGATGCCGGGAGATCAGCTCCGGCACCCGCAGGCCCGTCGCGCGCTCCGCCAGCAGCGCCAGCACGCAGGTCAGGGTCGAGCGGTACTCGAAGTCGCCGCCGTGCGGGCGCACCTGGGCCAACCGCCAGAAATGGCTGCGCGAGTCCTCGTCCGGCGAGCTCGCCGGGGGCGCCCACTGGCAGATGGAGAAGTAGGCGCGCTGGAGTTCGAGCGTGGTGATGTCCTCGCGCGTCCCCGTGCGCATGTCCAGCAGCTGCCGGACGCTGGCCCCGGCCAGCCCGGTGCCACGGAACTCGGGCACGATCGCGCGGACCTCGTCGTCCGGCGACAGCGCCCCGGACTCGATCACCGAGCCGACGGCCGTGGCGGTGATGGACTTGGACACCGACATGCACAGATGCCGGGTGCCCGCCCGCATGCCGTGGTCGTACTGCTCGTGGACGAGCCGGCCCCGGTGCAGCACGACCAGGGCGTCGGTGTGCGACCACTCGACGAGTTCCGCCACGGTCAGACGGCGCCTCGGGCCATCCTGGAGGCGCAGTTCCAGCGAGCCCAGGCTCGTCCCCTCGGCGATCAGATCGTGGACGAGCCCCTCACCGCGGGAGATCGGCGCGGTGGGGATCAACTCTCCGATGCGCTGGTACGCGCTGACGTTGTACGGCGGACGCATCCAGTTCTCCAGCGTCACCGGTCCCGTGGCGTCGAAATGGTCATATCCGGCTATAGGTGATTCCGCACGCGACATGGGCCTGATTCTCCTATGACGAAACCTTTCGGCAAGGCTAGAAATGGCCTGATCCGCCCGCGCGCTGCGCTCCGGCCGGACCGGGGTCTTCGCCATGTGCCTGCCGCCGGGTCACGTCGGCGTGGGCGACTGGGGGTGGCTGCCGCCCCTGACCCGGCAGGGCGCACGCCGGCCTCTTGGCAAATTCATCACTTAGAGCAATCATGTACTTGCTTTACGTGATGATGAAGGAGCGTGACGTCCTGGAAGAGAGCCCGTCGATGTCGACACCACTGGGTTCGGCCATGCCCGCCGAGCTGGCCGACGCTGGAGTGCCGAGACCGAGTCACGACCTCAGAGTGCCGGCGGACCTGATCGCGACAGCCGAGCATGGCCTGGCCGCCGGCGGCCGGCCCCGCAAACGCGTACTGATCATCGGGGGCGGGATGGCCGGTCTGGTCGCCGCCTACGAGCTGATGCGGCAGGGTCACGAGCCCGTCGTCCTGGAGGCCCAGCAGCGGGTCGGCGGGCGCGTGCTCACCCTGCGCGAATTCGCGCCCGGCCTGTACGCCGAGGCGGGCGCGATGCGGATCCCGCGCGTGCACGACCTCACACTCGCCTACTGCGCGAAGTTCGGGCTGACGCTGCGCCCGTTCGTCATGGGCAATCCCCACACCCTGGCCTACATCCAGGGCGTCAGGACCACGATCCGGGAGCTGAACGACAACCCCGAGATCATCGACTTCGGCCTGGCCGAGCACGAGCGCGGTCGCACCTACGAGGACCTGTGGCGCACCGCCACACAGGAGATCCACGACCTGTACGCCCAGGAGGGCGAGAACGCGCTCGACCGCATCTGCGCCGAGTACGACCGCTACTCCATCCGCAGCTTCCTGCGCGAGCGCGGATTCTCCGAGGGGGCCATCGAGCTCTACGGCGTCATGAGCTTCCGGGAGGCCAACCTCAACGCGGCGATCATCGAGCAGTTCCGTGAGATCATCGGGCGGGCGTTCGAGGACATGCAGGAGATCGAGGGCGGCGCCGACCGGCTGCCGGACGCCTTCTACCGGGAGCTCAAGAACCACATCCGGTTCGGCCACGAGGTCACCGCCATCGAGCAGGACGACCACTCGGTCACCTTGCACCTCAGGACGGGCGCGGGCAAGACCACGCTCACCGGCGACTACGCCATCTGCACGATTCCGTTCTCGGTGCTGCGCGACGTCGAGGCCAGGCCCGCCTTCTCCCGCCGCAAGCAGCGCGCCATCCGCGAGCTGAACTACAACGCCTCCACCAAGATCCTCTTTCAGGTACGGCGGCCGTTCTGGGAGCAGACCGATGGCATCGTCGGCGGCACCACGGTCACCGACCTGCCGATCCGGCGCATCTGCTACCCCTCGCACCCCGCGCCCGACGACGAGCGTACGGTCCTGCTGGCCAGCTACACCTGGGGGCAGGACGCGCTGCGGTGGGGCGCGATGTCGTCGCAGAAGCGGGTCGATCAGGCGCTCGAGGACGTCGCCAAGATCCATCCCCAGATCCACGACCACTTCGAGTTCGGCGTCACCCACGCCTGGTACAACGACCCCTACGCGGCCGGCGCCTTCGCCCTGTTCGAGCCGCACCAGCAGAGCAACCTGCATGACGCGATCATCGCGCCGGAGGGCCGCGTGCACTTCGCGGGCGAGCACTGCTCGCTGTGGCACGCGTGGATCGAGGGCGCCCTGGAGTCGGGGCTGAGCGCGGCACGGGCCATCCACGAAGCAGACTGAACGCAGCGCGGACCGTACAACGAGGCGGGCCGAACGACGAGGCGGGCCGTGCAACGCGGCGGGTGGGCGCGTCAGGGGCGCGCCCGCTCGGCGTACTGGCGCAGGTACGCCGCCGCCGTGGTCAGATCGGCGGCGGCCGTCACGCAGGCGGCGTGGTGGGCGGTCACCGCGTCGCGCAACCAGGGCGGCGCGCCGCCGCCGGCCATCAGCCTGGCCTCGATCTCGCGCAGGCGTACGGCGCAGTCGGCGAGCGCGCGGATGTCGGATCGCAGGATCGCGGCGTGGGCGGCGATCGCCGCGGGTTCGGCTGACATCGGTCCTCCGGTCAGGGGATCAGCACCGGGACGGCGGCGCCCCGGAGCGTCTGGTGGGCGGTGGCCGACAGGCACAGCAGCGGCCGGGCGCCGTCGAGACCCAGCTCGCGAAGCCGCTGCGCCAGCGGGTGCGCCGACTGCGGCTCGACGACCAGCCGCACCCGAGGCAGGGGATGCAGACGGCCCAGACCGCGGGTCCGTACACATGAGCGCAGCATCGCGTCCGCCGCCCCCCGCGCGTAGCCGACCAGATCGCGGTCACTCACGGGCAGCCAGGGGCCGAGCAGCCCGCGCAGCGTGAGGATCCGGTCATCGGCCGGACCGACGTCGACGCGCGCGGCCCTGGTGGTGAGCTCGAACTCCAGCGGTGCCAGGTACGGCTCGCCGCCCCACAACCGCGGCGCCACGGAGTGGACGGTGGCGTCGTCGAGCACGGAGCCGGCCAGGAAGCTGCCCGAGCGCCGCCGGTCGGCGCCGCGCAGCAGATCGGGCCAGACGCGCGGCGACCGCGACCGCCACGGTCCGGGCACCACGATCCCGAGCTGGACCTCGCGGTAGCCGCCCACGCTGGTATGCCGGTTCCAGAAGGCGTGCACGGCCACGAGGGCCCGCCCCGCGACCCGCACGGCGGGCCCGAACCCGGCCCCCTCCAGCAGGGCTGCCGCCACCGCCGGGTCCGCGGCGAAGTACGCCGTGAGGGCGCTGCCGTCCTGGCACCTGATCGGCAGCTCGACGGGCCCCTTCGAATAGGTGGGGACGGCGAGGAAGGCGGAGCCCTCGGGGCCGGGTGGGCGGTCGGACAGCAGGTACGCCTGTGAGCGCACGACCGGCCCCCGGTACGGCGTGAGCCGCCCGTCGATCCGGCGCCGCGCCTCGGGCAGGTCGTCGGCGATGTTGGCGATGTAGTGCTCGATGCTGTGGCAGAGCGGGAACAGGTGGGTGGAGTCGAAGTAGTCCACCACGTACCAGTCGGGATGCAGGTCGAAGCAGTTGCCCGCGCCCTGGCCGTCGAGGGTGGGGACGATGTCGTGCTGGTTGGTGACGCTGGCGACCCAGGTGCGCGGATCGGCGGGGACCTTGAAGTCGACGGGCGAGCCGACCGCGACGGCATGGGTGACCATGTAGCGAGCGCAGAACTCGGCGTCCTGAGCCAGGTTCATGATGGCCGCGCCGCCCGCGCTGTGCCCGATGAGCGCCAGCTCGGCGCCCTGGGGCAGGCCGTAGTCGTCGACGGCCTTGACCAGCGAGCGGCTGTAGGGGCTGCTGGCCAGCACGGCGCTGCTGAAGGCGCCGAGCAGATCCTGGGGTGAGTCGCCGTCCGGCCGTCCCGCCCGCATGCCGGGCGCCTGGACGATGTGCCGCTCCACCCCGTCGGGACCCTCGACGCTCTGGATGAGCATCCGGCCGGTCGTACCGACCACGCTGATGTTGCGCAGGAAGCCGAGCAGCGACCCCTGCGAGCACAGCCGCACGGATTCGGCGGCGGGCAGGTCGACGCGGCGCGCGGCGCCCTCCCCCGTGTCGAGGGCCGCGACGGCCCTGTTGCTCATGCCGGTGATCGGGTCGGCGGTGGCGTAGCCCTTTCCCGTCGCGATCAGCCAGGCGGTGTCGTCGTTGAGCGGGTTCTCGTCGAGCAGCGCCCGCAGGGCGAGGACCTCGCCGAAGATCGGGGCGAGGCCGCTGAGCGCGCGTACCGCCCCACGGTTCTTGATCAGGGCGCGGAGCGCGCGGATGGCCTCCAGGTCGCGGTCGGCGGCGGCCGCCTCGATGAGCCGGGCGAGCATGGGGTCGCCGGTCAACTCGGGGTGGCCGACGGAGACGGCGGCGATCCGCAGTCGCAGCGAGGTGGCCAGCACCCGGACGGCCAGGCTCTCCGCGCCGGCCATGCCGCCGAGTCTGGCCGCCAGGGTGCCCAGCCGGCCGCCGGTGACCGCGTAGCCGAGGCCCTTGCGGTTGAGGATCGCGCGGAGCAGCGCGCGGTGGGCCAGGTAACCCGGCGAGGGGGCGTGCGGCAGGGCACGGAGCAGGGCGCCGTCGGTGAGCGCGGCCGTGGTGTGGACCGCCGCCTCCCGGATCGTGACCCCGATGTCGACCAGCTCGCGCGCCGCGGCCCGCAACGACCCAGCGGCGGGGCCGCTCTCCGACGCGGTCGAGCCGATCTCCGGCCCGGCCGGGTCGGTCTCCCCGCTCACCGGACTCCCCTTCGCGCCATGCTGACGAAGCGGGGGCTCGGATCCTCTGGGATGTTGCGGTGCAGTACGTCCGACAGCGTCCGCGTGCTCGCGATGATCCGCATGCCGTGCGGGGAGAAGGTCGCGGCGTTGGACACCCGCGGGGCCAGCAGCGGGTTGGTCAGCGCCTGGGAGAAGGCGTCGATGGCGATGATCTTCGTGAGCAGCGGCGGCAGAATGGCGTCGGGCGCACTGGGCTCCTCGGCGAACAGGCCGACGTACAGGTCGAGGTCGTCGACGCTGCGGTAGAGCTCCCGCAGCGCGCCGCTGACCCGCTCGTCGCCGGAGACATGTTCGAACCCGCGCACCCGGGGGAAACGGCAGTGCTCGCGGTAGCTGTTGTAGGGCGCCAGGCCGAGGGTGCGCGAGTCGGCGATGCTGGCCACGTCGACCTCCCGAAGGAGAGGGTCGGTGTTGAACAGCCCGATGCGCCCGGCGCGCTGGCGGGAGGCGTCCTCGAAGAGCCGGCCCAGGCCGTGTTCGGTGATCAGCGCGCCGCCGAGCAGGGTCCGCTCCATCGGCAGGTCGCTTCCGCCGACCGACAGCCGGGAGGGGATCAGGCTGTGCCAGCGGTAGACGAGGTTGAACTCCACCGAGGCCCAGTTCTCCCGGTGCCAGGGCACGCGGGCCAGCATCGTCGACAGCCGCGAATCCAGGGCGAAGCGGAAGTGGTAGGGCGTGATGTGGTTGATGTACTCCTCGACCACCAGCTTGATCAGCAGCACGATGAGGATGTTGCGCGCCGTCTGGAACAGGCGCTCGTCGTCCCAGCGCGGGCAGAGCTGACTGAGCAGGCGGGCCACCCTGTTGTGCTCGCGCAGGAACAGCACCGTGAGCATGGTGAAGCCGACCTGGATGTTGCCCCGGTCGCTCCCGGTCGCGAACAGCGTGTCGCGCTGCGCGTCGGTGAGCTCCGCGAAGCGGATGACGCTCAGCGGGGCGAACTCCGGTTTGATCTTGCCGTTCTCGCACAGGTAGGGCGGGAACTCCCCGCCGTTGATGAACTGGCTCTTGAGCAGCCCGCCGTCGAACGTACGCAGCGCGTCCGTCACCGCCTCGCGCAGGCCGTAGAGCTGGTTCAGGTCGATCTGGTGGTTGGAGCTGTTCTTGCGGGGGTCACGCGGGATGTGGGTGTCGCCGCGCAGGAAGCCGTCGGTGAACCACTGGGCGAAGTAGGCGAACAACACCGTGGAGCGCGGGCAGGCGATCATGTTCTCGCCACGGGTGAACAGGTCGGCGGCCCGCTCGGGCGTGGGACGGGCACCCTCGGCCACCGCGACGGGGGGCATGTGCCGGCCGCTGTAGGTGCGGTCGGTCAGCGAGGCCCATGAGGTGTAGTCGGCCATCGTGCTCAGCGGCTCCGGCCGTGGCGGCATCTCGCGGATCGCGTGGTCGATCAGCATGGCGTTGAGCCGGCTCCGTAGCGGCCGGATGGACTGGACGAGATCCCAGAACGGCCGGCCGTTGGTCAGGGCCAGGAACCTGAGCCGGTTGGCGACCCCGTCGGTGGCGATGGTCCGCGCCGTCGCGTCGCGGTGCGCCATCGTCATCCTTCCTGGTCCGCGGAGCCGAGCCCGAGGACGAACCGGTCGGGGAAGATCCCGTCGGCGCGTTCGATCCGCCCTTCCGGCGGTGGGAGCAGGCGCACGCCGGGGCGCAGCAGCAGGCGGCGTACGGCTTCGCAGATGATCGCCCTGGCGGGATGCACGCCGAGGCAGGCGTGGTGGCCGTAACCGAAGAACAGCTGGTGGTGGGCCGGCCGGTCGAGGCGGAACTCGCCGGGCTCGGCCACCACGTCCGCGTCGAACATGGCCGAGGCCGGCGCGGCGAGCACGAACGTGCCCGCGGGGATCACCGTGCGGCGCGGGGTGCCGGCGGCCAGCACGTAGTCGCGCTCGCACAGCCGGGGAAGCAGCTTGAAGAACGGATTGAACCGCAGCGCCTCCCATACATAACGGTCGAAGCGCGTCGGGTCGGGGTCGCCGGCGGCCTCGACGGCCTGCGCCAGCACCTGCGGGCGCAGCAGCAGTTGTTCGGCCGCCTCGACCATGGCGCCGGGCCCGCTCTCCACGAACCCCAGAGGCAGGCCGGCCATGTTGATCAGGATGCGCTCGTCGTCCATGCCGATCTCGGCGGGCAGGGTGGTGCCGGCGAGCCGGGCGAAGACGTCGTCGGGCAGCTCCCGTCCCGCCCGCAGCGCGGCCCGGTGTTCGGCGAGCCGGCCGCGCAGGTATGTGACCATCTCCGAGCCCGCGCGGGCCGACGCCGCCTGGATCTCCGGATCACCCAGGAAGTTGGCGAAGCCGTCGGTGACGATGGCCCGCGTCCACCGCGACAGGGTCTGCGCGTCGGGGCCGGGGAAGCCGAAGTACTGCGCGGACACGCCCAGGGCGACGGTGCGGAACAACCCGTGGACCGCTTCGATGCGGCCGTACGGCAAGGCGGCGTCGAGCAGCTCGTCGGCAAGGCGCCCGGTCAGCTCGCGCACCCCGGCCACGTCGCGCGGGTCGAGCATGACCCGCATCAGCCCTTTGTCCCGCCAGTTCATCGGGGTGGCGTCCCGGCCCAGCATGAACGGCCCGCCCAGGGCGGCGTCGAGGCGCGGGCCGAAGGCGCGGACCGAGAAGACCTCCTCGCGGGAGAGCACCTCGGTGACGTCGGCGAAGCGGGTCACGATCGTGAAGATGGGCGTGACGAAGATGGGGCGCCGCTCGCGGAGCTCGGCGAACAGGTCTCGCCAGTCGGTCCGCATCCACTCCCGGACCAGGCCGAACGCGGCCATCGGAGCACGGGCCAGCGCCTCGTCGTATCTCTCCAGATGGCCGCCTGTGGTCGTCTGATCGACAGCACCCATGCTGTAGGCCCTTCCGTCGACGCCGGAGCGCACAAAGATCATTACGATGTGTAGCCACAACCTAGGCAGGCGATACCCATTTCTTGATGACTACCGTATGGATTGTTTTGATTCCCCTGAGTGATGGCTTCGTCACTTCCAGGTCATTGCCGTGCTCTGGGCACGCGGCCGTTGAATGAGGAGCCGTATCGTCTTCGCCGATCACGGGAGATAGCGTGAACTCGTCATCCATCCCGCAGCCGGATTCGGGGACGGCGGAGACGGTGACGGCCACCACCGGCCGCCGGACCGTCTACCTGATCGTCCTCGTGGTGCTCCCCGTGCTGCTCCCGGCGCTCGCCGTGCCCGCCGCCTGGGGATGGGGCATCGGCCCGCGTGACGTGGTCATCGCGGTGGTGATGTACCTGATCAGCATCTTCGGGATCGCCATCGGCTACCACCGGCTCTTCACCCATCGGGCCTTCAAGTGCCACCGGCCGCTGCGCATCGCCCTCATGCTGGCCGGCGGCATGGCGGTCGAGGGCCCGGTCACCCTGTGGACGGCCGAACACCGCCGGCACCACAAGTACGCCGACCGCGACGGCGACCCGCACTCGCCGTGGCGTTACGGCGACGACGGCCTGGCCCTGCTGCGCGGCATGGCGCACGCCCACATCGGCTGGTTCTACACCGCCCGTCAGCGCTCCAGCCGCCGGCACTGGGTGCCGGACCTGCTGGCCGACCCGGACGTACGGCGCTTCGACGCCGCCTATCCGGCTGTCGCGGCGTTGTCGTTCGCGCTGCCCGCCGTGGTGGGCGGGCTGTGGTCGATGTCGTGGGCGGGCGCGTGGACCGCCTTCTTCTGGGGCGGGCTGGTCCGCTACGCCGTGGTCCACCACGTCACATGGTCGGTCAACTCCATCGCGCACACCTTCGGCGATCGCCCCTTCCGTACCAGGGACCGCTCGTCGAACGTCCGGTGGGTGGCGATGCTGACGCTCGGCGAGGGCTGGCACAACTGGCACCATGTGGAGCCGGCCTGCGCCCGGCACGGGGTGCTGCAGGGCCAGCTCGACCCCAGCGCCCGGTTGATCCGCTGGTTCGAGCTGGCGGGCTGGGCGCACGGCGTGCACTGGCCCGACCCCGACCGCCTGGCCGCCCGCCGCGTCGACCCGCGCGATCCACACCCGTGACGAAAACGAACTGCTCCTGAACACCACTCGAAAACGGCATCGCCGGGCGAAATTTGGGCAAGTCGGGTGTCATGGAACGGGTTTCACTGCTGGACTCCACCCCCGGCCTGCTGGTGGATGACAGCGACGATGACGATCCGGTGCTGCTGCGGCCGGACGGCAGCCGGGTCGACACCTGGCGCGAGCACTACCCCTACCCCGAGCGGCTGCCCCGGGAGGACTACGAACACGACAAGCGGCTGCTGCAGATCGAGCTGCTGAAACTGCAGTACTGGGTCAAGGACACCGGCCAGCGCCTGGTGGTCCTGTTCGAGGGGCGTGACGCGGCGGGCAAGGGCGGCACGATCAAGCGGTTCATGGAGCACCTCAACCCGCGCGGGGCCACCGTGGTCGCGCTGGAGAAGCCGTCCGAACGCGAACGCACCCAGTGGTACCTCCAGCGCTACATCGCCCACCTGCCCTCCGCCGGGGAGATCGTGCTGTTCGACCGGTCCTGGTACAACCGGGCCGGGGTCGAGCGGGTGATGGGGTTCTGCACCGAGGCCGAGTGCCGGGAGTTCATGGTGCAGGTGCCGCAGTTCGAGCGGGCCCTGACACGCGACGGCATCCACCTGGTCAAGCTGTGGTTCTCGGTGACGCGCTCGGAGCAGCGCACCCGGTTCATCATCCGGCAGGTGGATCCGGTGCGGCAGTGGAAGCTGTCGCCGATGGACCTGGCCTCGCTGGATCGGTGGGACGACTACACCGGCGCCAAGGAGGAGATGTTCCTCAACACCGACATCCGCGAGGCGCCGTGGACGGTCATCAAGAGCAACGACAAGAAACGGGGCCGCCTGGAGGCGATGCGCCACGTGCTGAACCTGTTCGACTACGACAACAAGGACCACGAGGTGGTCGGCGCCCCGGACCCGTTCATCGTCAGGTCGGCGTCCGACATCTACGACGAGGACCACACCGCGGAAACATAGGCGTCACCCCGCTCCGTGGAAGGTGACGTTCAGCTCGCCCTTGTCGACGTCGACGGCGATGGTCGAGCCTTCGGGGATGTCGCCGCTGAGCAGGGCGCGCCCGATCCTGGTCTCGACCTCGCGGGCGAGGAAGCGGCGTAGCGGCCGGGCGCCGTAGACCGGGTCGTAGCCCTGGTTGGCGATGAGCCGCCGCGCCTCGTCGGTGACCTCCAGCGTGAGACGCCGGTCGGCCAGCCGCTGCCGGATGTCGTGGAACATCAGCTCGACGATCCGTTCGATCTCGGCCTCGGTCAGCGGCTTGAACAGCACGATGTCGTCGACCCTGTTGAGGAACTCCGGCCGGAAGTGCCGGCGCAGCTCCCCTATCACCCGGTCGCGCGCCTCGGGCTTGATCTCGCCGTCGGAGGTGACCCCGTCGAGCAGGTACTGCGAGCCGATGTTGGAGGTCATGATGATCACGGTGTTGCGGAAGTCGACCGTGCGGCCCTGCGCGTCGGTCAGCCGCCCGTCGTCCAGGACCTGCAGCAGCGTGTTGAACACGTCCGCGTGCGCCTTCTCGATCTCGTCGAACAGCACCACCGAGTACGGCTTGCGGCGCACCGCCTCCGTCAGCTGACCGCCCTCCTCGTAGCCGATGTAGCCGGGAGGCGCGCCGACCAGGCGACTGACCGTGTGGCGCTCCTGGTACTCGCTCATGTCGATGCGGATCATGTTGTCCTCGGTGTCGAACAGCGCGGCCGCGAGCGACTTGGCCAGCTCGGTCTTGCCGACACCGGTCGGCCCGAGGAAGAGGAAGGATCCGATGGGGCGCCGGGGGTCCTTGATGCCGGATCGGGCGCGGATGACGGCGTCGGCGACGAGCCGCACGGCCTCCTCCTGGCCGATGACCCGCTCGTGCAGGATCTCGTCCAGCCTGAGCAGCTTGTCGCGCTCCGCCTCCTGCAGCCGGCTCACGGGGATGCCGGTCCAGCGCGAGACGATGGAGGCGATCTCCTCCTCGGTCACGACCTCGCGCAGCAGCCGGTGCCCGTTCTGCCGGCTGCCCAGCCGCTCCTCCTCGGCACGGAGCCGGCGTTCCAGGTCGGGGAGCCTGCCGTGGCGGAGTTCGGCGGCGCGGTTGAGGTCGTAGTCGCGTTCGGCCTGCTCCGCCTCCCGCCGTACGGTCTCCAGTTCCTGCCGCAGGGCCTGGACCTTGCGCAGGGCCGAGCGTTCGGCCTCCCACTGCGCCCGGGTGGCGCCGGCCTGGGCGCGCAGGTCGGCCAGCTCCTTGCGGAGGTCGGTGAGGCGGGCCTGGCTCGCCGGGTCCTCCTCCTTGGCCAGCGCGGCCTCCTCGATCTCCAGTCGCATCACCCGCCGGGTCAGCTCGTCGAGCTCGGCGGGCATGGAGTCGATCTCGGTACGGAGCATCGCGCACGCCTCGTCGACCAGGTCGATGGCCTTGTCCGGCAGGTACCGGTCGGCGATGTAGCGGTGGCTCAGCGTCACCGCGGCGACGAGCGCGCTGTCCTGGATCTTCACGCCGTGGAAGATCTCCAGCCGCTCGCGCAGTCCGCGCAGGATCGAGATGGCGTCCTCGACGGAGGGCTCTTCGACGAGCACCGGCTGGAAGCGCCGCTCCAGGGCCGCGTCCTTCTCGATGTGCCGGCGGTACTCCTCGATCGTGGTCGCGCCGATCATGTGCAGCTCGCCGCGCGCGAGCATCGGCTTGAGCATGTTGCCGGCGTCCATGGCGCCTTCGGCCGCCCCGGCTCCGACCACCGTGTGCAACTCGTCGACGAACAGGATGATCCGGCCCTCCGCGCTCTTCACCTCGTTCAGCACCGCCTTGAGGCGTTCCTCGAACTCCCCTCGGTACTTGGCGCCGGCCACGAGCGAGCCCATGTCCAGGCTGAAGACGGTCTTGTCGCGCAGCCCCTCGGGCACGTCGCCGTGGGCGATCCGCTGGGCGAGCCCTTCGACGATGGCCGTCTTTCCGACACCGGGATCACCGATCAGGACGGGGTTGTTCTTGGTCTTGCGGGAGAGGATCTGGATCACGCGGCGGATCTCCGTGTCGCGGCCGACCACCGGGTCGAGTTTGTCCGCGCGGGCCTCGGCCACCAGGTCGCGCCCGTACTTCTCCAGCGCCTCGTAGGCCACTTCGGGCATGGCCGAGGTGACCCGCTGGTTGCCCCGGATGGCGGTGAGAGCCTGGAGGAAGCGGTCCCGGGTCAGTCCCTTGCCGTGCAGCAGGCGTCCCGCCGGGGTCGCGCTGCCTTCCTCGATCAGGGCCAGCAGCAGGTGCTCGACGGAGACGTACTCGTCCTTGAGCCGCTTCGCCTCCCGGTCCGCGGTGTCGAGCAGCCGTGACAGCCGCTGGGTGACGAAGACCTGGCCGGGTGTGGTGCCCGGCCCGCTGACCTTGGGCCGATGGGAGAGTTCCGCCTCCAGGTCGGCGCGCAGGCTCGCCGGGTCGGCCCCGGCCACCTCCATCAGCCGGGGTGCCAAACCCTCCGGCTGTTCGAGCAGGGCCAGCAGGAGGTGCTCGGCGTCGACCTCGGTGTGCCCGTGACGCAGGGCCTTGGTCTGGGCGTCGTGCAGGGCCTCCTGCGATTTCTGGGTCATCCGGTTCGGGTCCACTCCACTCTCCTCAATGTCGTCTCCTCAATGTCGTCCCCTTAGTGTCGTGTGGACAGGCTCCGCAGGGTCGTCTCCAGTTCCTCGATCCGGTCGAGCAGGTCGATCACCAGGCCGATGGCGGCGTAGTTGAGCGACAGGCCCGCGTGCAGCCGCTGGATCCGGGCGGCCAACGTCACCTGGGCGGGCGGAAAGCACAACTCCCCCTTGGCGTCCCTGACCGGTTCGAGCAGGCCCAGCGCCACGAGCCGGCGGACGGCCTCCGGGTGCAGCCCGGTGGCGTGCGCGAAGGAGTTCAGGTCCAGCAGCATCGGCCGTACGAGCGCATAGGTCATGAACGCCCCCTCGGATCGAAGGCCGAGACGGCGGCGAGCTGCTCGAACAGGCGCCGCTCCTCCTCGGTGAGCCGGGCCGGCACCATGATCCGCACCTCGGCGAAGAAGTCGCCCGGGCCGCCGCGCGGGCTGGGCATGCCGCGGCCGCGCAGCCGCAGGCGGCGGCCGGTCGAGGAGGCCGGCGGCACTTTGAGTTTCGCCTCGCCGCCCGGCGTGTCGATGGCGACCGTGGCGCCCAGCGCGGCCTCCCAGGGGGCGAGCGGCAGGACGGCGTGGATGTCGCGGCCCTCCACGCGGTAGCGGGGATGCTCGGCGAGCCGCACGATGAGGAAGAGGTCGCCGCGCTTGGCGTCCTCGCTTCCGTGCCCGCCTTGGCCGGCGAGCCTGATGCGCTGCCCGTTGGTGACCCCCGGGGGGATCGCGACGTCCAGCCGCCGGCCGCCGGGCAGCGTGATGGCCCGACGCCCGCCCTGGTAGGCCTCCTCGACCGTGAGCGTCAGCTCCGCCTCCTGGTCGGCGCCGGGCACGGGCCCCCAGCCCCGCCCGCCGCGGCCACCGAACATGCCACCGAGCAGGTCCTCGATGTCGATGCCCTCATCCGTGCCGAACCCGAAGTCCGGCGTCCCCGCCGAGCTCCGCCGGCCGCCCCGGCCCGCGCGTGCTCCGCCGGCGCGAGCCCGCGCCCACTGCGCGGGGTCCACGTCGGGCGGCACCTGGCGGAAATCAGGCCCGAACGCGTCATACCGCCGGCGCGTGCCGGGGTCGGAGAGTACGGAGTACGCCTCCGAGATCTCCTTGAACCGGTCCTCCGCGCCGGGATCCTTGTTGACGTCGGGATGGTGGGCGCGTACGAGTTTGCGATAGGCCCGCTGGATCTCGTCCTGGTCGGCCTTCCTGTCGACGCCGAGCACTTCGTAGAAGTCCCGCCGGGCCACCATCACTCCGCCTTCTTCGCGACGACCACGATCGCCGGGCGGAGCTGCCGCAGACCGTCGCCGTAGCCCGGACGGACCACCTGCACAACGGTGCCCGGCTCGACGTCGTCCCGTTCGACGGTCGCCACCGCCTCGTGGTGAACGGGATCGAACGGCACGCCGGTCTCGTCGTGGCGGGCGTAGCCCAGGCGGGACAGCACCGCGAGAGCCTGGTCCCGCACGGCCCGTACCCCTTCGGCTATCGCGCGCGCGTCGCCTTCCTGACCGGCCGCGTGGCCCAGCGCGAGCTCCAGGTTGTCCAGGATGGGCAGCCACTCGGCCGCCACCCTGTCCCGTTCCTCGGCCCGCAGCCGTTCGGTGTCCCGGGCGATGCGCTTGCGCACGTTGTCCAGCTCGGCGACCGAACGCAGCCAGCGGTCCTCCAGCTCCGCGAGCTTGGCGTCGGTCTCCTCGGGCGCGTCCGCCGTCGCGGGCGCGCCCGGCGCCTCGGTCTCGTCCGTCCTGTCTTCGCGGTCGTTCATGTCACTCCGAGTCGGACGTGGTGTACTCGGCGTCGATCACGTCCTCGTCGCTACCGGCAGCGGTCTCCGTCCTTCCCTGTGGTGGCACGCCGGACCGGCCCTCCTGCCGGCTGGTGGCCGCGAGCCCGTGGAACACCTGCTGAAGTTCGCCGGTGAGCGAACGCAACCGGTCGGCCGGCGCCTCTTCCTTGATCGCCTGCCGGGCGTCCTGGACGAGCTGCTCCGCACGCGCCTTCTCGTGTACGGGGACGGCGTCGCCGAGCTCCTGCAGGCGGCGTTCCACCTGGTAGGCGATCGAGTCCAGCTCGTTGCGGGCGTCGATCGTCTCCCGGATCCTGGCGTCCTCGGTGCGGTTGCGCTCGGCGTCGGCGACCATCCGCTCGATCTCCTGCTTGTCCAGGTTGGAGCTCTCGCTGATGGTGATCCGCTGCTCGGCGCCGGTATCCTTGTCGCGGGCGGAGACGTTGAGTATGCCGTTGGCGTCGATGTCGAAGGTGACCTCGACCTGCGGCTCTCCCCGGGGCGCGGGCCGGATGTTCTCCAGCCGGAAGCGCCCGAGCACCCGGTTGTCGGCCGCGCGCTCCCGCTCCCCCTGCAAGATCACGATGTCGACGGCGCCCTGGTTGTCGTCGGCCGTGCTGAAGGTCTCGGTCCGGCGGGCCGGGATCGTCGTGTTGCGTTCGATGACCTTGGTCATGACGCCGCCGAGCGTCTCGACGCCCAGCGAAAGGGGCGTGACGTCGAGCAGCACGACGTCCTCGACCTCACCCTTGATGATGCCCGCCTGGATCGCCGCGCCGATGGCCACGACCTCGTCCGGGTTCACCGTCATGTTGGGGTCCTTGCCGCCGGTGAGCCTGCGCACCAGGTTCTGCACGGCGGGGATCCGGGTCGACCCACCGACGAGGATCACCTCGTCGATGTCCGCCGGCCTGAGCTTGGCGTCCTCCATCGCCTGCTCGACCGGGTGGACGCAGCGTTCGACCAGGTCGGCGGTGATCTGCTCGAACGTGGAGCGCATGAGCGTGGTGTTGAGGTGCTTCGGCCCCGAGGCGTCCGCCGTGATGAACGGCAGGCTGATCGTGGTCTGGGTCACCGAGGACAGCTCGACCTTGGCCTTCTCCGCCGCTTCGAAGAGCCGCTGCAGGGCCTGCGGGTCCTTGCGCAGGTCGATGCCCTGTTCCTTCTGGAACTCGTCGGCCAGGTAGTCGACGATGCGGCGGTCGAAGTCGTCGCCGCCCAGGTGTCCGTCGCCGGAGGTCGAACGTACCTCGACGACCCCGTCACCGATGTCCAGGACGCTGACGTCGAAGGTGCCGCCGCCCAGGTCGAAGACCAGCACGGTCTCGTTGGCCTTCTTGTCCAGCCCGTAGGCCAGCGCGGCGGCGGTCGGCTCGTTGATGATCCGCAGGACCTCCAGCCCCGCGATGCGCCCCGCGTCCTTGGTCGCCTGGCGCTGGGCGTCGTTGAAGTAGGCCGGGACGGTGATGACGGCCTCGGTCACCTTCTCGCCGAGATACTTCGCCGCGTCGGCGACGAGCTTCCTCAGTACGAGGGCCGAGACCTCCTCCGGAGCGTACTGCTTGTCGCCGACCTGGAAGCGTACGGCTCCGTCCGGCCCTTCCACCACGTCGAAGGAGACCGCGTGGAGCTCGCTCTCGACCTCGTTGTAGCGGCGGCCGATGAAGCGCTTGGCGGAGTAGATCGTCCCTTTCGGGTTGAGTATGGCCTGCCGGCGAGCCAGCAGGCCCACCAGCCGCTCGCCCTGGTCGGTGAACGCGACCACCGACGGCGTCGTCCGGAAGCCCTCCGCGTTGGGAATCACCGTGGGATGACCGTCCTCCGTGGCGGCGATCACCGAGTTGGTCGTACCGAGATCGATGCCGACTGCTTTCGCCATGGCGAGCTCCCCCTAGCCCGTTGTTTTTCCGATCTGTCCGAGTAGTGTCTGGGCCTTGGGCACGTTCTCGGACTCGACGAGGACCTCGTACTTGTCGGCGACCAGCCCGCTCTCCGAGACGAAGTCCCGCCGTCCGCCGTGCACCGAGTGCGCGATCAGACCGTAGATCGCTCCGGCGATCGCTCCCCAGATCAGCCCCCACAGCACGACGGCGAGCGTCATTCTGGGGGAGAAGATCCCCAGGAACAGGCCGATGAGCACGCCGAACCAGGCGCCGGACGCGGCGCCCATCCCGATCGCGCGCAGGTAGGTCATGCGCGAGACCACTTGCTCCACCGAGCGCAGCCCCACGCCTACGATCAGCGTTCCCTGCACGGGGAATCCGTGGTCGGACAGGAAGTCGACGGCCTTCTCGGCCTCTTGATATGTCGGGTAGCTGGCGACCGGCACCCGGTTCGCCGTGATGGGACCATGCGGTGCTAGGGACACGGCTCCTCCTCGTTTCAGGCGCGATACCTCTGCGTACGCTTTAGAGGCTTCACCAGGCCTCCACGCGCCACATCCCCCAGATGTGTAGTCATCAGGCTTCCGCCGTACCGGACGGGCGGGGGTCGGTCCTTCCCTGTGTCACCACGAGACGGACGAGCTCGATGCGGGAGTTGATCTGCAGCTTGCGGTAGACGTGGCGCAGATGGAAGGCCACCGTGTGCACGCTGATGAAGGTCTGCTCGGCGACTTGCCGGTTCGTCCATCCGTCGGCGACGAGCAGCGAGATGTTGCGCTCGGTCTCGGTGAGGCTCTCCCAGCCGGTGACCGGCCGTTCGGCGTAGCTCCAGTGGCGGTGGCGTACGCCCATGCCGCGCAGCCTCCGGCGGACCCGTGCCGAGTCCCTGGCCGATCCGATGTCCTGGTAGATCGCGAGCGCGCGATCCAGGTGGCCGGCGGCGTCGGCGTGCCGCCCGGCCGCGACGAGCAGCACGCCGAGGTCCTCCGCGGCGGAGGCCCGCGCCCATAGGTCGTCCGTCTGCTCGGCGGCCCGCGCGAGGGCGTCGCCGTCACCGTCGAGCAGGCCCCGGGCGTGCGCGGCCGAGGCGACCAGCACGGCGAACTCCGGGTTGGCCCGGCTGAGCGCCTCCGCGGTGGCCACGACGGCCTCGGCCGCCGTGCGGTCGTCGGTGGCGAGGGCGATGCGGACCATCCACGCGCCCGCCGAGGGCTCCATGGTGAGCATCGAACGCTGCCGCCCGAGTGGGCCGGGAAGTCCCGTGAGCAGCGTCATCGCGCTCAGCGGGCCGTCGCGCACCTCCGCGACCTGTGCGGTCAGCAGGGCGTGCCGCGTCTGCCCGTCGAGCGGACCACCGGCCCCCTCCATGGCGTACCGGGTCGCCGCCCGCAGGTCGCCGCGCCGCAGCGCTACGGTGGCGAGAACGGCGTTGGCCCCCATGACCGACAGCGGCGTGCCCAGAGCGGTGGCCAGGTCAAGGGCCCGCTCCGCCTCGGTGACGGCGCTGTCGAACCGGCCCGCGGTGAGCTCGGCTCGGGCCTCCAGCGCGGAGACGTCCGCGAGCCAGGCCAGATGACCATGGGCGGACATGTCCGCACGAGCCTCCTGGAGGATCACCAGTGCCTCGTCGAGGCGATGAATGTCCATGAGCATCGCGGCGGAGACGAGCAGCGAGTCGTAGCGATGCACTCCTGACTCGTCCGCGCCGGCCAGCCGCCGGGCGTCCTCGGCGAACGCCAGCGCGGCGGACAGCCGCCCCTCGTCCCACTCGGTCACCGCGAGCGCGACCAGGGCCGCGACCGTGGCCCCCGGACCGTGCCGGGCGGCCCCTTCCATGACCTCGTGCGCGTACGCCCGCACCGAGTTGCCGGAATCCGGCCGGTGCGCCAGGGCGTACAGCCGGACCAGGACCGCCCGATCGCGTACCGGGCTGGGCAGGTCCGGCACGGCCAGCACCGTCTCGGCCTCCCGCAGGGCCTCCTCGATCTTGCCGGTCAGATACAGGATGTCCGAGAGAACGCCACGCAATTCCACCACGCCGTCCACCGAACCGCTGTCGGCCAGGCCCTCCCTGACCAGTTGCTCGGCCTCCTGCAGCCGGCCCTCGGCGATCGCCGTATCCAGGAAGGCCACGACGTGGCCGAGGCTGGAGCCGGCCGGTGGCCGGCTCGCCGGTAGGGCACGCGTACGGACGCCGAGCTGGTCCAGCAGCGCGTGCCGTAGCGGCTGCGGGACCCGCGTGGCGACCACGAGCCTGACCAGCTCGTGACGGAAGGTGAGACCGCAGGCGTCGGCGGTCAGGATGCCCGCCGCCATGGACTCCTCGACCAGGGGAAGCAGCGCGGCCGGTGTGGTGCCCAGCAGGGACGCGGCCTGTTCCGGCGAGAACGACCGGCCGAGCACGGCGACGGTCTCCACCAGGTTCCTGGCACCGGTGCTGAGGGTGTCGATCCAGCGCCGCACGACCATCCGCAGCCGGAGGGGAACATGCGCGTACGGCAGGTCGGCACCGTCGATCACGGCGCCCAGCAGCCCTTCGTCCCGGAGTCCGGCGAGGAGTTCGTTGATCAGCAGCGGATTGCCGCCGGCGGCGCCCACCACCCAGGCCAGCGTCGCCGGATCGGGCGGCACCCCGAGCGCCTCCGTCACCAGCCCGGCGGCCGCCTCCGGGGAGAGCGGCTCGAGTTCGACCCTGGTTGCCCCTTCGCGCTCCAGGAGGTCGAACAGGAAAGCGGCCCGGCCGTGCTCCAGGACGGTCGAGCGGCTCAGCAGCCAGCCGATGGGCCGGGGCGCCAGCACGTGGTGGAGGGCGCGCAGCACCATGAGTGTCATCGGGTCGGCCGCGTGCAGATCGTCGAGCACGGCCAGCATCGGTTGCGTGGCCCGTTCCTCGAAGCCCGCCCTCAGCCGTTCGAGGGTCCGCGTACGAGAGGCGCCGGCATCATCGCAGGCCGCCGGCTCGAATCGCAGGTCGAGAGCCTGGAACAGCATGCCGCACGGGATCAGCTCGCCCATGTCCTCCGGGCTGCCGCGGACCACGGTGATGTGGCGTCCGGCCGCGGCGGCGGCTGCTTCGGCGAGCAGCCGCGTCCGGCCGGCTCCGGGCTCGCCGTCCACCAGCAGGGTCCCGCCCGCGCCTCCTTCGACCGTGCGCAGCAGGCTCTCGACGTGACGCCATTCCCGTTCGCGCTCCCACATCTCGTATCCCCTAGATGCATGGCTTTCCGGACAGAGACCCATGAACCTCATGCCGGGGGAGATCTTTCGGACCGCGGTCCGGTAGGTCACCGCGGGAATCGGGGATGTGGCGCGCCTTCGCGCCTTCCCGCCGAGCGGCGCGTTGGCTATCGCCGGGCGGTCCGGAGGGGCGGCCGGTCGCCGCGGAAGGCCTCGAGCTCGGCCGGGCGGCGGCCGGTGACGACGTAGTCGGCCATCGCCCGGCCGCTGGCCGGGGCGAGCGTGATGCCGAGCATCCCGTGGCCGGTGGCCGCGTAGGCGTTGGGAGTGCCGGGAACCCGGTCGAGCACCGGCAATCCGTCGGGGAGCATGGGCCGCCCGCCCACCCAGGGGTCGCGGATGAGCGCCATCAGGTCGTCAGGGGTGTCGTACCACGGGCCGAGGTAGTCGCGGCTGGCGCGGGCGATGGCCACCACGCGCCGCCAGTCGAGGCGCCGGTTGTTGCCGCTGAGCTCCATGGTCCCGGCGATGCGGGTGCTCCCCGCGATGGGCGAGACCGCGACGTGCTTGTCCCCGAGGTACAGGGGGTGCTCGGGGGTGGGGTCGAGGTCGACCGAGAAGCTGTAGCCCTTGCCCGCCTGCAGCGGCATCCGCATACCCAGGCCGCGCAGCAGGTCCGCCGACCAGGACCCGGCCGCGACCACCACGGCGGAGCAGTCGAGGTCACCCTCGGACATGCGCAGCGCGGCCACCTGACCGCCGCGCACGCGGAACCCCCGCACGGCCGCGTGCTCGGTGATGCGCACCCCGGCCTTGCGCAGGTGGGCGGCGAGCGACTCGACGAAGGCCGTCGGGTCGAGGACGCCCTCCCCGCGCACGCGGTAGCCCGCCGTGACCTTGCCGCCGAGCGCGGGATCGAGGTCCAGCAGGTCCCTGCCGGTGAGGATGTCGGCGGGCACGTCGTACCCGGCCCACGTCATGGCGCGCTGGGTGCGGTGGAAGCGTGTGGCCTCCTCCATCGAGGTGAACGCGTGGACCAGGCCGGGCCGGGTCAGGGTCGTGTCGACCCCGGCCGCCGCCAGCTCGCCATAGCGGTCGAAGGCGGGCTCGGCGAAGCGGGCGACGGCGGCGTAGCCCCGCTCGAACGCTTGTCTGGTGCTGCTCCGCCGGAACATCAGCAGCCAGCGGGCGAACGCCAGCGTCGCCTGTGGCCGCACGTACAACGGGGAGTCGGGACGACCGATCGAGCTGACGGCGTACCGGACGACGCCGGGCGCGGGCACCGGCGCGGAATGGCTCAGGCAGACCCAGCCCGCGTTGCCCCGCGAGGAGCCGCCACCGACGGGACCCCGGTCGACGACGTGCACCTCCATGCCCTGCCGGCGCAGGTAGAAGGCCGTGCAGAGGCCGACCGCGCCGCCTCCGATCACCACCACGGGCGGCGCGCTCACCGTGCCGACCCGTAGGACGTGAGGAAAGCTCTCGTCCGTGCCTCCCGCGGGTCGTCGAGCACCTTCTGCGGCGGCCCCTCCTCCACGATGCGGCCCCGGTCGAGGAAGGCCACCCAGTCGGAGATCTCCCTGGCGAAGGGCACCTCGTGCGTGACGATCAGCATGGTCATGCCGTCGTCGGCGAGGGTGCGCATGACGCGCAGCACCTCGCCGGTCGACTCGGGGTCGAGGGCCGAGGTGGGCTCGTCGAACAGCAGCACCGCGGGCCTGAGCGCGAGCGCCCTGGCGATGGCGACCCGCTGCTGCTCGCCGCCGGACATCTGCCCGGGGAAGGCGAGCGCGCGGTGCGCCAGTCCGACCCTGCGCAGCAGGTGTACGGCCGTCGCCACCGCCTCGTCCTCGCCGATGCCGGCCGCCTTCATCTGCGCGAGCACCACGTTCTCCACGGCCGTCAGGTGGGGGAAGAGATGGAAGCGCTGGAAGACCATGCCGACGCGCTGGCGCAGCCTGGCCAGGTCGCCGCCCGCCGGGTGGATCCGCTCGCCGGCCAGCTCGATGATGCCGGCGTCCGGTCGTTCCAGCAGGTTGACGCAGCGCAGCAGCGTGCTCTTGCCGCCGCCGCTCTGGCCCAGGATGCTCACGATGTCGCCCGGCCGTACCTCCAGGCTGACATCGTCGAGCACGCGGCGGCCGTCGAAGGACTTGATCAGCCCGTCGATTCTCACGAGCGGTGTCATGAACCCTCTCCCAGCAGTGCGCGGGCCTTGCGCAGGCGGCGACGCCTGCTCATGAGCAGCGGCGAGCCCGCCCTGACCCGCCGTTCCAGCCAGAGCAGCGCCTGCGACAGCGGGTAGCAGAGCGCGAAGTAGATCGCCGCGATGACGAGGTAGACCTCCAGCGCCCTGAACGTGTCCGACGTGATGAGCTGCGCCTGGGTCATGAGCTCGGCCGCCGAGATCGTCACCAGCAGCGAGGTGGACTTCAGCAGGTCCACCAGCATGGTGTTGGTGCCGGGCAGGGCGAGCCTGAGCGCCTGCGGGAAGATCACGTGGGTGAACGTGCCGAGCGGGCTCATGCCCAGAGCCTGGGCGCTCTCCCGCTGGCCGCCGTCCACCCCGGCGAGCGCGGACCGGAAGGTCTCCGACAGGTAGGCGGCGTAGAAGACCACCAGGCTGAGCGCGCCCGCCTCGATCGCGCCCAACCGCACGCCGATCGAGGTCAGCCCGAAGTAGGTGACGAAGATGATCGCCAGCAACGGGATGTTCTTGAAGACCTCGGTGTAGATCGAGGCGGGCAACCGCACCAGGCGCGACCTGCTCAGCCGCATGAGCGCGAGGAGCAGCCCGAGCACGACCGCTCCCGCGAAGCCCAGTGCCGCGTACTCCACGGTGCGCAGCAACCCCTGCAGGAGCGCGTCGGTGTAGTCGGACCAGGGAACCTTGAACACGTCGCGCCTCCGTCTTACAGGCTGGGGGGCTGCCAGCCGGCCGGGCGATCGACACCGCGCCGCTGCTGGGCCATCCAGGGTGAGGGCTTGAGGAACTGCTGGGCGTCGCCGCCGTACTTCTTGATCAGCGCGGCCATCTCGCCGTTGGCGTACATGCCCCTGATCGCCTCGGACACGGCCTGCTCCAGCTTGGGTTCCTCCTTGGGGATGTAGAAGCTGGTCATGTACGGCCGCAGGTACTCGTACGCCGCCTGCTTCTTGACCTCCTCATCCGTCGGCGCGGTGAGGTATCGGGTGCTGAACCGCATGTCCGGGCGTTTCTGCTGGGTGTAGATGATCAGCAGCGGGTCGAGGAAGCCCACCTGGATACGGCCGGCGGACAGATCGTTGAAGACGCCCTGCGCGTCGGGGTAGGCGTGCAGCTTGGCTCCGGGGATGGCCTGGATCGACTTCACCCAGACGTAGCCGGTCACGGTGCCGAGCGGGAGTCCTTCGAGGTTCGCGACCGTGGTGTACTGCTGGTCGCCGTGCACCGCCATCGCCGGCGGCGAGTAGTAGGGCGGGTCGGTGAACAGGCCCTGCGCCTGCCGCTCCTTCGTCCACGCGATGCCGCCGATGGAGATGTCGACCCTGCGGGCCTGCACGTTGCCGAGCATCCCGCTGAAGTCGGTGACCTGGGGTTCGATCCGCAGGTTCAGCTTCTTCGCGACGGCCTGGAGGATCTCGCTGTCGATGCCCACGAGGTCCTGGCCGCGGACCGCGGTGTAGGGCATGTACGGCTGGACGGCGACCTTGAGCACGCCCGGTTCGATGGTGTTGTAGGAGTTCTCGATGGGTTTGTCAGATCCACACCCTGCCAGGGCGGTAATCATGATCAATGCGACTATAACGCCGCTTTTCCGCCTCATGGCGACCTCTTTCCGATATATCCCCCAGAACTCGTATTGCGCCCACCGTAGACGAGCTTCACTCGCGCGTCATTGGACGATAAATTCATAGTTAGCGGGCTTTTTCGGCACGTTGTCGTACGATCCGCACGATAGAGGTGGATGTATGTCCCAACCCTGGCCACCGGTCCTTACGCCCACGCTCGCCCAGGGGATCGCCGGTGACACCAGCGACATCATCGGCTTCAACGTGCTGATCACCGATCCGGACGGCGTGGTCATCGGCAGCGGCGACACCCGCCGCATCGGCTCGTTCCATGAGGCGTCGGTGGAGGTCATGCGCACCCTGAAGTCCGCGGCGCACTCCGCGGAACAGGCTCGCCGGCTGCAGGGGGTGCGGCCCGGCATCACGCTGCCGATCATCATCGACGGCCGGGCGCTGGGCACGGTCGGCATCACCGGCTCCCCCGCCCGGGTCCAGCGATTCGGGCTGGTGGTCAAGCGGCAGACGGAGATCATGCTGCAGGAGTCGATGCGGCTGCGCTCCAGGTTGGTGCTGGAGCGGACGGTGGAGGACCTGCTCCGCGACATCGCGCAGTTCGACCCCGACGTGATCAATCCCGAAGATCTCGTCGCGCGGGCCGGCGAGCTCGGCTACAACCTGCGGGCGGAGCGGACCGCGGTGATCATCGACGTCGGCGAGGGCGCGCCGAGCCCCGACGGATCGGGCACCCGGTCGATGCTGCTCCGTGCCATCCGCGAGACGTTCTCCGGTTCCCAGGACCTCGTCGCCGCGATGACCTCCAGCCGGTTCGCCGCGCTCCCCCGCCGGCCCGCCGGCACCGACCTGCGCTCCCTCTGCCTGCCGCTCGCCGACCACATCCGCCAGCGGATCGGGCTCCGGGTCGCGATCGGCCTCGGCATCGCGGCCGACTCGGTCCCCGGGCTGCACGACTCCTACCAGGACGCGGCCGCCGCGCTGCGCCTCGGGCCGCGCGTCCAGGCCGACGCGCAGGTCCACTCCATCGGCGACCTGCGGGTCCACCAGTTGCTGGCCGCGGTGCCGCGCAGGGCACGGTCGCGCTTCGCCGGCTTCTCCATCGCCGGGCTGAGAGCCCGTCCCGACTGGCCGGTGCTGCGCCAGACCGTCATCGCGTACTGCGAGAGCGGCTGCAACCTCGTCCGGGCCGCGGCCGCGCTGAACATCCACCGCAACACGCTGCTCTACCGCCTGGACAAGATCTCCCAGCTGTCAGGCCGGCCGGCGGACGATCACCGGGCCCGCCTGGCCCTGTACCTGGCCTGCGTGGCCGACCAGGTAGAACCCTGAGCAATGGATCAATCGGGCAGGCAGCCGTCCACTCCCCCGTCGGCCCCTCTGTTGAAAGCCGACAGCCGCTGCGCCGGGGTTCCGTGGTCGCTCTCCTTCGTCCACGGCGTCCTGTCGCCCAGCCTGTCGAAGGCGGCGACCAGTTCGTCGACGTCACCTTCCTCGAATTCCAGCGCCCCGTCCTCGGCGGCACCGAACAGCGCCGCACCCGCCAGGCAGTCCGCCTGCAGTTCTCTGCCGCGCCACCTGAGCGAGGGATCGATCCGCGCCTGGACGGCATGCCCCCACTCGTGCGCGATGACCAGGTACACCCACGCGTCGCCGGAGCGATAGCCGCTCTTCAGGAGATCGATATCCCACGTGATGTAGTCCCCGGAAGGGCAGTAGAACGCGTTGTTGTACGAGACGCGTTTGTTTCCGCAGTAGGGCGGGAGCTTGCCGGAGCGGGAGTAACCGCCGACGATCTTGGGACGGGAATATCTGCCGTCGAAGAAGTCTCCCCAATGCCGCGCCCAGAACCGGTTGACCTCGGTGGTCGCCGTGGAGATGTCCTGTCCCATGTCGTCGAGAGCCGCACTGGTGCCGGCATTCCGGCTGGCCGCCTCGCCGGGGCCGCCGGTCGCCACTACGACGGCGGCCGCGGAAAGGGCCGCGAGGAGCAGGGAGGTCGATAAACGTCGCATGGGGGGCTTCTCCTGTCGTGGGGTACGGCTTACGGCGCTGGCCAAGCACCTCGGGGAGCTGTTGACTCGATAGTTCAGGCGTTCCATTCCGTTCCACCGGTATGCACCGGCCGACCCCCAGGAGCGACGATTCTCATCGACGTCAGGGCCATCGCCAACGCTCGATTCCGGCTGCTCCTGCTGAGCCAGACGGCCTCGGTGATGGGCGAGCAGATGCTCGCCGTCGCGATCACCGTTTCGGTGCTCGGCGCCGGAGGTGACGCCTCGTCACTCGGGCTGGTGCTCGCCGTCCGCGGCGTCGCCCTGGTGATCTTCCTGCCGATCGGCGGCGTGTGGGCCGACCGGCTGCCGCGACGGCGGATCATGATGGCCGCGTACGGGGTCCTGGCCGTCGTGGTCGCCGCGCTGGCGCTGGCTCCCGCCCTGCCGATCTGGACCTCCGCCGTGGTCATCTTCATCGCGGGAGTCACCGAGGCGTTCATCCGGCCCGCCTTCAACGCGATACTCCGAGGTGTCCTCGCGGAGGACGAACGGATGTCCGGCCGGTCCCTGATCGCCGTCTCGATTCGTACCGGCCTCATGGTGGGGCCCGCCCTGTGCGTGGCCTTGGTCGCCGCCACCGGAACCCGCGCCGCCTACGCGATCACCGTGGCGGTGTTCGCGGTGACGGCCGTGGTGTTCTGGCGGATCAGGGAGCCGTGCTGGACTCCCGCGCCGCACGCCTCGTTCGCCGACGACAAAAGCCGTCGGGGTGCTGGCCATGGCGTCCATGGCGCTGTACGCCGCGGCGCCGCTCTCGCTCCTCCTCGCCACCTCTCCGCTCCCCATCCTCGCCGCGTACGTGATCGCCGGAGCGGGCGTCGAGATCTACGCCATCCACTGGGAGGTGGCCCTGCAGCGGGCTGTCCCGGACCAGCTCATCGGACGGATGACCTCGTTCGCCTGGCTGTGCGGCTTCGGGCTGCTGCCCTTCGGCCAGGCACTGACCGGGCCGCTGTCGGAGCTGACCAGCCAGGCGGCCGTGCTCGCGACCGCCGCGGGCATCGCCCTCGTCGTGCCGCCCGCTCTGCTCCTGGTCAGGGGCATGCCCCACCTTCAGGAACCCGGCCTGAAAGACGAGCCGTGTTCATCGTTGCCCAAGTGAGGGTGGCGACGGCTGCCCGAGGGCAACCCACGACGAGTGCATCGTTCGACTGTCAGGAAGCCCTCGCGGGCTCTCCGTTCCCTCGCGCCGAGTGCACTTCATGATCGGTATTGTTCCAGTGCCCGCGGCAGGGCGAGGAGATGTCAGTGCGAGGTGGCAGGGCCGACGGGGCGGTCTCCGCGCAGGGTGATGCGGTGCATGACGCGGTGGGCGGTGCCGTAGTCGCGGTTGGCGTAGTGGGCGGTGCTGCGGTTGTCCCACATTCGGCGCGGCACCGGCTGGTCCGGGGATCTTCGGTACACATGCATTTCCTACTAGTTTAGAGGGGTATAGGCAAGTGGCGGCCCACCGGACGGTGGTGGCCCCCCCTCAGCTGACGGTCACCTTGATCTCCGCGAACTGGTTGCCGGAGCTGGAGATCCTCACCCCCCACGTACCGGTGCTCACCGCCTTGGCGTCGATCTGGTATTTGCCCATGCCGCTGGTGTTGCCCGTGCGGTTGGTAGCGGATCCGTTGAAGAGCAGCTCGACCCGCTCGTGGTTGAGTTTGGTCCACCGAGCGTTGACGTTGTCGCGCTTCTGCACCTTCCCGGTATGCCGGACGTTCGTGTTCCTCGGGACCGACTGGTCACTGACCGTGTGGGACACCTGGTACAGGCCCGCCTTCTCCACCGCCGAGTGCTGCTGGGCGCTGCGCGAGCCGCGCAGCGCCTGGGCGTCGGCGGCGGACAGCCCTCTCCCCGTGCCTCTCGTCCCGGTGCCGGGGAACTCCGCCCGCCAGAAGCCGGAGTTCCGCGCGATCACGACGGCGGTGAACTGCCCGCCATCCCCAGTATCCGTACGGGTGATCTCGGTCCACGCGAACTCGTCGTCCTCGCGGAACTCCAGCAGGATGGGCAGGCCGCTGACATCAGCGTCGTCCGCTCGCAGGACACCGGTGAAGGTCAGCTCGTCGCCCTCGCGCACCGGATCGGGGAAAAGGCCGAACCCGTCGAACCGCGTCTCCGCGCCCGCCTCGGACTCGGTCGCCACCGTGAAGGTCTCCTCCACGGCGTCACCGCGGGCGCGGAGGAGCACCCGCCAGGTCCCCGTGGCCTTCACCACGCTCTCCGCCCGCCACAGGTCGCCGAACTCGCCGGCCTCGACGCGTTCGAACGCGAGCATTTCCCGCTCCCCGCCGGGGCCGCGCAGGAAGCCTCGGAGGTCGCGTACGCCGGAGGTCGCGACGTCGACGGTCAGCGGTGCTTCGGAGATCACGGGGACCGGCGTGATGTCGACCGACTCGATGAGGCCGTCATCTCGCAGCAGCTTCCACAGGATCGTCCGCGGGGTCGTTCTCGGGGTCGCCATGGTCAGCACACCTCTCTGAAGGAGATCTCGGGAATGAACCTCTCCCAGTCGGCCGGGGCCAGGCCGACGCCCGCGCGGGCGCAGATCCGGGCCACGGCCGCGGCGGGATCGACCGGGATATCGTGAATCGTGCCGTCGTCCGCGATGCTGAGCAGGTGCCGGCCGTCGCCGGAGAATCCCAGGGCCAGCACCCCACCGGCGTGCGCCTTGAACGGATCCCCCAGAGCCGTGCGGGCCGCCACGTCCCACAGCTGGACGCTTCCGCTGCTGCCACCGGTGGCCAGGATGGCGCCGGCCGGGTGGAAGGCGATCGCCATGACCGTGTCGAACTCGCCGCGTCCGGGCGCCAGCCGGCCCAGCTGACGGCGGCCGAGCCCGTCCCACAGGTCGACGCCGAGCTGGCGGAAGCCGACCGCGATCGTCGAACCGTCCGGGGAGTAGGCCAGCGACCGGACCCCGTCGACGCTGCCGCCGAACGGCCTGTCACGGATGGCGTTCCCGGTGGCGAGGTCGATGAGGGCGGCGTCGCTGCCGCCGATCACCAAGGTCTTGCCGTCGGGCCGGAAGGCCATCGCGTCGAACCCGTCCCGCGGCAGGTCGGGCAGTCGCTGAGCACGGCGTACGTCCCACCGCTCGGCCCGGCCCCCGGCGGGCGCCACGACCAGGGTCCGTCCGTCGGGGCTGAAGGCCAGGCCGTCGATGTACTGCCGGCCGCCTATCGGCAGCCGCGCGGTCTGGGTCCGGCTCGCCACATCCCACAGCGTGACCGTGGTCGTCCCGGCCGATCCGGCCGCCAACGTCCGCCCGTCGGGGCTGAACGCCAGGGCGTACGCGCCGTCGGCGTCGCTGTCATCGGTGCCGGCGGAATCCTGGTAGCCGAGCGTGCCCGGTGACCGGCCGGCGGCGACGTCCCACAGCATCAGGCCACGTTCGGTCTGCAGCGCGGCGAACCGTCCCGCGGGGTCGAACGTAGCCGCAGTGGCCGAAGCGGCCACGTGGCCGCCCATGGTGAGGTCCAGCACCGCCACCGCGCCCCTGCCCAGCAGGTAGCTGAGCCGCGTGTGCCCGGGGTCGAGCCGGGCCGAGGGCATGCCGGAGGTGTCGGTCAGCGGGTAGTGCAGCGTCGGTTCGCCCGTCGCGACGTCCCAGATGGCGATGGCCGCGCGGTCGTAGGAGATGAGCAGCCGCCCGTCGGCGCTGAAGGACAGCCAGGCCGCCGTGATGCCGTCGACGAGCGACTCCCGGCGGAACCGCCCGGCGGCCAGATCCCACAGCCGGATCTCGCCGCCCGTGGCGATCGCGGCCGTCCCGGGCCCGAAGGCGACCGCGCTGCCCGACCCCTGGATCCGACGTCGCGGACCCAGCTCCCACAGCTCGTAGCGGCCGTCGGTGAAGGTGGCGGCGGCATACCGATCGTCGTCGGAGATCGTGATCCGGTCGATCCGCTCGTCCCGCGTGCCCATGACCCGTTCTCCGGTACGGACGTCCCTGACCTCGCCCCTGCCGTCGGTCGTCGCCAGGCCCAGCAGCCGGCCGTCACGGCTGAGCGTCGCGCCGAGTGCGGTTCCGGCGATCCGCGGCCCGGGCCGGCCCGTCGCCACGTCCCACACGCGTACCGCGTCGGGGCCGCAGACCACGACCTTCCTCTGGTCGCCGCTCAAGGCGATCGCGCGCACGCCCGTACCCACTCCGGCGACCGTACGGACCGGCCGGCCGGCCTCTCGCAGGGTCACCCGGCCCGCGTCGGCGACGGCCAGCACGCGGCCGTCGGCGCTGAGGTCGAAACGCGCGTCCGCCCCGGCGGCCGGCGGCGGCAGCACGGTCAGCTCGCGCTGCGCGAGAGCGCTGTACAGGACTGCCCGCGCCTCCTGGATCGGGGCGATCCGCCAGGCCGCCACGCTCAGCAGCATGGCCCTGACCGGGTCGGAGGTCTGCAGCGTCTCGGCGAGCATCGCGGTCTTGCGGGCCACGGCGATGTCCCGTTCCCGTACCGCCGCCGCCCGCTGTCCGGCGGCCACGCCCGTGGCGGCCAGCGCGATGACCAGCATGGTGGCCAGCGCCGCCATGACCTGCCGCCGGCGGCGGGCCCGGACCCGGCTGTAGGCCAGGCCCGCTTCCAGGAAGGCGTTCTCGAGGAGGTTCAGCGTCACGTGCTGGCGGCCGGTCGCGGCCCAGCTCAGCGCGGCCTCAAGGGAGCCGCCCTGGTAGAGGTCGCCGAGACGGCGCCCGTGCGCGTCCCATCGCTGGGCGGCTTCGCCGAGCCTTCGGTGGATCCGCAGCCCGGCCCGGTCGGCGTCGATCCACCCGCGCATCCGCGGCCAGGCGCGCAGCAGGGCCGCGTTGGCCAGCGACACGGTGTCGTCGTCGCGGACCACCAGCTCGGCCCGGGTGAACCCGAGCAGCACCCGGTCCAGCATGGGCGAGTCGACAACGCCGTCGTCGAGTTCGTCGGCCGGCACCTTGCGCAGCATGTCCTCGGCGCCCTCGCCGGGCATCACCAGGCGCAGCATGATCTGCGGCACGACCGCCTGGTCGGTGCCGCGCAGCCGCCGGTAGATCTGCTCGGCCACCAGCTCCAGGGGCGGCTGCGCGAGCCGGGCGGGCGGGCGGATCATCTCGGCCGCCCGGCTGCCCTCGGTCAGCAGCGCCCGGGTGCCGCCGTCATCGTGCGGGGTGACGTCCTGGCCGCCGACCAGGGCCAGAAGCAGAGCGCGGGAGCTGGGACGGCCGGCCGGGTCCTTCGCGAGGGCCGCCGTCACCAGGGCGCGCAGCGGCTCGGCCAGCCCGGACACGTCGGGGACGGCGGCGAGGATCTGGTGCAGCAGCCCCGCCAGGTTCTCGCCGGTGAACGGGTCCCGGCCGGTCGCCGCGTACAGGACGACGGCGCCCCACGCCCAGATGTCGACGGCCGGGCCCGCGCGCTGGCCGATGACGCTCTCGGGGGCCATGAACGCCGGTGTCCCGGCGTTCTGCCCGGTGGGGGTGAGCGACATCTCCGACGTCCTGGCGATCCCGAAGTCGATCACTCGTGGCCCGTCGGGACCGATCAGGACGTTGTCCGGCTTCAGGTCGCGGTGGATCACCCCGGCCTCGTGGATCGCGGTCAGCGCGGTGGCGATGCCGGTGGCCAGCCGGTGCAGGTCGTCCGGCCGGTACGGCCCGGCGGTCTCGACGGCCCGGCGCAGGCTGGGGCCGCCGACGTACTCGCTGACGATGTACGGCCGGGGGTCGTCGAGCCGGACCGACAGCACCCGGGCCGTACAGAACGCCGACACCTGCCGGGTCGCCGCGGCCTCCTTGGCGAACCGGAGACGCAGCTCCGATCCGGCCCCGGGGTGCAGCACCTTGATCGCCACCCGCTGCCCGGCCGGGTCGTACGCCTCGTAGACCACACCCTGTCCGCCCTCCCCCAGCCGTCCCGCCAGCCAGTACTCACCGAGCTGGCGCGGGTCGCCGGGGACGAGGGCGGGCATGTTCACGATGGTGCAACGGCATCACCTAATCGAGAAGGGGTTGCGGCACAGGTTTGCGGCCGGTCACCTTTCCTGCTGTGCGGCCAGGGAGGTGTAGACGGTCACCTCGTCGGGGCGGATGAGGCCGTCCTGGATGGCGCAGATGAGCAACTTCTCCTTGGTGGGCGCGGGCCGTCCCGCCGCCGCGTACTTGACCCGGGCCCGGTCGATGTACTGGCGTACGGTCCGCTCCTTGATCCCCATCCGGGCCGCCACGGACGCCTTCGACATCGACTGGAACCAGAACAGCAGCGCGGCCCGCTCCTTGTCCGACAGTTGCGGCCGGTGCGGGCCCTCGTCGGTCGCGATCGCCTGCGCCATCGGCGGCGTCATGCTCGGCTTGTCGGCGGCCACCTCCAGGATGGTCTCGAGGCAGGACTCCCGGGTGGCCCGGCCCTTGCCGATGAACGCCGAGGCCCCCGCGTCCAGCACGGCGCGTACCGTCTCCGGCTCCTCGTGCTCGGAGAAGACGATGACCCGCTGCCCGCCCCCGCACAACTCGGCGACGCGGTCGATGACCAGGGTGCCGTTGAGGTTGAGATCGAGCATCAGCACGTCGGCGGCTGTGCCGCGGACGGACTCGATGGTGGACCCCTGGGCGACCAGCTCCACCGGGCTCGGCGGCCCGAACCACGATCTGACGCCGTCCACCACGACCTGGTGGTCCTCCACCAGGGCGACCGTCACGGGCCCTGCCAGATGCTGTTGACCCATACCTCCCCTCCCTGCCGCTGATAGGTGACGACGACCCCGCTGGGCTCGCGGATCGGGTCGGGCTGATGGGCAGGTCGTCGTTGTCGGCCACGACGGCCACGCTCATCATGGTGGACATCGCGGACACGGTGACCCTGGCCCGCGATCTGGCGCCGTCCAGTGCCAGGATCGGCGCTCTGAGCAGGTCCTCTCGTACGCCCTCGGGCAGGTCGGGCAGGTTGTCGCCGAACGGCGGCGCCGTCACCAGGACCTTGCGCCGTTCGGCCGCGTCGATGCGTTCGCGCAGCGCCGACACCAGTTCGTCGGGCACATCCTCCCGCTCGGTGATGAGGCGGCGCAACCGCATGGCCCCGGCCGTGCAGTCCGCGCGTACGCGCGGATCACCGGGATCGGCGCCGTCGGCCAACTGCTTCAGCAGCGACTCCGCCACGTCGCGGATGGCGTCGTACCTGCGCAGCCGGTCGGCGTGGATGCGCCGGGCGGACTCCCGCCAGGCGTCGTCGGCGGCGAGCCGGCGGGCCAGCAGCACGGCGTCCTCAGCGCGGACGCGCAGGGTATGACAGCCCGCCAGGTAACCGAGCTGCAGGGTGATGCTGCCGACCTCGACCATCAGGTACTTGGCGATGGAGACGCGGTCGAGCGTCCCGGTCACGGCCATCGCCGCCAGCATGATGCCGGCGTTGGCCATGAGGAAGGCGAGCAGCTCGCCCCGGCCGCGCGGCCGGTTCCACAGGAGCATGACGCCGAGCCAGCCGACCGAGCCCCAGCCCCAGTCGATGGGGGCGATCAGGTCCTTCGGGTAACAGGCCACGATCACCGCGATGTCCAGGGCCAGCACGGGGATCGCGAGCTCGCGACCTCTGGGCGGCCCGCTGGAGGTACGCAACAGCGCCCGTGCGGCCACCACCGCGATCACGGTGTAGAGGATCCAGGACGCCGCCGCCACTGCCGGCCAGCGGAAGTCGTCCCAGCCGGTGATCGTGACCGTCAGGTCGTAGCCGGTGTGCCAGAGCAGGGCGATCATCACCGCGCCGATCGCGGTGTAGCGGGCATAGCGCTGCGCGACCTGCTCGATCTCCTCGGTCACGGCCGCCACCACAGTCTTACCCGGGTGCCCTGGCCGCCGGAGGAGATCTCGGCGCCGCCGTTCGGCAGGGACCGCATCGTGTCGAGGATCGATCCGCGCACGCCGAACCGGTCGGGCGGCAGCCGGTCCTGGTCGAACCCGCGGCCCTCGTCGGCGACCTCCACCCGGATCTCGCCGTCGTGCCTGCTCGAGAGCAGCTCCGCTTCGTGTACGCCGGCATGCAGCGCGACGTTCGCCAGGGCCTCGGTGACGGCGCGGGCGAAACTCTCCGCGACGTCCCCCGGCACCGTCTCCGGCAGCAGGCTCCGGCGGACGTCCAGGCCCGTCATCCGCTCGGCCACCTCCTCCAGCAGGGTGTCCAGGGCGATGGAGGCGGAGCCGGCGCGCGGCGTGTCACGGAGTTTCTCCAGCGCCGTCAGGTCGGTCGCCGCCTGGTCGCGCAGGGTCGGCGAGGGCCCGTCGTAGGTGCCGAGCCCGACCATCGTCAGCGTGTGCAGGGACGTCTCGTGGATGCTGCCGACCTGCCGCAGCTCGTCCTCGCGCCGCAGCCGCTCCACCATGAGCGCGATCTCGGCGCGCGCGCTCTCCCTCAGGAAGGCGTCGGCCGAGGCCGAGGAGCGGCGCAGCAGCATCATCAGCCCCACGATCGAGAGAATCTGTACGAGATGGGTCCCCGTCGTGATGATCACGTCCGGGGAAGGGGACGCGAGCCGCGCCCCGGCCAGATACGCCCCCGAGATGACCACACCGGTGGGGATGACCACCTTGGGCCGCCATGCGACCCCGGCGACGACGATGGTCATCGTGACCAGCCCCGCGATCCAGCTCGCGCCGGCCTCCAGCGCCTCTTTCGCCACGAGGTCGCGCTGCGCGAGGCATAACGCGACGGTGATGGCCACATCACCGGCCGCCAGCCAGGTGGGCAGCAACTCCCTGCGCCACACCAGGCGGGCGAACAGCAGGGTCCACCCGAGTTCCACCACCAGCAGGGGCGCCAGCCACCGGGTGGAGACCGGCGGGACGGCGCCGATCGTCGCGGCGATGACCGCCACCAGGCCCACCGCGACACGCGCTCCCGCGGCCGTACGCGCGATGGCCTTCTCCAATTGCCTGGCCGCCGAGTCGTATCTCGTGGAACCGGGGTGAGCCATGCGCCGTCCGCTCGCGATGAGAGCACAAAACGGGTCTCACGATAACGCACCCGGTAGGGACGAGCGGGGTGTGGCGGCGGATGGGGTCATGGGTCCGCATGGCTGTTTTCCTCGGGCCGGCTCTCCTGCGGTATGCACCGCGTCTTCGAACCCTGGACCAGCGGCGGGCGGGCCGCATGACGGCTGATCGGCCGTCAGTCGTCATCGTCTCGCGCGGGCGTGTACTGGGCGCGTGTCGCGATGACCGCGACGAGAGGGGACCTCATGACCTTCATCGTGATCACGATTCTGCTCTCCTGCCTTTCCGTGATGGCGGTTCGTGGTCACCGCGGCACCTGGCCGCCCGGCATGCCCGTGGCGCGGCCGCGGCTGTCGGCGGTGGGCGGTACGTACGAGGGCTCGCACCGCCGGCCGTCCGACGCCTACGTCATCCAGGAACGGCTGATCGCGGCGGCCGGCGGCGCGGACGGCGAAGCGGAGGACGCAACGGGCGGCCAGGCCGCCGCCGCCTTGGCCCTGGGTGCCGTGGTCGCCGCCCGGCCGCACTACGCCGGGACGCGGGAGGTGGACATGGACGGCTGGGTCCAGGCGGTACATCACTCCGTGCGTACCGCCTCCCTGCGCGACCCCGCCACGTCCGGCCTGGTCAGCACATTGGACCTGATCATCCTCGATCCGGAGGGCGGCCCGTGCCTGCGCTTCGCGCACGTCGGCGACGGCGCGATCTGGCACTGCGCGAAAAGCGAGCAGCCTCAGCCGCTCACCACGCCGCGCTCCTTGACGGACGGCTCGCCGCCGCACGGGATCGGCCTGGCGTCCGACCCCGATCCGCAGGTCGGCACCGTGTCGCTCCGTCCGGGTGACCGCGTCGTCATCGTCACGAACGGCGCGATCCGCGCCCTCGGCGTCCCCCGCATGAGGGAGCTGTTCGCCGGTGGGCCGTCCCCCGCCGCCTGCCTGGACCGGGTGTTCGACGAGATGGCCGCCGTGGAGCCGAAGGACGACGCGACCGTGGTCATCGCGGACTTCGTCACTACCTGAAGCTTCCCGTGGCGGTAGGTAATTCTGCATGGTCCGCGCGCGTCGGCACTGCTTCCATGAGGAGGGTCTCCGGTGGGGCCGGAGTCGCGAGGAGTGGAGGAACCTCTCATGGCCGACCGCCGACTGCTCGACGAGACGTGGTTACGGGGCACTCCCGGGGACTGGGCGGGGATCAGGGGCAAGGTCACCTTCCCCTCCCGTGCCCAGGTCATCGAGCTGTCGGTGCAACTGGCCCGCGCCGTGCCGGGCCACATCGTCGAGTTCGGCGTCTGGAAGGGCTACTCCACCCGGGTGATCAGGGATGAGCTGTGGCGTAGCAGCCTCTGGGATCGCCGGCAGCGCAGGAAGCGGATCTACGCCTGCGACTCCTTCCAGGGGCTTCCGGAAAGCTACGAGAACCTGCGGGCGGGCACCTTCGCGACGCCGGTGCCACGGCTCAGGGGCGTACGGATCGTCGAGGGGTTCTTCGAGGACTCCCTCACACCGGAGCTCGCCGCCGAGGTGAACCAGGTCAGCCTGGTCCATTTCGACGCCGACCTCGAATCCGCGACGGCCCACGCGCTGGCCTGGGTGACCCCGCTGCTGTCCGACGGCTGCCTGCTGCTGTTCGACGAGTTCTTCGGCGAGGATCCCGCCGAGTGCCGCGCCCTGGTGGAGTGGAGCGAGAAGACGGGCACCAGGACGGCCCTGGTCGCGATTTTCGGCAGGGAACCGAGCGGCAAGGGCGACATGACCGACAGGCGAGCGCTGTTCCAGGTGATCGGCGCCCGCGCGGTCAGGAAGGCCCCGCCGCTGTTCCCGGCCCGTCTGCGGAGGAAGCTGGCGGCGAACTGGTGAGCCACCCCGCATACCGCGAGGCGAACAACCCCGGCAGACCACCGGTATGCAGGAACACCACCCGCATCCCCGGCGAAGCACGCACCGCGGCGAACAGCCCCGCCATCGCCTTGGCCGTGTAGACGGGATCGAGCAGCAACGCGTCGGTCCTGGCCGCCACCCGCAGCGCCACCAGCGCCGCGTCCGTCGGCGCCCCGTACCCGGCCCCGACCTGCGCGGTGTCCATCCGGCACCGGCCCGCCGGCCGGGGCAGCCCGGCCTGGCTCGCCGCCTGGGCGGCGAGCTCCTCCACCGCCGCGCTCAGCCCGGGGCGCGCGCCGACGTCGATGCCCAGCACCTTGCCGTGGTCGCCGAAGCCGGCGACCAGGCCGGCGTGCGTGCCGCCCGAGCCGGCGGCCACCACGACCAGGTCGGGGTCCAGCCGTTGCCTCAGCTCGCGGGCCACCGATATGTAGGTGGCCGCGCCGAGCGCCGATGAGCCGCCGATCGGGATGGCGTACGGTCTGCGCCCCTGCTCGGCGAGCCGGCCGGCGCGCGCCTGGATGGCGGCCTCGAGCTCGTGGTACGGCATCGCCGCGGCGTCCAGGTGGTGAATGTGCGCCCCGAGTATCCGGTCCAGCAGGAAATTGCCGCTCTCGCCGCCTGGAGCGGTTGGCGCGCCTGGCGTGGTCGCCGTGGCGGGCGTGCTCGGCCTGCTCGTTGTGAGGACAAGGTCGCAGTCGAGGCCGGCGATGTTGGCCGCGGCGGCGGTCATCCTGGCGTGGTTGCTCTGCGCGCCCCCGCCGGTCACCAGGTGATCGCATCCCTGGGCCACCGCGTGCGCGACGATCGCGGCCAGCTTGCGCGCCTTGTTACCACCGCCGGCCAGGCCCGTCAGGTCCTCCCGCTTGACCCACAGGTGGTCGGCGTCCATGCCGAGGTGCCTCGCCAGATTCGGCAGCCGGTGCAGCGGGGTGTCCTCGATGGGGAGAATCATTGGCTCCTCCTGTCTGCCGCCGGGCGAGCCGCCCTCGATGACCTGCGGTCTTTCAGTCGCCCTTGGGGACCTGGCAGGATCTTCCCATGGATGTCCGGGATCGAGTTCGAGGCTGCCTGCTCGGCGGGGCGATCGGCGACGCGCTGGGGGCGCCGATCGAGTTCCATTCACTCAGGGAGATCCGCAAACACTGGGGCAATGACGGCATTTCCGGATATGCCGCCGATTGGCGGGGCAAGACCGGGTTGATCACAGATGACACGCAGATGACGCTCTTCACGGTGGAGGGCCTCACCCGCGCCGAGACCGCGGACGGCGCCGTGGAGTCCGTACGGCAGGCGTACCAGCGCTGGCTGGACACCCAGGACCATCCGGCACCTCCGCCACCGGACCGCCCGCACCGTACGGGCCGGCTGCGCGAGGAGGGCTGGCTGTACTCCCGGCGGGCCCCGGGCAACGCCTGCCTGTCGGGGCTGCACCGGCACTTTCCCGGCCCGGCACCGCTCGGCGAGCCAGGCCCGGTGAACCCCGATTCCAAGGGTTGCGGCACGGTCATGCGCTCGGCACCGTTCGGGCTGGCCGTCAGGGACCCGCGGTCCGCCTTCGACCTGTCCGCCGCCTGCGCGCAGATCACCCACGGGCATCCGACCGGCTCCCTGGCCGCCGGGGCGTTCGCCGCGATCGTCGCGCTGCTGGTGGCGGGGAAGCCCCTGACGCACGCCGTACGGGACACCCTGGATCTGCTGGCCACGTACCCCCGGCACGAGGAGACGGCCGGCGCGCTCCGCGCGGCGGAGGAGCTGGCCCGCAGCGGCGAGCACACGCCGGAGGCGGTCGAGTCGCTCGGCGGGGCGTGGGTCGCGGAGGAGGCGCTGGCGATCGGGGTCTACTGCGCGCTGGTGGAGCCGTCGGTGGAACGCGCGATGCTGCTGTCGGTCAACCACTCGGGAGACAGCGACTCCACGGGATCGGTCTGCGGCAACCTCCTGGGGGCCGCGCACGGCGCCGCCGTGTTCCCGGCCGAGTGGTCGCGTCCGCTGGAGGGGCGGGAGACGATCGAGCGGCTCGCCGACGAGCTCTCGGCCGCGTACGGCTGATCTGGCCGGGCCCTGGACAGGCGGTAGGTTGGCCTGCCTGGGAACAGCGCGGCGCGCTTGGTCAGGGGCCCATGCCTAGGGGGAGAGACCACGGGCTGCGGCCAGCATTGCCTGGTTCACCGTCGCTTCCAGCAGACCCGCCTCCTCTGCGGCGGCCGGGTCGGTGTGGAAGGCGTAGTGCTCCACCGCTGTCCGCAGCGCCGTGTTGATCATGGCGGCCTGCACGGTGATGACCAGGTCGGGGCTGGACATCCCGGCGCGCTGGGCGAGCGCGGCGGCGAAAACCGGCTCGGCCTCCCTGTGCGCCTCCAGCCACACCGCGCGTAGTCCCGGCTCGCTGCCGGTCAGCCGTACCAGGTTGAGCAGCGCCGTTCTGTCGGCGGCGAGCTCGCCGGCACTGTCCCGCATGGCGTCGAGCAGCTCCGTCACTCCCTGGTCGGGGCGCCATGAGCGCAGGCAGCGCCTGGTGACTTCGATCCCGCCGGTCAGCAAGGGCAGGACGCAGCTCTCCTTGTTCGGAAAGTAGCGCCACAGCGTGCGAGCGGAGATTCCGGCCGCCGCGGCGATCTCCTCGGCGGATGTGCCGCCGACGCCGTTGGTGGTGAACAGGCGGACCGCCTCTCGGGCGATCTCCAGACGGGTCGCGGCCTTGCGCCGTTCGGTCAGGGGCGGGCGCCCCATCCGCGCGGTGGAGGGAGTCATGGCCACCCCGACCGGCGCCCGTGCGTCGCGAGACACCTCTTACCTCCCGGGCCTGTCGTGCACACGACCTTGGGGACGCTACCACTTCTTGTCGCCCCCTGACTATCTGGCGCATCGCGACAAAAAGTCGTACGGTCTCCTGACCAGGTCTTATCGGCGAGCACCTGAAGCCCTGATGAGAACCCCGTGACGTACGACCGCGAGGAGCGGAACATGAGCAGCAGTGGCCTGGAAGACAGCGGCGTCATCGTGACCGGCGCCGGATCGGGCATCGGGCGGGCCGCCGCTCTGCGTTTCGCCCAAGAGGGGGCCAAGGTGGTGGTGGCCGATCTCAACGGTGAGGCCGCCAAGGCCGTCGTGGCGGAGATCCAGGAGGCCGGCGGCACCGCGGTGGCGGTGGCCGGCGATCTGAGCGACCCCGCGGTGGTCGACCAGGTCGTCGCCACCGCCGTGGACACCTTCGGCAGCCTGGACGTCCTGGTCAACAACGCCGGCATCATGGACCAGATGTCCGGCACGGCCGACGTCTCCGACGCCGAATGGGAACGCGTCATCCGGGTCAACCTGACCGCGCCGTTCCTGCTCACCCGCGCCGCACTGCCGCACATGCTGGCCAAGGGCAAGGGCGCGATCGTCAACACCGCATCCGAGGCGGCCCTGCGCGGCAGCGCGGCCGGCACCGCGTACACCGTCTCCAAGCACGGCATCGTCGGACTCACCCGGTCGGTCGCGGTCATGTACCGCAACGCCGGCATCCGCGCCAACGCCATCGCCCCAGGCGGCACCAAGACCGGCATCGTCGTCAACGCCGACCCCGCCGCGCACGGCCCGCAAGCCATCGGCGCGTACATGCACAACGTCGGCCGCCCCGCCGAGGCCGACGAACAGGCCGCCGCCATCGTGTTCCTCGCCTCGGACGCCGCCAGCAACATCAACGGCGTCGTCCTTCCCGTCGACAACGGCTGGGCCGCGGTCTAGCCCGAGCGGCGGCGCGCCTTCGTCGAGAGCCCATGCGGGCGGGCGCGGGAAATATCATGATCGGTCATGAGATTCGTGGCCGTCCTCGTCCTCCTGCTCGCGGTGTGCGGCGCAGCGCTCGGCCGAGCGCCCACGATCACCAGCCGACCGCTGCATGTCCGGAAATTTCCGTCATATCGGCATCTTCGGGTGGCGAAAGTCGCCATGATATGTCCCGATCTTGCTGTGCCGTCTGACAGATAGGAGCCGACGCATGTTACGTACCGTTCCGGGGACCGCGGTCACCCGCAGGGCCCTGCTCAGCGCGGGGATGGGCGCGGTGGCGCTCGGCCTCACCGCCTTACGCGGCGCCCCGGCCACCGCCGCCTCGCGCGCGGCGAACCGCTTCGAGCTGACCTCCTCCCCGGCGGCGCTGATGACCGAAAAGGCGCTGTACGACGAGACGGTGCTGCAGTCCTTCGCCTTCGACAACGTCAACGGCCACCTCTACACCGTGCAGGTACGCAACGGCTCCGGCTCCGCCGCCGCGGGAAACCTGTGCGTCACCAAGCTCAGCCTGTCCGGTGCGATCCTCGGCTACATGTACCTCACGGGATTCGGGCACGGCGTCCAGATCGGGGTGGAGCCGTCGGGCACGTCGGCGTACCTCTGGACCGAAACGGATGGGGTGTCCGAGGGCTCCGACTCCTGGGGCAGCAAACTGGCCCGGTTCAAGTTCGTGAACGGCCAGACGCTCACGACCGCGTCCACCGCCCTGACGAAGTACGCGCCGGTCGCCGGCGCCGACAGCACGACCTGCGCGATCGACCCCTCCACCAACCGCCTCATCATGCGATACCGCCTGAACGACCAGCGCCGCTTCGCCGCCTTCCCCCTCTCGGCGGTCAAGGCGGGCGGCCGGCCCACTCCCCTGTACGACATCACCCAGCCTGCCGGGCTGGGCACATTCCAGGGGTACACGGCTTACGGGCAGTACCTGTACCTGCTGGACGGCACCGCGTACAGCGACGGCAACCCCTCCCCCGGCAACACCTACCTCACCTCCGTGGACCTGGCGACCGGCGAAGTGGTACAGCGGTCCTTCACCCAGGCGTGGAAGTCACTGACCTTCCGCGAACCGGAGGGCATGGCGATCCAGCTCACGGGCAGCGCACCGCGCCTGTGCTTCGGCTTCGCCACCGGCGTGTCCGGCGCCCGCCAGACCGCCATCATCTACAAGAACACCTTGGTCTAGTCCTGCCGATCGACGACGCGGCCCGAAGCCGTCAGAGGGCGTAGTTGCGGAGGACGGCGAGCGCCTGGCGGCCGTGCGGGCCCGTTGCCTTCAGCGTCGAGTCGGCGGGCGCCGACGCGGCAGAAATCGGCGGCGGGGCCCGTGATGGTGGAGGGGGCGGCGGGATCGCCGAAGTGCCAGAGGTCGCCGTCGGGTGAGGTGAGCTCACAGTAGACGGGACCGCCCTCGACTCCCTCGACCTCGAAGGCGTACGGCAGGGTGCGGTGGCCGAGCCAGGCGATGTGGCGCAGGCGCGCGGTGTCGGGGTAGGGGATGCCGAGGGGGGCGGTGATGTCGTAGGCGTGGGCCCAGTGTTCGGCCAGGCGGGTGGTGGCAAGGGTCGCCGGGGACAGCGGGATGGCCACCCAGGACAGCCGTGTGCCCTTGGGCTGGGCACGCAGGGCGGCGGGGGTGGCGGAGGCGGCCGTGCGCCAGCGGGCCAGCAGGTCGGCGGGGGTGATGTCGCGCTGGGCGGCCACGAGGGTGTCCGCCACGGCGTCGATGCCCTCGCCACCGACCCCGACGTCGTCACCCGCTACCGAGGCGGCGACGAGTTCCTCGGTCTGGGCCAGGTGGAGGACCACGTCGGAGACGGTCCAGCCCGCTGCGGCCGAGGGGTGGGACCACTGGGCGGGGGTTAGAGCGGCGAGGACGGCGTCCAACTGCTCGTACTCGGCTTTGAGGTCGTCGAATATGTCCGTCATGGAGCACAACACTACCGAACAATATTCTGCTATGGGTGGGCCGGCTGACGCCTGGAGCAATCACGTCCTCCTGTCCAGCTTCGCGATGACTCCGGGAGTCCCTCCTTCGGAGACGTCGTCAAGGAGTGAGAACCACCGGTATTCGAGCTTGCCGTCCGACATCCGCGCCAGCGCGATCCACCCGGTGGCCACACATCTGTCCCCGGGGTCTTCGGTGATCTCCTGCCGGATCACGGGCGCGCCGGAGGAGTCCGCGACCGGTTCGAGGGTGAGGGTCCCGGAGCACCGGAGTTCCGGGTAGTCGACGGTACCGGCCCGCTCGCCGGCCGCCGCCCCCTCGGTAAGAGCCAGTCGTACGCGGTAGTCGTCGGAACCGGTCGGGCGGACGATCCCCTGCCAGCGTCCGGCCAGTTCCAGGGGGATCGGCGCAGCCTGCGGCGCGGCAGATGCGGCCAGCGTCGCCGACTCGTCGTTCGGCATCCATGTGCTCAGCAGGAGCAGGCTGAACATGATGAGCATCAGCGCGGAGGTCATCATCGTGGCGCCGGCGAGCGCCCGGCGGAAGATCAGGTAACTCAATGGCAGGTGGCCGACGGGACGCGGCTTGGTGTCCCAGGGCCTTCGCACATCACCCGCCGTCAACTCGACCGCGGCCGGGCTCGATCCGTCGGCCAGGTGTCCGGTCAGCCGCAATCCGCTCAGCCAGCCCATCAGCTCGGCGATCTGCGGCCTCTGCGGCGGCAAGCCCGAGGCGAGGTAGCGGACCTCCGCCCCCTGATGGTTCAGCTCCCGTACGAGGTTGCCAAGCCCCATGAGCGTGAGCCAAGCCGCCAGGTCGTCGATACCGCGTCCGGATGTGGTCTGCCGGAGCAGATCGGCCTTCGTGAGTACGACCGCGACCCGGCGCTGCTTTCCGCCGTCCGCCCGGCTGGCCAACTCGTTGCGGAGCCGGGTGAAGGTGTCGGCCGGATCCTCACGAGACAGCACGACCCCTTTGGCGGTCAACGCCTGCCGCTCGGACTCGAGCAGGTGGTCCTGCACGTCGGGGAGCGCGAAGGGGTCGATGACCAGGATCAGCGCCTCCCCATGCGCCAGGTAGCGCATCTCCTCGACCTTGCTGGCCCCGGTGTAGTGCTCACCGGACGGATCGAACAGATAGAGGATCCGGCTGTCGCCCGTCCTCCCGGGCAGCGCCACGTCCAGCATCACGGCCTTGGGCAGGTCGGGCAGGGTCTTGCTGATCCTGCCCGATGACAGCTCCCCGCGTAGTTTCCGAAACGCCTGCTCATCGCTCTTGTCCGCGAAAAGGACCTGGCCGCCGGCCGCGTCCACCGCGCCGTGGATGGCGTCCACTCCGAGCGCCATGAACGTCGTCTTGCCGGCATCCGGCCCGCCGACGAACGGCAACGGTTCGATGCGCACCCGGCCGACCCTGGTCGGCAGCAGACGATCGCAGTGCGGGCAGTACGCCTGAAGGCGATAGCGGCCGAGCGGGATGGTCGTCGGCAGCCGCGTGCCGCACTGGCAGACGTGCCGGGCGGCGCCGTTGAGGTCGGGTCGCAGATTCGCGTGCTTACGGCCACAGGTCGAGCACGCGTAGACGGGCAGCGTGAAGCGTGCGTAGCAGCCGGGGTACGGGCAGGTCTGCAGAATCCGGTGGGCCAGCATGAAGACCGCCTCCACGGCCCGGAGCATCCCCACGCAGACCAGCCAGACGAGCATGCCGAGCGCGACCGTCACCGCGTACATCAGCATGATCAGTACGCCGATCATGAAGACGGGCACCACAGCCGACACGATCCCGCCACAGATGCCGAACCAGACAGGGAACAGGAACCAGGCTCGCCGGCCGCTCATCAGGGCGTTGGTGACACTGCGCAGCGTCTTGTCCGTCTTGATCCTGATGCTTGGAGCCGTGGTACGCAGGATGGCCCGCCCGTCCTTCCATACCTGGGAGGACAGATAGTGAGGGTAAGCGGGGTCGCGCCCCTTCCCGGTTTTCGGTGGGGGGACCGGCGACAGGCCGGCCGAGGAGTCCGGCACCAGGATGGCCCGGGCCTGCAGCAGATAGAGCCCGACCGCGACGAGCGTACTGCCCAGCAGCGCGATCGGGAAGATCATGGTCGCGAAGACCACACCGGCCCATACCACCGCGACCCAGACGATGAGCACCAGGAGCCACATCAGTTGCCCCTCCAGCGCAGAATTCCACGGCGTTTCGGCTTCATGAGCTCCCGCAGGCCCTCGGACAGCTCGCGGTCCTTCTTGAATCGGTTCTCCATGGACCCGAACGGCGACCAGCTGTTCACCAGGGACCGCGCCCACTCCTCCAGACGGGGAATCCGCACACCGGCCCCGCGGAGCCGAATCGCGATCTCCAGGAGCGCTGCCTGCTCATCCCGGTTCGCCCGCGCGGCGAGCCAGAGGTCGAGCAGCCATTGGCTGGACGGCCTCGACAACTGCCGCATCAGCGCCAGTCGAAACCCCGGATCCTGCTTGGCCAGTGTCTTCGCCGCCCAGGTGCGAACCAGGGTGGCGAGCTCCTGGTCGACTTCACCGGCCAGGGCGGTGAGGCGTTCCACTTCCCCGACGGCATGACCGGGAGTACATGCGTCGGCCAGCCCGGTCGCCAGCAGCACCGCCTCGGCGTCGTCGGCCACGAAGCCGGCCAGCCCGGCGTCGCGGATCCGGCCGGCGATGTCCGCGGCGTCACAGCTCTTCAGCCCCACCTGTACGAACAGGCGGGCGGGCAGGCTGCTCAGCGCGTGATAGTTCGACATCTGTCCGCCTACCGCCTCAATGAGGCGACGTAGTTCAGCGGCCGTCGGATCCTCCCGCCAGATCCCCTTCAGCGCCGTGTCCCGCTCCCCCGCCGTTCGCGGTGCGTGATCCAGTGACAGGAGCCGGATGGTCGCGTCCACGCGATCGAGGCCGCCGGATTCGGCCTGCCAGATGATCACAGCGGTACCGGTGACCGGCGCGGCCCGCAGATCCCGGTCGGCCAGCGACCGGCACAGGTCCGCGGTGAGTACGCCGGCGCGTACGGCGGGCGAGGCGTGTTCCAGCCCGGCGACCAGCCCGGCCAGCAACGACTCGCGCCAGCCGAACGGGGCCCGATCGAGCTGCCCGGGCACGCCGGTGAGCTCGGCCCCGACGAGTGAGGCCGCCAATCGCTCCACCTGCGCGGTGGGCAGTTCCAGACCGGTCGCGTCAGCCACCCGGAGGATGCCGACGAGGTGGTCGAGCCGGTCCGTGGTGTCCAGTTCGGCCTGGGCCGCAGCCGTCACCTGCCGGCGATACGCCTCGGGCAACGGCCGGCGGGGCGGTGCCAGCGCCGGGTCGCGCAGCGCCAGCAGGACGCACCGTGCGACGCACGGACCGGCCGCCTCGATGGGACCGTGCGCGATGACCGCGGCCGCGAGACGGTATCCGAGCAGGTCGGCTCGCTGCCCCAGCAGGGGCCACACCCACTCGGGCAGCCCGTTCCCGACCAGATCGGTGACCGCCGACTGCTCGTCCGCGGAGAGCGAGGCACCGGTCCGGCAGAGGGCTACCAGTGCCGCCGCCGTATCGGGGTCCGCGGCGTCGAACGCGGCGAGTTCGTCGATCCCGTCGAAGTCCATGGACCGCCACAGCTCCCGCACGGTGTCGGAGAAGCGGCCGGTCTCGATCGGCTGCGACTCCTCGGCCAGCGCGACCACGGTCGCATCCACGTCGGAGGGGATCCACACGTCCGGCGTGGTGCCCACGATGAGCTGCGTGGTCGAGGCCGGGTCTCCGCTGTAGGTGACGAAGGACAGCCGGGTGACCGCCTCCCACGGCAACGAGTAGGAGATCACCGCGATCCAGCGCACGATCTCCTCGCCATCCGCGCTGACCAGAATGAGCCGGCCGTGCTCCTGGACGAGGCTCCGCCGAACGAGTTCGAGCAGGATGCTCAGCCGCTGGTAGGCGGCCGGCCCGCCGGCCCGGAGCCACTGTCCCAGGGACTCCGGGTCCAGCGCGGTGCCCGGCATGAGGTCGGCCAGCTCGGGCAGTTCGGAGCCGGGCCGGGCCGGTGAGTCCGCCCAGAGCGACGCCCGCCAGAACTCGATCGGCCGCAGTCCCATCAGATCGCCGTCGGCCGGCATGAGGGCATGGCCCAGGAAGTTGCCGTACCGGCCCGAGTAATCCTGGCCCAGATAAACGCAACGGACCAGGGCGAACTGATCACTGACCGGACCGTACGACAGGGCCACCGGCATCGCACGGATCCGCTCCGGCGAGGGCGCCGTGGGCGTGTTCGGTGGCGGCCGGTAGGTGAGGTAGGGCGTGACCCGCGGAACCAGCCCCGCGGGCAGCCCTGGACTCTCGGCCACGATCTGGAAACCGGCGCGCCCGGACGGCCCTGCCGCCGCCGAGGTGTAGTGGAGCTGCCAAGCCACGGGGCTACCTCCGTATGCCGTCGAGCATCTTGAACCGGTACAGCAGCCACAGCAGTGGGTCTTCTATGCGATACGGGCGGATCCCGCTGCGCGCGACCGTCTCGCCTTCCGGCACCGCGCCGAGGGCGGACAGCCCGAACAGGGCATAGTCGTCGTACTGCTGGCTCAGGTAGCGGTCCACCATGCCCGCCTGCCACTGGTGCAGCAGAGCGCGAACCTGCTCGTCCACCGCCTCCCGGTCGTTCAGGTCCAGCGCCCCGATCGGATCACGGGTCCGGTGCAGAGCCGACTGACGCTCCATCGACTCCCGCAGCTCGTCGATCTTGCTGAGGGCGACGGCCGCCGGGATGGTCAGCCGCCCCTTGTCCCGCTTGCGCAGCAGTTCGGTGACCCGGACGACGACGTCCATCTGGTCACTCATCAGGTCGCCGGCGAGCGTTCCGCTTCGTTCCTTGGCCGAGCCGTGCAGCGCCGCCTGCGCGCCGGGCAGCTCGAGCGGATCCAGCAGGAAGATGACGGCGTCGGCCGCGTTCAGGTAGCGCAAGTGCAGTTCGCTCATCTCGCGCTGACGGAGGTCCTCGCCCGCGGTGTCGAACAGGACCAGGGTCAGCGAGGCCGTACGGCTGCGCAACCGGCCGGCGATGGTGCGCGTGAAGAGATAGACCAGCGGGTCGCGGGGCACCGCTGACGACGACTGCGTGCTGTCCAGGAGCTTGTGGTCGCCGTAGAGCGGACGGGCGAAGTCTTCTTTGTAGCGTTTGATGGTCCGGTCGTCGCACGGCACAAGGGAGGCGTCGAGCTCCTCTCCCACCCGGTTCATCAGTTCGTGGATCAGGACCGCGATGTAGGTGCTCTTGCCCGCGTGTTTCGCCCCGACGAGCGCGACGATCTTGCCGGGATTGGCGCAGTACTCTGCCGGAAGCCTGTTGTGGCACGACGGGCAGGCCCGCGACGCGGTCTCCCGCGAGCAGGACGGGCAGACGGCGCGTCGTCCCGGACGCCGGACGAAGAACACCGGTGGCAACACGGGCGCGTTCGGGGCGCCGCGGAACTTCCCGAGTGCCTCGTCCGGTTGCGGAGCACAGCCCGTGGTCCGGCCGCTCGGTCCCAGGCATCGGAAGGCGATGCGATGGGGCGCGACCTTCACGAAGCAGAACGGACACGTGATCACAGCTTCACCCCATCTTGAGGACGCGTACCGGCGGATCGATGAGCTCGACCGGGCCTTCGGCGAAACAGCGCACCCAGTACGGCTTCGGCTGTCTGGGCAGCGCAACGGCCAGCCGGGCCGGAGGGCTGATGTCGGACCACTCACCGAGTACGCGGCCGTCATCGGCCGAGCCGGGTTGAATCCGGCCCGGCTTGATCACGAGGACCAGCCGCGACACGTGCGCCGGCTGCTCGGCGGTCAGGTTGACGACCAGTTCACGGCGCCAGAACGCGCCCTCTGTCCGTATGTCGTAACGGATGGGCACGACAGCGGAGAGCGGCGCGAGGACCGCCGGGCCCCGGATCCGCGTGCCCTTCAGCACGGTCGTCGGAGCCAACTGGATCTTCGGCGCCTCTCCCTCGGGGATGTCGAGGCGGATGCCGCCCTGCGAGCGGTAGGCCGCCGACGAGACGACCAGGCGCCGGTCACCCCACTGAACCTCGATCTCCGGCACGTCCTTGGGCCACTCCAGACCCACGTGGACCGTCGTGCCTCGGCGCACCGCGCTCACCTGCCGAGGTGCCGTCAGATTGACGTGCTCGCGATGCGCACCGACGGTGGCGCTGTCTCCCACGACCGTGACGGCCAGGAGCACGCCGGACACCTGGGCCGAGCGCAGCACGTACCCGTCCCGTGTGGGCGCGGCCGGCAGGACCCGGCCGGCCGCGCGCACTTCCTCGACGGGGATGTCCGCCCCGTACGGCCAGCGGGGTTCCGCCGTGAGCAGCACGAACTCCAGCACGCCCGACGGCGGCTCGCTACAGCGAATCAGCAGTTCGCCCCGGCCGCCCGGCCCGGACTCCACCGTGAAGTCGGCGACCGGTACCGGCTTGGCCTGAGGCGTGACGGCGCGCCGCAGCCCAGGTGTGGTGACCTCGCCCCGGCCGTCGGGATAGACGGTCGCGATGAGGTAGTCATAGGTGGTCCCGTCGCGCACGTCACGGTCGCGGAAACCGGAGCCCTCCACCGGTATGGGCCTGCCGTCACGCTTGACCACGACGCGCAACGCCTCGGCCGGCATGCGCCACTGACCGGCGACGACGCCGTCCACCGCGGTCAGCCGCAGTTCCTGCGCCTCGGGGCGGAACGTCAGCGGCGCGCAGGCCACCGGAGCCGACGTGGCCTGCCTGCGGCGGGCCGCGACCGAGTAGATCACGGGCGTGTTCACCGACGGACGCTCGTCGGAGGCGTTCGGGCGCGTCACCTCGGCGAACGGAACGCCGTTCCGGTACACCTCGTAGTCGATGTCACCGGCTCGGGATGGTGACGGCTGCCAGACAATGGCCACCACGTCGCCCTGCAGCCTCGCCCGCGCCTCGCCCGGCGGCTTCGGCGGGAGCCCGGCGAGCAGATCCTCGACACCCAGCAGGTCCGGAGCCCGGCGCAGGGCGTCCTCCAGCATCATCCAGGCCTGGTCGGGATCGGCCTCCGTACGCGCCCCGTCGCGCAGCGACACGGCTTTGGCCAGCCGGGCGCGCACCTCTGTGGCCAGTTCGGCCGCCTCAGCGGTCAGCGCTTCGGCCTGGAGCGCGTCCACGAAGTCGGCGGCCGCCTGGATCTGCCCCGCGTCGACCAGCTCGCGCAGCCGGCCCGCCGGGCCACCCGGCACACCGCTCTCCTGACGAATCGCGAAGATCAGCCGCTTGGCGTCGTCCGGATCGAGCCCGAGGTCGTCGGTGGCGTGCCGCATCAGCGTGTCGTCGTAGGGATGCTCGCGGACGCGCTCGCGGAGCCTGGCGGCCATGTCGTAGCGCAGGAGCGCTGCCGGGTCCGGTGTGTTGCGCAGACCGGCGAAGACCGCTTCGGCGCTCACGGTCCACGGGCCCCGTGTCTTGCGCTGCGTCTCCTCTTCCAGCTTGGCGACCCGATCGAGGATTCCGGGAATCTCGCCCATGACCCGGATCCCGCTACGGAGGCCGACGAAGCCGGCGAGGTGGCGCTGGTCCAGCGTGTCGAGTGCCGCGCGGAGCTTGGGGTAGGCCGCGTACGGCGGCGACTGCGGGAGCTGGTCGGGTTCACGTACCTCGATCCCGAGCTCGGCGGTGAGGCCCGCGGCATCCGGCGCGCCGAGCCCGGCCGACTTGGCGATGCCCGCGACGACGTCGGGCGTCAGCAGCCGGAGCTTTCCAGCCGCGTCGTCCAGCCGCCGCCGCACGTCGGCCAGGCGCTCCCTGTCCCGCTCGGCGGAGCGTTCGAACTCGGCGTGCAACGGACCGAGTTCGCCGTCCGCCGCCGCCTGGAAGATCGAGGTGTACCGCTCGGTGTGATCGGCCTCGAGGGCGTCGATCACCTTGCGGAACTTGAGCTTCTGCCGCGAACGCCGCCAGCACTGCCGGACCTGCCGCACGGTCTCGGTGACCTCGGCGGCGCCCATCTCGTCCCTGAGCTGGTAACGCCGGCGCAGGTCCACCGGAGGCGCGCCACCGGCCTGCCTGGCCGGATCCAGCACCTCCCGCACATATCGGTCCTCCTCGAAGGGCATGGGTCAGTCCACGCGGACCTGGGACAGGGAGTCCCGCGACGACGCGACCTCTTCCTCGGACATGCCGCCGATCTGGATGTCGAGATCCAGTTGCCGGCCTTGCTCGTTCTCCCGGGCGGTGACGTGCAACAGGCCAGAGGCGTCCAGGGAGAAGGTCACCTCGATCGGGAAGCCCGCGGGTTTGCCGGGCGGGATGCGCAGGTCGCCCTCCCCGATCTTGTTGTTGTCATCGACCTGCTCGGACTCGGCACTGCCCGCCTGCTCCATCACGCGGATGGCGACGGTGTCCTGGTTGTCGTCCAGGGTGGCGAAGCCCTCGGTGGTCGCGGCGGGGAGCGAGTCGTTGGCGTGCACGAGGTGGGCGACATAGCGGCGGCGGGTTTTGGGCTCCATGGAAATGATGCCGAAGGCCCGCGAGGCGACCGTCTTGATCGTCCGGCCCTCGATCTGCCGCTGCTGCGTGCCGGACAAGCCCGCCTCCAGCGCCATCGCCTCGGCCTTGGCCCGCTCCCCCGAGCTCAGCAGCCGCCGGTAGGTCTCCTCGAACGCGTAGAGCGCGGCGCCCTTGGCCACGGCCAGGTCGGGGTCCTGGAGCCGGGGGGTCAGGCCGAATTCCTTCCGCAGGATCTCGGTCACCGCGGGCATCTTCGACGAGCCGCCGACCAGGACCAGGTGGTCGAAGGCGGTGACCCCCTTCTCCCGTGCCGTCTCCAGGGTCCGGCGCGTGATGGCCACGGTACGGTCCAGCAGGTTCCGGGTGAGCGCCTCGAACGCGTCCCGGGTGAGCTCGACCGTGGTCACGCGTCCCTCATGCATCACCCGGGCCGTCTGCTTGACCCGGGAGGACAGGGTCTTCTTGAGGTCTTCCGCGATCTTGCGCAGATCCTGCTCGGTCGCGCTGCTCTCCAGCGGGTCGCTGACGTCCGGGTGCTCCCGCCTGAAGCTGTCCGCCAGATGCTCGACCAGATGGTCGTCCCACTCGGCGCCGCCGAGGTTGTGGTCGCCGTCGGTGCACACGACCTCGATGTCGCCGCCGCGCAGAGTGATGACGGTCGTGTCGAACGTGCCTCCGCCGAGGTCGTAGACGAGGATGTGGCAGTCCTCCTCCGGGTTGACCACGCCGTAGGTGATGGCCGCGGCGATGGGCTCGGAGATGATGTCGATCACGTTCAGCCCGGCGATGCGGCCGGCCTTCCTGGTGGCGTCGCGCTCGGCCACGCCGAAGTACGCGGGGACCGTGATGACCACGTCCGATACGGTCTCCCCGGTCGCGACCTGCGCGTCCTCGGCCAGCTTGCGCAGCACGAACGCCGAGATCTCCTCGGGCGAGTACGCGCGTTCGTGCAGAGTCCTGGTGACTTCCTGGCCCATGTCACGCTTGATACGGCTGATCACGAGGTCCGGATAGATGACCGCGCTGTCCTTGGCGGGCTGTCCGACCACGACGTTGTCCCGCGTCTCGAAGAAGACCACGGAAGGCGTGGTGTCGGAACCCTCCCGGTTGCGGTGCACCTCTGCCCGGCCGATCTGGTCGATGCTGGCGATGCACGAGTATGTGGTGCCGAGGTCGATCCCATATACGGCCATTTATCCGTCCTGCCTCTGCTGGTCCGCCGGCCCCTGCGGCTGTGCGGTGCGGTCGTCGCCGGCGCTGCCGATCACCACGTCGGCCTTGCGCAGGACGCGTTCCTCCTGCTGGAAACCGACCGCGAGCACCGCCACGACCCGGCCGTCCGGCCCCGGCTCCCTCCTGATCGCCCGGTGCCTGGCGGAGTCGTACGGGTCGCCCGGCGCGACTTCCAGCAGCTCGGCTCCGGTCCTGGCCAGCACCTCCGCCACCTCGGCGGCGATCGCCTCCAGGAGGGAGCCGAAGTGGCCGTCCCCCGGCGTGCCGCGGAGCCTGGCGGCCTCTCGATCGGTCAGGTCGTACAGGCGGTAGAGGCCGGCCCGGACCGGCGTCAGCGCCTCCTGGAGCAGGCCGTGGCGGAGAGCCTGGTTGTCCGCGAAGAGCCGGTCGATGATCTCCTCCCGGTGAACGGCACGGTCGTGATCATGCTTGAACTTCGCCCTGATTTCCTCGGTCAACCGGTCGATTGCGGCCGTACCAGGGCTCATATCCGACATAGTGCGTATTTCAGGAGATTCCGGCGGAGCTTCGGGGTCGGAGGGAGGAATGGTCATAAGGAGTTTCCGTTTACTAGAGGGAACTTTGAAATTCGCGATCCAGAGTGTATCGATACTTCTGGCGATATGAGGACGGCCGAAGCAGACCCATGCGCTAAACAGGATGAAGTCGCCGGCGGCACCTGGATCCGGCTTGTTCTTATTCAGGATTTCGGGCTAACGACGCGTGAGTTGCTGACCGGTGGCCGCGGCGAGCACCTTGCCGTACAACAGACTCAGGGCCTCGGCGTCGTCGAAGCCGTCGGTGACGACCGCGGCCAGCCGGGCGTCGGCGGCGAAGAGCGTCGGCCGATAGCCGGACTCCTGGTCGGGCACGGCCAGATAGACCCGGTCGAAGTGGCGGATGAGGGGCACGAGCTGCTTCACGTCGTCCGCGAACTCGCCGTCGGTGATCGCGACGAGGACCCGCCTGGCGCAACTCCCGCCGTCCTTGTCATGGCCACGGTCGAGAGCCTTGATCGCGGGGATGAAGTACGTGTCCTGGCCCAACTCCACGCCACCCCCGGACGATTCGGCGGCCCGCATGAGGCCTGTCGCCCGAGTCGGAGCGAGCGTCAACGAGGCCGTCCGGGCGAACTTGACCGTCGTCAGCAGGTCGTCCGGCCGCATCTCACGGGCCATGAAGGGCTTGAGCAGAGCCAGCGCCTCGTTCCTGGTGTCCACGCTGTCGTTCATCGAACCGGAGAAGTCACCGGCCACGTCCAGGCAGACGACCCCCTTCGTCTGCCGCGCCCCGGCCAGGGTGGCGTCCCCCAGCGAGTCACGGTGGCCGCCCCCGTTCAGGTACCAGATCACACCTGCCGCGGCAACCGCCAAGAAAAGAACACCAATTACGGCAATTCCAGATAATCTCCCCGAGCTGCCCGGCAAGTCCCCACTTATCCTGCCGGGCAGCCGCCTCGGGGAATTCCCCGGGAGCCGGGGACGATGTGCGAACATGATCGGCCTCCCCCACGATAGGCAGCGAGGAATCAGGATATGACGCCGCTTGCCGCCGGGAGCGGCATTTATCGGCAAGACATATATGCAAATCTGGATATTCATGCGATATCGCATATATCACGAAGAGAGCCACGCGCCCGGCGCCCGACGATCAAAGCGCCATCTTAAGGTCATCCAGACCATATCCCCTTTGCCCGCTTTGAGTCAAGGTGACCTAAAGGCCGAGGACTTCATGATTGTTTGGGGGGCCGGTCCAGCCCGCCGTTGCGCAGCACGTCGAGGATGAACTCGGCCGCGTTGCGCGCTGCCTGCTCATGCCACTCATCGTCCTTGGCCATCCCCCAGTCGCAGATGGCCTTGACCACGATCCAGTCGACCTTCCCCTTGGCCGCCGCCGCGTAGACCCCGAGTCCCTCCATCTCGCCGCCGATCGCGTCGGGCTCCGCCTCGATCATGCGTTCGCGCATCGTCGGCGAGTTCATCAGCACGTTCCCGGACAGGAGCGGACCGAAGTGAACCTTGGGGCCGGTTTGTGTCAGCCGCGCGTTCTGGCATCGGTCGAAGAGCGTCACCGACGGCGTGACCCGGTCGCCCCGCGAGATCTCGACCGGCTTCCCCGGCGTAGGTTCGACGATCTTCTTGTGATCCATGATCCGCAGCTGGTTGCCCACGAGGATGTCCCCGAGCTGCTGCTTTCCCTCACGCAGGCCGAAGCAGATTCCGGTGAGCAGCAGGTAGTCGGGGTTGAGCTGATCGATCAGCGATTGGGCGGTCAAGGTGGCGCCGCCGGGGTCGGTGGACCCCGGCCGGGTCTGCGCGAGCAGCACCCGGGCCCGGCTCACCACGCCCAGCTCGAACGCGGTGTGCATGTTCAGATGGCGACGTTGCGGGTCCGTCCCCGTGACCCCGGTGACGGCCTCGATCACGGCCTGCCGCTCCTCGGGCGTGGCGACCATGATCAAGACGGTTGATGTTCCGAGCACCGGCTCCATCCCCTTCCAGAAGCTGTCAAGTCGCGCCCTGCGCACCTCGGGCGCTCGCCATACCATGACCAGGAACAGCAGCACGGCCATGCCTCCCATGCCCGTGCTGATCCACCCGAGCACCCAAGCCTCGGTGGTGGCGGGCACGAGGTCGGCCGGGTCGCCGCCGATCAGGCGCCAGGCGAGCCAGCGCAGCGCCGTGCCGTAAGTAGCGGGCCGGCCCGCGCAGTCCCCGGCGCACGCCGCCCGCTCCAGGTTCGCCAGCACGCGCGCCGAGACCGCCACGATGATCGCGACTGCGAAGGCGTACAGAGCCAGTCCCGGGCCGAGGCCGACGACCTTCGCGGTACGCACGTCCGATCGCGACCCCGTCGCCAGGAACGTCACCCCGCCGACGCCGGCCCCGTCGGTCGCCGTCGTGATGGCCTCGCGCATCGCGCTGCTCGTCGCGCCATCGAGGAGGCAGAGCAGCGGTTCATTGACCTCGACGGTCCGCGTACGCGCGTCCAGGTCCTCGACCGCCCGCGCCACCTGGGCGCGCACCAGCCCGCGCAGCCGCTCGGTGACCTGGCTCAGGAACGCGGGCGCGGCGGCGGGGTCGGCGCAGTGGCACAGCGGCATCGACCAGTGCAGGAACCTCATCTCCTCGGCCGTCCCCCGATCCCGGCGACCGCGGACCCGCAGGCCCAGGACCCCCCTGACGATCCCGGTACCGACCATCGCGACCATGAACAGGGCGACGTACAGCAGGGCCAGCAGGCAAAGCAGCAGCGCACCCCCCAGCAGCAGGGGGGACCGCTGCCACAGCATGGCCAGTGGAATCGCCGCCAGCGACAATCCCATGAGCACGGCCGGCGGAGCGAAGAACAGCACGAAATCCCAGTGCCTGTCGACGAGGCGCAGCAGCCTGCCCGGCCGGCCGGTGAGCCGCGCGGCGCGCGGCGGCTCCAGCACCGCGAAGGCGTCGGTGCCCCGCCAGACGAGTCGCCCGTCCCGCGCCGCCACGTACAAGATGATCGGCAGTGGCGCGCGCTCCCGGATCAGGCCGAGAATTCCTCTCGGCCGGATCGTGCCGGCCACCGCGCGACCGTGCTCGGCGCGGCGCAGCACCGCGGCCGCCTCTCGCGCGGCACGGAACGATATTCGCAGCCGATCCGAGCTCGCCTCCCCCGGCGGGCGAGTCTCCGGCGAACGCTCAGGAGACACGGAATCCACCTTGCCTCATCCACGGACGAGGCGCGGCGGTCGCGTCCGGACCGTGTCGCCGAGCCCTCCCGGGCAAGCGCGGATCCGGCGTCTTCAGCGAGTGCCGCGACCTGAGCCAAGAGCCGCCCGTCAGGCGGTGACCGTCGACGGGTGGGCCTCACGACCCTCATCGCTCGACCGCGGCATGGGCGGGAACAGCAGCGCGGCCGGCCCCCGGCGATACAGCGCGGCGGGACGGCCGATCTCCGGCGTCCGCGACTCGCCGGTAGGCTCCACGAAGTCCGCCGCCTTGGTCACCTTGCGGCGGAAATTGCTGGGATCCAGCGGGAATCCCCAGATGACCTCGTAGATGTGGCGCAGGTCGGCGATGGTGAACGGTTCGCGGCAGAACGCCGCCGCCACCGTCGTGTACTCGAGTTTGGCCCTGGCCCGATCGAGCCCCTCCTTGAGAATCGCCAGGTGGTCGAAGGCGAGCTCGGCCGACAGGGCTGTCTCGACGGGCACCCAGTGAGCGGTCGCGGCGTCGGTGCCGGCGACCGGCGTGGGCAGGTCAGGGCCCAGCGCGAGGTAGGCGACAGTGAAGGTCCGGCCACGCGGATCGCGCTCCGGCGCCCCGAACGTGCGCAACTGCTCAAGGTACAGGCGGCGGCCATCGACACCCGTCTCCTCGGCCAGTTCGCGCAGAGCGGCCTGATCGAGGTCCTCGCCGACCCGGACATAGCCTCCCGGCAGAGCGAGTCCGCCTTCGAAGGGCGGCTTTCCCCGCTCGATCAGCAGGACACGCAGGCCGGCCTCGCGCACCGTGAAGATCACCAAGTCCACGGTCACCGCCGCCGACGCCGTCCCGTCATGCTTGGATGCCCGATTCACCACACCCACAGAATACCTATGGTCACCTTGACCTCTGCGGCGGCCCAGCGAGCCGCACCGCCCTGATCCCGCCTTGACCCAGACGGCCGCACCACTTATGGTCAGTTAGACCTTAATAGGTGGGCGGCGACCATGGAGACAAGCATGAGTGAGTTCATGCTCGGCGTGGTGAGCTCCTTGCTCGCGACCGCGCTCACCGTTGTCGGCGGTTGGGCCTTCTCGCTACGCTCCCGCCGATGGCCGGCCCTTGTCCTGTCCCGGCTGACCGGGCTGGGAGTGCTCCATGTCCTACCGCGACAACAGCTCGCCGCCCAGGAACTGTCGGCTGAGCTGGCCCGTGCGCGGTGGGTGCGCGTTCTCGCCGGACGTGGAAACGAACTGACGCGTGACAGTTTCGCCACGGTCTGGGACGCGGCGGGCAAGCGTCTGGAATCCGTACAGGTGCTCCTGCCCGACACCACGACCGGCTACGATTCCTGGCTCTCCAGGCGAGAATCGGACCTGCGCCGCGTCGATCCGGGCTTCTCCCCCGGCCTGCTCGCCGAGCAGGTGCGGATAAACGCCACCTACGTGAGCGAGATCACGCGGCATCATCAGCCGGTCTCGCTCCGCTTTTACGATCTGCCGAACCTGCACCGTCTCGTCATCACCGACAACGTCGCCTATCTCACCATGTACCGACAGGGCGAACACGGCCGAAACTCCCCCTGCATCGTCGCGCACCGGCCCGGGGTCCTGTACGACTACGCATTGCTGCTGTTCACCACCGCTTGGGAGCACAGCCGCCCCGCGGAGGCCGGCTGAGAATCCCAGAGCGTCAGAGCAGGTCCGCCAGGACCCTGCGCTGGTAGGAGGTGAGTGGCGGCCGGGTCGCGTCGCGGGCGATCTGGGCGGCGCGGGCGCGGTCGCCCATCCGGGACAGGGCCCGCGCGCACAGGTACGCCACCAGGCCGTGATCACGCCCGCCGACCAGGGCCGCCTCCACCTCGACGGACGCCTCCTCGACGCGGTCCAGCTCGGCCAGTGCCAGGGCGCGGGCGGCGATGGTGGCCGGTTCGGCGGGCTCGCGTACCCGGTCGAGGTCGCGTAACGCCTGTACGGGCTTGCCCAGGTCGGCCAGGATCTCGCCGCGTGCCCGCAGCGCGATGGGGGTGTCGCCGTCCACCGACAGCACGCCGTGCAGGATGGGCAGCGCCGCCTGCGGGTTGCCCGTGTGCCACACCGTTATGGCCAGCTCGACCTGGACGGTGAGGTCGCTCGGCACCCGGCCCACGGCGGATCGCAACTCGTTCATGGCCTCGTCCGGGCGGCCCTGATGCAGGATCACCCGGCCGGCCGCGGCCAGCGAGCGGCCCACGGCCGGGGTGTCCCGCAGCCGCTCGTACACCTGGCTGGCCTGCTTGTAGCACCGCTCGGCGGTCGGCCAGTCGCCGCGCGCGTGCGCGAGATTGCCGAGAAAGGACTCGATCTCCGCGCGCGTGCGCAGCTCGTCCTCACCGCAGGACCGCCTGGCCTTCTCGCCGTGTGTCTCGGCCAGCGTGAGGTCGCCGTCCGCCAGCACCTGCTCGGCCACGCGCAGGTGCTCGGCGGCGCTCACGGGCGCCTGGCCGGAGCCGGGCTGGGGGCGCGCGCCGCCGAGCGCGTACAGCACCGGCTGGAGCAGCCGGTCGTGCTGGAGTTCGCACCAGCGCGAGCCCGAACGCATCTCCGCCTTGAGGACGTGCCGGTCGATCAGCGCCTTGACCACGCTGTTCGGCATGCCGGCGGTCTGGGTCTCGCCCTCGTAGGCGGTGCCGCGGGTGCCGAGCGTGGTGACGAAGGTCTCCCGCAGCCAGGCGCTGAGCCGGTCGAGGGGGATCTCGTGGTCGTGCGCGATCTCCGCCAGGGCCTGGTCGAGGAAGTCGCCCAGGGAGCGGTCGACGTCCGCGTGCCGTTCCACGTACTCCGGCGTGATGACCGTCAGGTCGGGCGGGCACGAGTTCCACAGCGCGGAGCAGACGATCTGCAGCTGAACCGGCTCGACGGTGTCCACGGTGTAGGAGGCTGGGGCGCCGGTGCCGTGCAGCCGCACCGTGCGCAGCTCCTTGACCAGGGTCTCGGCGGCTTGGGGCGCGTAGGAGCGCTCTGTTCCGGCGAGTGGTTCCTTGATCGCGGCCAGCGCCTCCTCCTCCTGGAACGGGGTCAGCACCACCGACGCCGACGGCCCGCCGCTGCGCAGCGGCTCCCCGTGGGCCATGAGCCTGGCCAGGTAGTCCTCCCTGATCGACAGGAGCAGGCGCAGGTCCTCGTTGTCGTCCAGGGCCTCGGCGAGCTGGGCGATGAAGGGGTCGCGGAAGCCCTGGCGGTAGGGGAAGTCGAAGAAGAGCTCTTCGGCCTGGTCGATGGCCACCAGGATGGGGATGGGGTCGCCGTACTTGTCGATCCTGGGCCCGCGACGCCGCAGGAACTGCTGGACGGTGAGCCCCGACAGCCGCGTGAGCGACTCGCCCGGCGCCCACGACGACAGCAGCGCCACCGTGAACGGATTGCGCTCGGGCAGCGCGGCCATCGGGAAGGCGGAGCCGTGGGAGAGCCGCCCGATCGGCAGCACGTCCACCCGTTTGTCCGCCAGCTCCGGCAGCACTCCCGCCTCCAGCACGGACGTCTTGCCCACTCCGGACGGTCCGTGCAGCATCGTGAGCCGGTGCGCCTGCCACATCACGGAGATCTCGTACGCCTTGGCGTCCCGCCCGAAGAAGCGCTCCTGGTCCTCCTTCGTGTACGAACGCAGGCCCACGTACGGTTCGGCCTCGAAGGCGCCGGTCGGCGGCTCGGCGATCACGACCGGTTCCCCATTCGCTCGTCCAGTTCCGCGCAGAACTGGCGGGGGGTGCCCCAGAAGATGGAGACCTCCCATCCGTCGAAATACCGGTCGAGATATTCCTTGGCGCGCAGGGCGGCTCCGGGTTTGACGTTCTCGTTCTCGGGTGTGAGCTGAACACTGACATGACGCCGGCGGCGGATGGCCGGGTAACGCCTGATCAGCCCATGGAACATCACCCGAAATGTCCATTCCTGAAGTGTGTAGCCGAGAAGGAGCAGGGGCCGGTTCGCCAGGGCGTCGAGAATGATCGGCGGAATCACGTGCCGGTTGTTCTGGGCTCGCGCGGTCGTCAGGTGGACCAGGAAGTCGATGTAGTCGTCTTCGGTCAGCACCATGGACGACGGGAGGCTCGTGCTTCCGTGGAGATGGTAGACCATCGGCCGGTTGGCGTCGGGACGTATTCCCGCGCCGCGCTCGAACAGGTTCCGGTCATACGGCACGCCCTCGTGCCACGGGCAGATCGCCGCGCTGGGCTCCTTGCCGGCACCGCGCAGCGCCCGTACGAGGAAGTCGTCGTAATTGGTGGTCAGGAACACCGGGATGGGAAAGGCGGCGATGGACGAGTGGATTTCGCCCGGAGCCGTGAAGTCGGGCGGGCCGATCGCCGTGAGGCGGCGGCCGAGTTCGTGCTTGAGCCCGGAGTCGCCAAGGACACTACGGACATACTGCATAACTCTGGCTAAATCGCCATCATCAGCGAAGGGATAGTCGAAACGGGCCGCCCACTCCCGGCTCAGCTCTCCGCTGGACGGGAGGTTGCCGTCGCTGGCCCCCGCACCGATGAACGGCGTGCAGTCACCGGTACGGAGCTGATCGATCAGCCGGGCCCAGTCGGAATCCTTCATCCGGGACGACCTGCTCTCCTGGCACGATGAGGGCGTGGAGCACGAGGTACGTCCCTATTTTTAGCCGGTCACGGCGGGCCCGTCGATGCTCTGGCTGAACCCCGCGATCGGTCCCATCGCGTCTTCGCCCGCACGAAGCAACATCCGCAGGGCATGGGCGAGCGCTGACTCGTCCACCTTGTCGAGGTCGGCGAGCGACAAGCCACTCACATCGACAAGGCCGGGCGGTTCGGTCAGCTCATCGCTCATTGAAGCTCCTATGTTCCGGAACTCGGGACACAAAAATCACGCCAACCCTATCGGTCTCCATATGGCGCCGTCCGTAAGGGAGGCGTAAATGTTCGTTCGACGCGAAAAGCTCTAAGATGACGGCGGATGTGGTCGTCAGCCGGAGGCGTGACGTGACAGGTTCGCAGCCAGAGTTGGTCCGAACGTCGGGACGGGTTCCCGAGGTCTGGGGCAAGGTCCCCGCCCGCAACGTCAACTTCACCGGCCGGTCCGTCCTGCTTGAACGCTTGCACGCGGGCCTGTCCACCGAGGTGACCGCCGTCGTCCCGCACGCCCTGCACGGCCTGGGTGGAGTGGGCAAGACCCAGCTCGCCGTCGAGTACGCGCACCGTTTCAGGTCCGAATACGACGTGGTGTGGTGGATCCCCGCCGATCAGCCCGTCCTGGTCAAGTCCTCGCTGGCCGGTCTGGCGCCGCATCTCGGCCTCCAGGCCGCCACCCGAAGCGGGGCCGAGGACGCGGCCGACGCGGTGCTCGACGCCCTGCGCCGCGGCGAACCGTACGACCGCTGGCTCCTGGTCTTCGACAACGCCGACCAGCCGGAGGAGATCAGCGAGCTCATCCCCCAAGGGCCGGGGCAGGTGATCGTCACCTCGCGCAACCACCGCTGGCAGGGCATCGTCGACACCGTCGCGGTGGACGTCTTCGACCGCCAGGAGAGTGTGGAGTTCCTCTCCAGGCGCGCGTCGCTCTCCAGCACCGACGCCGACCGGCTCGCGGAACAGCTCGGGGACCTGCCGCTGGCGCTGGAGCAGGCGGGCGCGCTGCACGTGGAGACCGGCATCTCGGTGGACGACTACCTCCGGCTGCTGAAGGAGCAGACCAGCGCGCTGCTCTCGGAGAGCAAGCCGTCCGAATACCCGATGCCCATGACCGCCGCGTGGGCGCTGTCGGTCGCGCAACTGCGCAGCAAGCTGCCCGAGGCCGTCGACGTGCTGCGCTGCTGCGCCTTCTTCGGCCCGGAGCCGATTCCGCGCGACGTCTTCCGCCGGGCCGGCCATCAGGCGTCCGACGCCAAGTTGAGCAGCATCTTCGGTGACACGATCCTGCTCACCAGGGCGATCAGGGAGCTGGGCAGGTTCGCGCTGGCGACCATCGACTCGCAGGCGCGCACGATCCAGGTGCACCGGCTGGTCCAGGCGCTGCTGCGGGACGAGCTGGACGAGGACGAGCGCCGCCGCTTCCGGCATGAGGTGCACCTCCTGCTGGCCGGCGCGGCGCCGAAGGTGCCCGACGAGACGGCCAGCTGGCAGCGTTACAACGAGCTGATCGCGCACATCCTGCCCTCGCAGGTGGCCGACTGCGCCGAACCGGCGGTCCGCACCATGGTGCGCGACGTCCTCTACTACCTCTATCGATCAGGCAACTACCAGTCCGCGCGGATCTTCGCGGAGCGGTTCGTGGAGCGCTGGACCGAGAGATCGGGGCCCGAGCACCCCGACGTGCTGATCGCCCAGCGCCACCTCGGTGGCATCATCCGCGAGCTGGGCGAATACCGGGCCGCCTACGATCTCGACAGCACCACGCTGGCCAAGATGACCGAAGTGCTGGGCGCGGAGGACTCCGAGACCCTGGTGCTCAGCAGCGGGTTCGCGGCCGACCTTCGGGCCGCCGGCGACTGGTCGGCGGCCAGGGAGCTGGACGAGAGGCTGCAGGCCCAGCACACGACCGTGTTCGGCGAGCAGGCGCCGGCGACCCTGCAGATCATGAACAACCTGGCCGTCGACTACGGCCTCAACAGCGACTACACGGCGGCCAGGGCCCTGCACGACGTCGTGCACCGCAAGCAGAACGAGAGCGCGGAGCGGATCGGCGAGGCCGACGTGCTCAACAACTGGAACGGCCTGGCCAGGGCCGTCCGGCTGAGCGGCGACTCGCGGGAGGCGGTCGACCTCGGTGAGGACGCCTACGCCTACGGCGTCCAGGAACTCGGCGCCGAGCACCTGTGGACCCTGAAGACGGCCCGCGACCTGTCGATCGCCAAGCGCAGGGCAGGCGACTTCGACGGGTCGCTCGAGCTCGCCAAGGACGTGCACTCGCGCCTGCAGCGCATCATGGGCGATCACCATCCCGAGACGGTCGCGGCGGCCAGCAACCTGTCCAACGCCCTGCGCGCGACGGGCGACATCAACGCCGCCTACGACATCGCCGAGCAGGCGGTGGCGAGATACCAGGCCATCTACGGGGACGCTCACCCCTATGTGTACGGCTGCGCGACCAATCTGGCGGTCCTCCAGCGGCTGCGCGGCGACGCCGAGGCGGCCATGCACACCGACGAGCGGGCGCTGACCGGCCTCGACGGCAGGCTCGGACGTGACCATCACTACGCCCTGACCTGCGCCGTCAACCTCGCCAGCGACCATGCCGCACTGGAGGACCACGAGGAGGCGAGGCGGCTGGGCAGGGAGACGCTCGACAGGCTGCGCAGGATCTTCAGCGACGAATACCCGCTGCTGCTCGCCTGCCTGGCCAACCTCGTCCTCGACACCCGCGCGTGCGGCCGGCAGGAGGAGGCCGACGCGCTGTACGCCGAGGCCCAGCGCGGTTACGCCGGAGCCATGGGCCTCGATCATCCCGACGCGCGGCTCGCCCTGGAAGAGGGCGCGCGGATGGACTGCGACTTCGACCCTCCGCCCATCTGATCCGGCCCCGGATGGGCGCCTCTCATCGCCATGGCGAAGTCGTGATATAAGGCCGCATGATCGCTCTGGCGTGCCTTGCGCAGCGTAAGTCGAAGCCCCAGGAACAGGATCAGGAAACGCAGCGCACCCAGCAGAAAAGTGGCGGCCGAGAAAAGCAGGATGGTTTCGGGCCACATTGTGCCTCCCTTGCGATATGTCCTGTATTCAGGGAAGCCGGGGGCGGCGGTGTCCCGCAATGATCCTGGTCAATGCAGGAAGAGTCCGGACGACCCGGTACATCTCCTTGGTGGAACGCTCCGATAAAGCGGATAATCCTGAATGACTTCGTACGGAATCCGACAGGGGGGACGATGCCCGAAGAATCCCTCCAGGCTTTCCTCGCCGCTCTCAGCGAACTACGCGGGCGGGCCGGCGGCCCGTCCTATCGCGAACTGCGGCGGCTGAATCCCGAGCGGCTGGCTCCCAGCACGGTGCAGAGCCTGCTGGAGGGCGACCGCAAGCGACCGCCCTCGTGGTCGCTCGTCGACGCGTTCGTCCGCGCCTGCCTGGCCTTCGGGCGGGAGAACGGGCTGCGCCTGGAGGACGATGAGGAGGCGTACGTCCGCGGCTGGCTGGAGCGGCACCGGAGCGTTTCCGCGAGCATGAGTCAGGCGGCCGAGCCGGCACCGGACGACCGGGACGATTCCCTGCCGCGGATCCTGGGCGGCGGCACGCCGCCGGTCAGGGGCCACTTCTCCGGCCGCCGGAAACTGCTCACCGAACTCGACACCGCGATGCTCGCGCAGACGGACTGGCCGGTGTGCCTGGTCGGGCCCGGCGGGCACGGCAAGACGCAGCTCGCCTCCGAGTACATCCACCGGCATTCCTCCAGGTACGTGACCGTCTGGTGGATCAGGGCCGAGCAGCCGAGCCTGATCCGGACCGATCTGGCCTCGCTCGGCAGGCGGCTGGACGGGGACATCGGCGAGGCCGAGATCGTCTCGGAGACGCTGAAACTGCTGCGGGAGGACTCCCGCTGGGCGCCGTGGATGATGGTGTTCGACAACGCGGGGCATCCGGAGAGCGTGGGGGCGTTCCTGCCGCGCGGCGGGTCGGGTCATGTGCTCATCACCTCCCGCGAACCCGCATGGGACGAGGTCGCGGTGCCCATCGAGGTCGGCGCGTTCGAGCGCGGGGACAGTGTCGAGCTGCTCACCCGGCGGGTGCCCGGGATGTCCGTCGACGAGGCCGGGCAGGTGGCCGAGGAACTGGAGGACATGCCGCTCGGCGTCGTGCAGGCGGTCACCTACATCAAGGGCTCCGGCCTGGCCCCCGGGGCCTACGTCGCGCGGCTGCGCGAGCAGCCCGGCCGGATGCTGGACAAGCATCCGCCGGTCGACTACGGACGCGGCCTGGCGTCGGCGTGGGACCTGGGCTTCGAGACGCTCAGGCAGACCTGCCCGGAGGCCCTGTCCCTGCTGCGACGCTGCGCGTTCCTGCGGCCGGAGTCGATCTCGCGCGGCCTGCTGCGCCAGGGCCGCCTGCCGCTGTCGGGCGATTCGGTCGCCGTGTTCCAGGATCCCGTGCTGGCCGACAACGCGATCCGGGTGCTCACCCGCTACGGGTTCGTCCGCCTGGCCGGCCAGGGCACGGTCCAGGTGCACCGCCTGCTCCAGTCGACGGTCAAGGAACGCATGACCGGCGAGGAACGGGAGCGGGCCCGGCGCGACGTCCACCGGCTGCTGGCCGGATCCGACTGCGGCGATCCGGAGGACCGGGCGAACTTCCCCCGATACGCCGAGCTGGCCGGCCACGCCGAGGCGTCGTCTCTGGCCGACTCCACGGACGAGGAGGTGCGGGGCTTCGTCGCCCGGCTGGTCACGTACTTCCTGGCGATCAACGACGGGGAGGGCGCCGAGCGCTACAGCGGCGTCGTGCCGGAAGCCGGGGGCCACACGGCCGTTTACGACAGTGCGCTCCCCCGGCCCGCGCCCGCGCCGGCCGTGCCGCGCCGGGCGCTCATGGCGCGGGAGATGGAAGGCGACGACTGGGCGCGGCTGATCTACCAGGTGACCACGGGTGACTGCACCCCGATCGTCGGCAGCGACATCTCCAGGGAGAAGGCCGCCAGGGTGCGGGCGATGAGCTGGGAGTGGGCCGGCCGGCTCGGCTACCCGTTCGCGGACCCGTGGAACTTCGAGTCCGTCCTCGACTACGCGGTGACGCTGCCCGACCAGTCGGCCATGGCCGAGGAGATCCTGGAGGGACTGCGCCGGGAATGGGAGCAGCAGGACGAGGAGGACCCGCACGCCTTCCTCGCGAAGGTGCCCGCCACCTCCTACCTGACCACCAGCTACCACGGCCGGCTCACGCAGTCACTGCTGCGTGCGGGCAGGGAGCCCGTGATGAAGGTGTTGCCGTGGCGGCCGGAGTTCGGGGCGGCGGAGCCGGTGGTCGCGCCCACCCCTGAGCGGCCCCTGGTGTGCCATCTGGCCGGATCGTACGACCTGCCCGGCTCGCTGGTGCTGTCGGAGAGCGACCGCCTGAGGTGCCTGCGGGTCGAGCACGGCAAATGGTCGCCGGACATCGTCGGGGCGCTGGTGACGTACCCGTTCCTGATGATCGGCTACAACCCGCGGTCCTCGTCGTTCGACCTGCTGATGTCCCTCCTGTCGGGTGTCTCCACCCCCAGGAGGAACATCATGGCGCTGTACGATCCGGGCCCCGGCGGGATGGAGGAGGCCGCCAGGAAATATCACCTGGCCCGGATCGCCCGGCTGAACATGCGCGCGGCCGTCTTCTGGGGAGACGCCCGCGACTTCATCCAGGAATTGTCACGCCGCCTGGAGACGACGGCGTGATCCCGTTGCGTTCCGCCCACATCGCGCGGTGGGCCGCGGCGTCCCGGTGCGCCTTCTCGATGGCCTCGCCGGAGACCTCCTCCTCCCGCCAGGCCCGCAGGGTCGCGGCCATCCGGGCGATGAAGCGCTCGCCGGGCGGGGTGAGGAACCCGCTGTCGGCGATCACCTGGGTCGCCCCCACCGCGGCCTCCCACCACCGGTAGAACTCGGCGCTCGCGGCGAGCGCGGCCTCGCCCTGCTCGTGGTGCCGCTGCCGGCGCCAGAATCCGCTGACCCCGACGTAGGCGTACGCACCCTGGAACAGGCCGCCCAGCGGGCGGGGATCGTTGCGCCACGGCGCGTAGTAGCGCCTGTCGCCGGACGGCCGCAGCAAGGGGATCACGTCGAGCAGCGCCGACAGCTTCCCGTGCTGGACCTCGTGCGCGAACGTCAGCGCCAGCGTCGTCGCGTCGGGCGGCGTGGACAGCGCGACGCAGCCGAACGCCTCACGGGAGCTGCCGCTGATCTGGTCGCCGGGGACGTCGGTCAGCGGCGTCAGCACGCTCGTGGCCACGGACACCTCGTCGGCGACGGTCGGGTGATGGCCGAGCAGCAGCTCCCAAGCGCTCCGCAGCGCCTCCCGCCAGACGGCCAGCTCGTCCTCGGACAGCCGGTCCGCGGCCAGCCGGGCGCCGGGCATCCGGTACGGGTCGAGGTCGTCGACGCAGAGCGTGAGGGTCCTGCCCTGGGCCGTGGCCTCCAGGCGGCGCAGCGCCTGCCAGCCGGGGGCGTCCTGATGGGGGTCGTCGGGGAGGCGTACCGTCTCGTCGCCGATCACCTCCACCGGGCCGCCCGCTCGCCGGACCCTCGCCGACGGGCCGGCGAGTACGGCACGACCGAGCGACGGCAGCGTGATGCCGCCTTCGTCGGCGGGCACCTCGATCTCGAAGTCCAGGCCCGAACGGACGGCGGCCGCGGCGGCGACGGCGGCGAGCCGGGCGGGCGAGTGTCCGCCGGCCCCTGTCGCCAGTGCGTGGTAGGTACGCCAGGCCCAGGCGCCGACGGCGGGATGGCGGAGCACGGCGTCCACCGCTCGCGGCCGATGCCCCTGGGCCGCGCTCAGCAACCGGTACGCCTCCGGGGCCGCGCGGCCGATCCCGTGCAGGAGCAGGACGTGCTTGCTGTGCTGGGCGCCGAGCAGGAGGCGAGCCGCCTCCGCGCCCCCTCCGCCCGAGCCCAGCGCCTGGAAGTGCTCGTCCGGGATGATGTGCTGCTTGAGGCTCATCGGCGCCCTTCCAGCAGGGTGGCGACGTCGCGTTGGACTTCGCCGCGGATGTGATCGATCAGGCGGAACAGGTCGTCGCAGTAGACCGAGCGATTGCCGAAACCGTTGTCCGGGTCGTAACGGTGCGCGTAGAGGCCGCCGCCACAGACGGACAGGATTGGACAGTCCCGGCATTCCTTCGCGAGGGCGTCGGCGCCGAGCTGGCGGGTCATGACGGCCGGATGCCGCAGCACCGCGTCGAAGGTGTCGCGGGCGACGTGGAATCCGGTGACGGGCGCGCCGGGATAGGCGGACTTCAAGGTGTCGGACTGCTGGATGCCGCCGTCGGCCTCGATCACCACCATCCGGGCCGGCCCCAGTCCCAGGGTCTCGCCGGACGACGTCCCGCCAATGAGGAGGTGCAGGATATCGGCGAACAGCCGCACCTCGGTCTCCCTGCGCGCCGCGCCGTACCACCGGTCGAAGATCGGGATCAGCCAGTCGGCGTACGGCGTCGCGCCGTCCTCGGCGGGAAGGCCGGGCGGCGGCTCGGCCCAGTTGCCGTGCGGCAGCAGGAAGTCGATCCGGGGCGGCCCGGATTCGAGCAGTGCCTCGTAGGTGGTGAGGGGATCGTTGTCGAGGTCGACGGTGCAGAGCAGGCCGCCGTACAGGTGGGGGTAGCGCTCGGTGATCAGGTCGAGCGCGGCGGAGATGGTGGCGTGGCTACCGCTCCCATCGGGCCGCCGCCGATGCCGGTCATGATCGTCGGCGCCACCGTCCATGCTGACGCCGACGCGGACTCCGAGATCATCGAACAGTTTCAGGTACGTCTCGTCGAGGCGCATCCCGTTGGTCTGCAGGCTGACGTCGAGACGGACGCCCGGCCCCAGGGCCTGCCGGACGGCGTGGACGGTATGGGCGATGTGGTCGGCACCGGCGAGGAGCGGCTCCCCGCCATGCAGGATCAGGTGGACGGAAGGCATCCGGTGCGCGTGAGCGTGCTCAGCGATCCGGAAGGCGGTGTGTGCGATGACGTCTTTTGAAACCCGACGCGGCTGCTCTTTCCAGCTTTGATCAGCCATTTCATAGACATAACAATAATCGCACCTCAGGTCGCATCTACTGTGTATTTTTAGGATGAACTGGCACAAAGGCCACGGCTGCCATCCTTCGGGTGGCAGCGGTGTGACCTGGGGCTTTACCTCGCCCAGCCGGCTTCCATTCGAGCGTGACACGTGGCCGAACCTTACGCTTATTCATTCGGCAGTGGCCACTTGACGCACGGCCCGCCACCGGCAGGTCGCCACGCGGAAGCCTCCGGACCTGAAAGTTTCACTCTTGGCAAGAGGCTTTGTCATGCCCTGGCCAGCCACGACGCCTTCTCGCCGAAGGCCGAGCCCAAGATTCACATTGACGACTGGAAGGCGCCTTCCTACATCGACCCCGGAGACCTGGGCAGCGGCGGGCAGGACGAGGGCCAGAGCCCGATCCTCAGCTCGCCAACGGCGCGGTGCTGAAGAACGTCATCCTCCGACTCCCCGGCAGCCGACGGCATTCACTGCCGCCACATTCAAGGGCACCTCCTCATCCCAGTCGATGACGATCAACGTCGGCGGGGCCAGGTCGGCCAGCGACAAGGGCTTCCAGCACAACGGCCCCGATGCCATGTACGTCAGGAACTTTCAGGGTAGAATTTCTCATCGGGCAATACTTCCCCGGGCAGGAGGCAAAGAGTGTTCGATGAGCTAGTGCCTGTGGCCGCCTACGCGCGTGCGAGTCTCGACCTGGCGAAGGACGCGCACACCGTCCAGGAACAGCACCGGATGAACCAGCAAACCGCCGCTTGTCACGGGTGGCGGATCGTGCATTCTTACACGGACAACGATCGGTCGGCAGTCAAAGAAGGCGTGGTCCGGGAAGATTTCGAGGCGATGCTCAAGGCCCTTCGTGCGGGCATGTTGCCGGACGGAACCCCTGTGATGGGCGTTATCGTGACGGCGGATGACCGACTCGCCCGGAAGGCGAGCGACTACGAGCGCTTCATCGACGCTTTCACCTCCGTTCCGAACCGCGTCTTTGCGGACAATAGGACCACCAAGTACCTATACAGCGAAGAAGCCGAGTCGATGGGCCTCCTGGGTGCGTTGCTGTCGCGCGCGGAAGCGAAGAAGATCCGCAGACGGGCAATTGACAAGCACCGGGGCATCGCGGAGACGGGGAAGATCGCGATCACCTATCGTGCGTTCGGCTGGAACAAGGACAGGAAGACTCTCAATCCTGTCGCGTCTGCGGCGGTACGTAAGGCTGTTGAGCAGGTAATTGCGGGCCGTTCCTTGAACTCCATCGTTCTGGAGTGGCAGGAGCGGGGTTTGATGACGACACGTGGAAATAAGTGGTCAACGGCGGCACTTAAGCAACTCCTCCTCAATCCCCGCACATGCGGCTGGCGCATGTTGCATGGGGACTTGGTGATGGATGCCAAGGGTGAGCCGGTGGTGGGCGAGTGGGAAGCGATCGTCACTCCTGACCAGTGGTGGGCGGTCCGGGCCATCTTCGAGCAGCGTCGGGGCAAGCGGGTGAACAGGTACGGGGTAGTGGGTGATCTGCCCGACGATTACCGGGATCACCGTTACCTTCTTACCGGCGTTCTTCGCTGCGGCAAGCCGCTCCCGGATGGCGCTATGTGTATGACGAAACTCCGGGTGGGCGTCCGTAAGAAGCTCGGGGACTATGCGTATTCCTGCATGGCCAAGAGCGAGGGCGGATGTGGCGGTCTTGCTCGCAAGGGTGAAATGATCGATATGCACGTCTCGGAAGCCGTCATTTCTAAGCTCGAAGAGATTTCACTGAAGGCTCCTGAAATGGGGCCTTGGGAGGAGGCGGAGCTCGAAGAGTTCAAAGAGCAGAAGATCGCTCTACGTCAAGCGTTCGCGGCGCGGGACATCAAACCCGGCGACTTCTTCGCCGAGATGAAGCGAGTAGACGCTGACATCGACCGCCTGGCAAGGAAACGTCAGGCGCACGCGGTAGCCGTAGAACGCGCCCAGGCGGATGTGACGGACATCAGGCGACGGTGGTACTCCGACACTGACTCGGACCGCCTGGACCTTTCGCAGAAGCGTGCATACGTGCGACGAGTGCTGCACGCGATCATCGTTCTTCCCAGCGGTAGGACGGGCCGTGCTCCGTTCGATCCCAACCTGCTCGATCTCGTCTGGCGTGAGGACGTCTAGGAAACTGGTGTTTTCTGACGATCTCGCGGTGGCCTCTTCTGGTGTGTCAGGGTGATCGGTGTTGGTCATCGGGAGCGTGGAGAGATCCGGCTGATCATCGCCGATGGGTCGCATCTGCGGTACGCCCGCAACCCCGGCACCGGCGAGAAGCCCGACACCTGGACGGGACTGGTGCCTGCCCGGCACTCGATCGTTCACGTTCAGGGCTCCGCGTCACGGCTACTGCCCGTCGCCCCCTGACCGATTCACCCCAGAGCTGACTGCGGGCGCGGCTCCCGGAAGCCGCGCCCGCCACCGCGTCAGGTGGCCACGGCATCACCGGGCCGCCCGGAAGGGACGGACGGGGTGGACGGAGCGGACGGCCTGCCGCTGCGGCCGCTCAGCGTGATCATGATCGAGCCGAAGACCGCGGTGATGGCGAACACGGTGAAGCCCCAGTTCTGAGCGTGGTTGGCCAGCAGGACGCCGCCCAGCCAGGGCCCGAAGACCGCGCCGAAGCGGCCCATGCCGGCGGTCCAGCCCAGCGCGGTGGCCCGGCTCTCGGTGGGGAAGCGTCCGGCGACCGCCGCGTACACCATCGTCTGGGCGCTGAACAGCCACACGCCGGTGAGGAAGACGACGACGTAGGTGATCGGCAGGGGCATGCGGATGCCCAGCAGGAAGGTGCCGACGGCGGTGAGCGCGAACCACAGCGCGGAGACGCGGGTGGCACCGAAGCGGTCGGCGATCCGCCCCGCGACGAGCATGCCCACGATGCCGCCGAGGTTGATGACGAGCAGGAAGCCGAGTGCGGAGCCGAGTTCGTAGCCGTTGGCGCGCATCATGGTCGGCAGCCAGGTGTTCACGCCGTAGACCAGCAGCAGGCCGCCGAAGGAGGCGAGCCAGAACAGCACGGTGGGCAGCCACAGGGAGTTCTGGAACAGGCCGCGCAGGCCGGCCCAGCGGTCGGCGCGGGCGGCCGAGGCGTCCTGACCGGCGGGGAACTCGGCCAGATCGACGCCGTGCCTGCGGGCGAGCGCCTCGGCTTCGTCGCGGCGGCCACGGGTCACCAGGAAGCCCAGCGACTCGGGGAGGAACCGGGCGACGAGCGGCACCGCGATGATCAGCGGCACGACCCCCACCCAGTACAGCGAGCGCCAGCCGAAGGGCGCCACCAGCCACAGGCTCAGCGCGGAGGCGAGGATGCCGCCCGCGTGGTGGGCGGTCATGAGCACGCCGATCATGAGGTTGCCGCGGCCGCGCGGGGCGTACTCGACGACCATGGCGATCGCGATCGGCAGCAGGCCGCCGAGACCGAGACCGGCCAGGAGGCGGCCGAAGCCGAACACGCCGAGCGACGGAGCGGCGGCGCAGACGGCCGACGCGATCGAGAACAGCGCGCAGCATCCGGCGATGACCTTCTTGCGGCCCGCCCAGTCGGTGACGGTGCCCGCGGCGAGCGCGCCGACGAGCATGCCGAAGGTGGCGTAGCTGCCGATCTCGCCGCCCTTCGCGGCGGTCAGGCCCAGGGTGGGGTCGTCGAGCATCTTGGGCAGTACGGCCCCGTACATGAACATGTCGAGCCCGTCGAAGAGCACGACCATCCAGCACAAGGCGATCACCAGGACGACGAGCCTGGTGGGCCGTCCCGAGGCGACGGCAGGTGGGGTGGAGGACATCCTGATTCCTCTCAGAAGGTTTCCTGGGGGGGTGGAATCGCGATCAGGTGTGGCGGCGGTGGGGGTGCGGGCCAGCCCGGTGCCGCCGACCGTAACTTGCCAGAATTCTGTTGGCAATATGGCGAACAAGATTGTTGACATTTTTGTTGCCCTAGATTTAGCCTCGACACGCACGTACAGAGGAAGGGCGGCCGATGCCGTACGAAGACGGCCCGATCAGCGGTGAGCAGGCGAAACAGCACGCGCTCACGGGCCTGCGCGAGGCCATCACGCAGGGTGAGATGGCTCCCGCCCAGCGCCTGGTCGAGGGCGAGCTCGCGGAGCGGTTCGGGGTGACCCGAGGGAGCATCCGGGCGGCGCTGATCGACCTGACCGCCGAGGGGCTGGTGGAGCGCATTCACAACCGGGGCGCCCGGGTGCGGGTCGTCTCCGTCGAGGAGGCGGTCGCCATCACCGAGTGCCGGATGGTCCTCGAGGGGCTGTGCGCGGCCAAGGCGGCGGCGCAGGCCACCGACGAGCAGTCGTCCGAGCTCGCGGCCCTGGGCCAGGCGATGGTCAAGGCGGTCGCCGACGGCGAGCCGCTGACGTACTCGGCGCTCAACCACGAGCTGCACGCCTACATCCGCGACATCTCCGGACAGCAGGTCGCGGTCGAGTTGTTGCAGCGGCTCAACGCCCAGCTGGTCCGGCACCGCTTCCAGCTCGCCCTGCGCCCCGGGCGGCCGCAGAAGTCCCTCAACGAGCACCTGGCGCTGATCGAGGCGATCCGCGCCCGCGATCCGGAGGCGGCCCAGGTGGCCGCGCACGCCCACCTGGCCAGCGTCATCGAAGCCCTGCGCGAATGACGCCCTCCGCCGGCCCAACCCCCATACCGCGAGGAGAACGACAATGACCGACGACGGGAAGCCGGCAGCTCCCGCGCAGTCCACCCTGGTCATCAGCGCGCACGCCGGCGACTTCGTCTGGCGCGCGGGCGGGGCGATCGCCCTGGCCGCCGCGCGGGGCGAGAAGGTGACCATCGTGTGCCTGTCCTTCGGCGAACGCGGCGAGTCCGCGAAGGCCTGGCGCGAAGGCAGATCCCTCGACGAGATCAAACAATTGCGGCGGGCCGAGGCCGAGCAGGCCGCCGCGACCCTGGGGGCCGGCATCCGGTTCCTGGACGCCGGTGACTACCCGCTGCGGGAGACGCCGGAGCTCGCGGACGAGCTCGTAGGCGTCTACCGCGAGGTGGTGCCGACCGTGGTGCTCACGCATCCGCTGGAGGATCCCTACAACGGCGACCACCCCGCGGCTGCCCGGATGGCGCTGCAGGCCCGCGTCCTGGCGCAGGCGATCGGCTACCCGGCCTCGGGTGAGCCGCTCGGCGCGCCGCCGGTGTTCTTCTTCGAGCCCCACCAGCCGGAGATGTGCGGCTTCACCCCGCAGGTGCTGCTCGACATCACCGAGGTCTTCGACACCAAGCGCAAGGCGATGGAGTGCCTGCCTGCCCAGCGGCACATGTGGGACTACTACACCGACCTGGCCACGCGCCGCGGAGTGCAGCTCAAGCGCAACGCCGGCCCGAATCTGGGGCTGCCCCACACGACGTACGGCGAGGCGTACATGCGGCCTTACCCCCAGGTGACGGCGGTGCTGGCATGACCGGGGTGATCGTCACCGGCCCGTCCAGGGCCGACGCCGCCGAGGTGGCCGCGCTGGCGGGGTTCGGAGTGGCCACGGTGCACGAGGCACTGGGCCGCGCGGGAAGTCTCGGCCCCGGGCTGCGGCCCATCCAGCAGGGCGTGCGCATGAGCGGCACCGCGGTCACCGTCCTGTGCCGGCCCGGCGACAACCTCATGATCCACGCGGCGGTCGAGCAGTGCCACGAGGGGGACGTGCTGGTCGTCACCACCACCTCGCCGTCCACCGACGGCATGTTCGGGGAGCTGTTCGCCACGGCGCTGCGGCGGCGCGGCGTGCGCGGGCTGGTGATCGACGCCGGCGTACGTGACACCGCGGAGCTGCGGGCGATGGGATTCCCCGTCTGGTCGGCGGCCGTCTGCGCGCAGGGCACGGTCAAGGCGACCGCGGGCTCGGTCAACGTGCCCGTGGTGGTCGGCGGGCAGGTGATCAGGCCCGGCGACGCGGTGCTCGCCGACGACGACGGGGTGATGTGCGTCCCCCGCGACCTCGTCGCCACGGCCGTGAAGGCGGCCGAGGCCAGGACGGCCAAGGAGGAGGCCGCCCGAGCGGCGTTCGCCGCCGGCGAGCTCGGCCTCGACCGCTACGGCCTGCGCGAGACGCTGGCGCGGCTGGGCGTGCGCTACGTGACGGCGGAGGAGTACGACCGCGAGGGGACTGCGACATGACGGCCGAGAGGTACGACCGCGAGAGGACGGCGACATGACGGCCGAGAAGTGCGACCGCGAGAGGACGGCCGAGGAGCGCTACCGCGAGAGGGCCGTGACGTGAGCGCCGGCGAGCGCGGTCTGCGCTGCATGCTGATGCGCGGAGGCACCTCCAAGGGAGCCTATTTCCTCGCCGAGGACCTGCCGGCCGACCGGGCGGCACGCGACGACCTGCTGCTGCGCGTCATGGGCAGCCCCGACCCGCGCCAGATCGACGGCCTGGGCGGCGCGCACCCGCTGACCAGCAAGGTGGCCGTCGTCTCCCGCTCCGGCGACGACGCCGCGGACGTCGACTACCTCTTCCTGCAGACGGGCGTCGAGACCGCCGAGGTCTCCGACCGGCAGAACTGCGGCAACCTCCTCGCCGGAGTGGGCCCGTTCGCCGTCGAACGCGGACTGGTCCGGGCCGCCGACGGCGAGACCACCGTACGGATCCGGATGCTCAACACCGGCGACCTGGCCGCGGCGACCTTCCCGAGCCCCGGCCGGGTGGTGAGCTACGACGGTTCGACGGAGATCTCCGGCGTGCCGGGAACCGCCGCCGCCATCGTGATCGAGTTCCCCGGCGGCGAGGACCAGCGGCCGCTGCTGCCGACCGGCAACGCCCGCGACGACGTGGCCGGTGTCGAGGTGACGTGCGTGGACAACGGCATGCCGGTGATCCTCGTCCGGGCGGCCGACCTCGGCGTCACGGGCTACGAGAGCCCGGCCGAACTGGAGGGCGACACCGCGCTCGCCGCCCGGCTGGGCGAGATACGCCTCGCGGCGGGGAAGCTGATGGGCCTCGGCGACGTCCGCGACACGACCGTGCCCAAACTGACCCTGCTCGCGCCGCCCCGCGATGGCGGCGCCGTCTGCACCCGTACGTTCATCCCGATCCGCTGCCACACCTCCATCGGCGTGCTGGGCGCGGCGAGCGTCGCCGCCGGCCTGCTCGTCCCCGGCGGCACCGGCCGCGACCTCGCCGTGCTCCCCGGCGCCGGGAGCCGGCTGCGCGTCGAGCATCCGACGGGGTTCCTCGACGTCGAGACCACCGTCGCGGAGGGGACGTCCGGTTCTCTTCACGCGGCCCGTACGGCCGTCGTCCGCACCGCCCGCAAGATCTTCGACGGCACGGTCCACCCGCGCCCATCCGACTCCTAGGAAGGCTCCTCATGGCCCCGCCCCTGGGGGACATCGCCCATCTCGGGCATGTCCAGCTCCTCACCCCCGACCCCGACCGCAGCCTGTGGTTCTTCACCCAGCTGCTCGGCATGACCGAGAGCGGCCGCTCGGGCGACTCGGTCCACCTCCGTACCTGGGACGACTACGAGCACCACAGCCTCACGCTCATCGCCCACGCCACGTCCGGCATCCGCCGTACGGCGCTGCGGACGTCGAGCGAGGAGGCGCTGAACGCGCGGGTCAAGGCGCTGGAGCACGCCGGCCTGACCGGCTCGTGGGTGGAGGACGAGCCCGGGATCGGGCCCCTGTACGTCACCCGCGACCCCGACGGGCACGAGATCGCCCTCTACTGGGAGAGCGAGTGGTACCAGGCGCCGCCCGAGCTGCGCCCCGGGCTGAAGAACCAGCCGCAGGCCAAGCCCTGCCAAGGTGTCGGCGTGCGGCGGCTCGATCATGTCAACTACCTCGCCGCCGAGGTCGCCCCCAACGCCGACTTCACGTACCGGCTGCTCGGGGCCAGGCCCACCGAGCAGATCGTGCTCAACTCCGGCAAGGTCAGCGCGCAGTGGCTGACCTTCACCAACAAGTCGTACGACGTGGTCTACACCGAGGACCGGTCGGGCACGCGGGGGCGCCTGCACCACATCGCGTTCGCCACCGACAGCCGCGAGGACATCCTCCGCGCCGCCGACCTGTGCCTCGACAACGGCGTCCACATCGAGACCGGACCGCACAAGCACGCGATCCAGCAGACGTTCTTCCTGTACGTCTACGAGCCCGGCGGCAACCGCGTCGAGCTGTGCAACCCGCTCACCCGCCTGGTGCTCGCCCCCGACTGGCCGCTGATCACCTGGACGGAGGCGGAACGCGCCAAGGGACAGGCCTGGGGGCTGAAGACCATCGAGTCCTTCCACACGCACGGCACCCCTCCGCTCGGCTGAGGCGCCGCGGGATCAAGTCAACCCGTGAATCGGGCATTAACCAGCCCCGGTGATGCGCTACGTATCGTGAGATGCGCGAGTCAACGGATGGTGGAGGTGTGATGCCCGAGATGACGATCGATGTCGCGGCGCTGAAGCGGCGCATGGGCCGAGTAGGGGTCTGGAACAGCGCGCTGAGCGGCGAGCCGGCGTCGTTCGAGCGGGAAGCGGCCGCCGAGCTGGAGGACCTGGGCTTCGGGACACTGTGGATAGGAGAGAGCCCGAAGGGCAAGGAGGCGCTGGCCCATTCGGCGATCCTGCTCGGCGCGACACGGCGGATGCTGATCGCCACCGGGATCGCCAACATCTGGGTCCGCGACGCCACCGCCGCCTCGAACGGCGCGAACGCCCTCGCGGAGGCGTTCGACGACCGCTTCGTGCTCGGCCTGGGCGTGAGCCACGCGCCCTTGGTGTCGTCGAGGGGCCACGATTACGCCAAACCCGTGTCGGCGATGCGCGCCTACCTCGACGCCATGGACGCGACGGAGTACGGCGGCCCGCTGCCGCACCCGGCCCCACGGCTGCTGGCCGCCCTGCGCGGCAAGATGCTGGACCTGGCCGCGACGCGCACCCAGGGCGCGCACCCCTATTTCGTCACCCCCGAGCACACCGCCCGCGCCCGCGCGATCCTCGGCCCCGATCCCGTGCTGGCCCCGGAACAGACGGTCGTGCTCGACACCGACCCGGATCGGGCGCGGCGGACCGCCCGTCGTTTCATGTCCCTCTACCTCGCCCTGCCGAACTACACGAACAACCTGCTCGATCTGGGCTGGGATGCCAAGGACCTCACCAACGGCGGCAGCGACGCGCTGGTCGACGCCATCGTGGCGTGGGGCGACCCGGAGACGATCATCGAGCGGGTACGGGCTCACCTCGACGCCGGCGCGGACCACGTCTGCGTCCAGCCGCTCGCCGAGACCGCCGGCGACGTGCTGGAGCACTTGCGCGTCCTGGCCCGGAGCGATCTGACCTCGACCTGATGTCGCCTGGGCTAGTCGCCGGCGTTCTCGTAGGTGAACGGGATGAAGCTGATGGAGTCGAGACGCCCCTTGTACTCGGTGGTGAGCCCAGCCAAGGTCATGGTCGCGCCTGGCGTGGCGGCGACGTTCGCCTGCGAGGTGACGAGCGCGGTGATGCCGGTGGAGTCCCAGAACGTCATGCCGCTCAGGTCCAGGACGAGCCGGAGGGAGGTCGTCGTCGAGATCAGGGCCTGGACGGCGGCGATGACGTCGGAGGCGGTCCGCTGGTCGAGGTTGCCCGCCAGAGTCAGTGTGGTGCGGTCGCCGCGGTCGTGGCGGGTCAGCTGGAAGGCCGTGGGAACGGAGCGGGGAAGGGTGAAGCCGCCGGTGACGACGGTGCCCGCGGGGCCACGGCTCACGGCGTGCAGGTCGCTGAGGCAGCGGGCCATCCACAGCCCGTGCCCGAACTCGTACGGCCATCCGGGAGTCTCCTGCTCCGGGGAGGTGGCGTCGCCGTCGATGACCTCGCAGCGCAGCATGTCGTCCACGACACGCAGGCGCACCCATCCCCTCCCGGAGCCGTGCAGGATGACGTTGCTGGCCAGCTCGTGCCCGATGAGCACCAGGTCGGTGCTTCGGCCCTCGGGCAGGCCGGCCCGGATCGCGTGCGCCTCCAGCGTCGCCCGCAGCGCGTACATCGAGTCGCGGTCGAAGGGCTGCTCCAAGAGGGTCTCCGGCTCAACGGGCCGCTTCATGTCCCGCTGACCGTCCAGCCCGCCGGACGACGGCGGACGGCTAGCCATCATGAGCGGTCACCAAGCTGATTCCGGGCATCGCGGACGCACCGAGCAGGAGGAATCGCGTGTGGGTCGCAGGGCTGCAGCGCAGTACGGCTCTGCGAGGCGTGGGCAGGCTACGGGCGGCATCTATGATCATACGAGCGCAATACAGGTCGATGAACGACAATTCCGCCATGTTAACGGTGATGTCGCCGTCAACCCGGATGGTTTCGCTCAAGGCCAGCCTGAGCGCGCCTTCGGCCGACCGATCGATCTGCCCGGCCAGCCGGATTCCCGGCGGCGCGTACTGGCGGCAGATGCGCAGCAACGCGTCGTGATGATAGGTGGCCGCGGCGACCGTGCGGGTGTGAAATCCGGAGACCGAGGCGAGCGTGATCGGGTCGAAGCGTTCGCGGTCGTACTGGCACAGCACCGCCGCGCCGCCACCCGACAGCGTGGCCGCGATCTCCTCCTCGAAGGCCGGCAACTGCTCGATGCCGCTCACGGGCTGTAAGGCCCAGCTCATGTCGAGCGCCACGCGTAGTCCCGGATAGCCTTCGCGCGCCGTGCGTGCCATCTGACCGTGCAGCCACCGCGTGGCGTGCTCCACCGTGAACCCCTGCCCGTCCAGCAGTCCGTCCTGGCAGGCCATGACCGTCATGCGCCCGGCCGTCGTGGCCTCCTGCGCGACCACGCCCCGCCGTCCCAGCTCCGCCAGGCCGCGCGTCGGCTCTTCTGTCAGCCAGACGACGCGCTGACCCTCGGCCAGCCCATCCCGTACGAAGGCCGTGGTGAGATCGAGCAGCTCCTCGTGCTCACCGAACGTCAGGCAGGCGTGATCGTTGATCGTCAGATCCGTGATCTGCGTTTCAGCACCGACCGTCACCCATGTCACCTTCCCGACAGCGGCCACCTCCCGGAGCCCGCATCGCTGCGGAACTTAGAGTAGTGATCAACAGGCTGCGGAGCATCCCGGACCCCGTGACCCGCACTACCGGTGTGCCATCTGCCCAATGGACACCAACCCACACGCGAGACGGCGCCGCAGCTCAGCCAGGCCGTCCATGCTGAAGCGGTCGGCGGGTTAATGTCGGCCCGTGCATTCACTGTGGGAGAACGGGCGACCGAAGGGGACGCTGTGAACACTTCTGCCGGCGACGTCTCAAGGGGTCAGGCGGCCTACCGGCGGTCGGCGGGGTCGCCGCGCGGCGAGGCCAGGCGCCGGGAACTCCTGGATCGCGTCACCGACGACCTGGCGGTCAACGGGCTCGTGGACTTCTCGCTGCGGCGCGCCGCGCGGGCGGCCGGGACCACGCACAAGGTGCTGCTCTACCACTTCGACGGAGCCGACGACCTGCTCAGGCAGGCAATCATCAAGCTGCGCGAAAGACGCATCGGCAACGCGCTGGCCGCCACCACCCGGGAACCTGGCCGCCAGACGCTGGGGGCTTGGGTGCGCACCGTGTGGCCCGTCCTCATGAGAGCGGAGTCGGGACTGCGGGTCCTCGATCAGGCCATCGGCCTGGCGATGTACGACCCCGACCGCTATGGCTGGCTCGGCAGGGAGGCCTCGCGGCAGTACCTGCCCATGCTGGTGTCGATCTGCCCGGCGGGCTGGCCGGAACAGCGCAAGATCGAGGTCGCCGAGATGGTTCTCGCGACGCTCCGGGGCTTCCTGGTGGAGTGGGCGACCAGCGGGGACACCGCGGGGATCGCCGCGGGGCTGGAGGCCCTGGCCCGCGCGCTGGAGCGAGAGGAGACCGCCGCCGAATAGCCGCGCATGGACAATTTGCGAACCAGGTGGTTCACTTCATCGAAGATGAACGTGAACCACCTGGAGGTCGGCATGCGGGGATCCACGGAGCGGGAGAAGGTCCGCTTCACCAGCGACGGCACCGAGTGCGTCGGCATGAAGGAGATCGAGCTGTCCGCCGGGACGATCGCCTACGAGGACACCGGTGGCGATGGCCCTACGATCGTGCTGCTGCACGGGCTGATGATGGACGCCTCACTGTGGGACGGACCGATCGCCGATCTGTCCGCCGACCACCGATGCGTGGCACCGACCCTGCCCCTCGGCGCGCATCGTCACCCGATGCGCGCCGACGCCGACCTGTCGCTTCCCGCGATCGCGCGGCTGGTCGCGGAGTTCCTCGACCGGCTCGATCTGCATGACGTCACCCTCGTCGGCAATGACACCGGCGGGGCGCTCGTCCAGTTGCTCATGTGCGACGGCGCCGCGCGCGTGGGACGGGTCGTGCTCGCCTCATGCGACGCCTTCGACAACTTCCCGCCCGGGCTGACCGGCAAGACGCTCGTACTCACCGGCAAGCTCCCGCCCCGGATGTTCGGGCTGTTCATGCAGCAGATGCGGCTTCGGCCGCTGCGGCGGCTGCCGATCACGTTCGGGTGGCTGACCAAGCGAGGAGACGCCGCCACCGCCCGCTGGGTGAAGCCGGTCATGCGGCAGGCCGGGATCCGCCGGGACGCCGTGCGAGCGCTGCGCGCGGCGGCGGCGGACCCCGGCCTCCTGCTCGCCGCGGCCGAACGCCTGCCGAGTTTCGACCGCCCCGCCCTCGTGGTCTGGGCCGTCGGCGACCGTGTGATGCCGCCCGAGCACGGCCGGCGCCTGGCCGAACTCCTCCCGCAAGGACGGCTGGCCGAGATAGCGGACAGCTACACGCTCATCCCCCTGGACCAGCCGGCGAGACTGGCTCAGACCATCCGGGAGTTCGTCCGGCGAGCTCGCGCCAAAACACCCTGAGTGACGATCTACGACTCAGGGTAAGGGGCGGATCAACTGTCCCCCCAGCCATGGAGCTCGCATGGAACGAACGGTCCTCGCCGCAGTCGCGGAACGCCCCGACGCCGACACGGCACTCGCCGAGCAGATCCGCCGCGTCAGCGCGGCCATGGACGACCTCGGCGTCCAGTTGCGCTGGACGCACCGCACGCAGGACGCGCTGGCGGTGATCGGTTCGGACGCCTCGCTGGCCGGGATGCTGGCCGACTGGGACGCGCCGGGCGCCGATCAGGTTCTGGGCGCGGTCACCCAGCGCTTCCACGGCCTGCCGGTCTTCCTCATGACCGCCGAGCAGGAACTCCCCCTGTGGGTGTACGAGGTCATCCAGGGCTACGTGTTCCCCCTTGAGGACACCCCTGACTTCATCGCCGGCCGCATCGCGCACGCGACCGAGGCCTACACCGAGCGGATCCTGCCGCCGTTCTTCCGCGCGCTGCGCAAGCTGCAGGACCACCACCAGTACTCCTGGCACACCCCGGCGCACGCCGGCGGCGTCGCGTTCCTGAAGTCGCCGGTCGGGCGGGCGTTCTTCGACTTCTACGGCGAGCGCCTGCTGCGCACCGACCTGTCCATCTCCGTGCCCGAGCTCGGCTCGCCGCTGGACCACACGGGTCCGATCGGCGACGCCGAACGCAACGCCGCCCGCGTCTTCGGCGCCGACCGCACCTTCTTCGTGATGAACGGCAACGCCACCGCCAACCGCATCGTCGGCCACCACGCCATCGCCCGCGACGAGACCGCCCTGGTGGATCGCAACTGCCACAAGTCGCTGCAGCACGCGCTGACCATCAGCGGCGCGCGCCCCGTCTACCTGGTGCCCGAACGCAACGGCCTCGGCCTGGCCGGGCCCATCCCGCCCGCCGAGCTGCGGGCCGACACCCTGCGCGCCCGCCTGTCCGGCCACCCGCTCGCGGAGACCGACCCGGCCTACGCCGTGATCACCAACTCCACCTACGACGGGCTCTGCTACGACGCCGTACGGGTCGCCGAGCTGCTGAGCGAGAGCGTTCCCCGGGTGCACTTCGACGAGGCGTGGTTCGCCTACGCCCGCTTCAATCCGCTGTACGCCCGCCGCTACGGCATGGCCGTGGACGAGCGGACGCTGCCGGGGGCGGACCGGCCCACCGTGTTCGCCACCCAGTCGACGCACAAGCTCCTGGCGGCCCTGTCGCAGTCGGCGATGCTGCACGTCCGGTCGGCCGGACGCGCTCCGGTGGACTACGAGCGGCTCAATGAGACGTACCTGATGCACTGCTCCACCTCGCCGCTCTACCCGATGATCGCCTCGCTGGACGTGGCGGCGGGGATGATGGACGGCGCGTCCGGACCGTTCCTGACGGGTGAGGCCATCATCGAGGCGGTCCGGTTCCGCCAGGCCATGGTCCGGCTGGCCGCCCGCATCCGGGAGGACGGCCGGCGGCCGGACTGGTACTTCGGTGTCTGGCAGCCTGCGCAGGTCACGGACCCCGGCACCGGCCTGTCCGTCTCCTTCGCCGACGCCGACCCCGCTCTGCTGAGCACCCATCCGGAGTGCTGGACGCTGGAGCCGGGCGCCGCCTGGCACGGCTTCCAGGGCCTGACCGACGGCTACTGCCTGCTCGACCCCATCAAGGTGACGATCACCTGCCCGGGCGCCGACGCCGCCGACGGCACGCTCGACTGGGGCATCCCCGCCCGGATCGTCGCCACCTACCTGCGGCAGCGCGGCATCGTCGTGGAGAAGACCGGGGACCACACGCTGCTGGTGCTGTTCTCCATGGGGATCACCAAGGGCAAGTGGGGCACGCTGATCGACGCGCTCACCGACTTCAAGCGCGCCTACGACGACGACCTGCCCCTGGCCGAGGTACTGCCGGGTTTCGGGCCGCCGGCCACCACGCTGCGCCGCTTCTGCACCGACGTACACGACAAGCTCCGCGCCCTCGGGCTCGGCGAGCTCCTCGACCAGATCTTCACCACCCTCCCCGAACCCGTCCGTACCCCGGCCGACAGCTACCAGGCCCTGATCCGCTCGCGCACGGAACGCGTCTCGCTCGCCGACCTGCCCGGCCGCGTCTCCGCCGCCACCGTCGTGGTCACCCCGCCGGGGATCCCCATGCTGATGCCCGGAGAGGCGACCGGGCCCGCCGACGGCCCGCTGATGGCGTACCTGCACGCCTTGGAGGATTTCGACCGCTGTTATCCCGACCTGGCCACCGACATCCACGGCGCGCACCGCGACGACGGCGGTCGCTACCACGTCGAGGTCGAACGCTGATCAAGCGACGAGCTGCTTGTCGGCCTCCCGCTGGATCAGGTCCTTGTCGGTGATGACCACCGCGTCGGGGATCGCGTCGGGCAGCTCGTCCTCCAGGTAGCGGACCGGCCGGTAGCGGAAGGCCACCAGGCCGATCAGCACGGTCACCGCGCCCGCGACGAGGGTGAGCAGGGCGATCCCTCTGCCATGCGCGGAGCCGGCGATGGGGTTGAAGACCTGCTCGACCAGCGGTCCGGCCAGCAGGAAGCCCACCGGGACCATGGCCCAGCTCAGCATCAGGTTGGTGGCGATGACCCGGCCCTGCAGGTCGAGCCCGACCTTCTGCTGCACGATGGCGAACCAGTGCGCGTTCAGGAGCGCGGTGAGCAGCCCGATGCAGAACAACCCGATCGCGGGCAGCGCCGGGTGGGGGGCGATCCCGATGACGGCGAAGGAGACGCCCAGTGCCATGAAGCAGCCGAGGATGCCGTTGGTGCGGCGCTCCAGGCCACCGGTCACCGTCATGATCACGCTGCCGGCCAGGAGTCCGATGCCGGTCATCGAGAGCGCTATGCCCAGGCCCCGGGTGTCGGTGAGGCTGAGCAGCAGCGGCGTGGCCAGGACCTCGACCATGGCGAAGGGGAGGTTCAGGAACGAGGTGAACAGGATGATCGCCAGCAGCCCGTGCCTGCGGGTGACGTAGCGCCAGCCGCCGGTCACCTCCTGCCAGAACGGCTCCTCCCGCTTCTTGAACAGCGTGTCCGGGAAGCGGACCGCCAAGGTCACGGTGACCGCGAAGGCGAAGGTGGTCAGGTCGATCACGATGATGCCGGGCAGTCCGATGGCGGCCACGAGCGCGCCGCCCAGCAGCGGCGCCAGTACGGTCCCCGCCGCCGGTCCGAGCTGGGCCAGGCCGCCGGCTTTGCCGTAATAGCGTTTGGGCACCAACTGGGCCATGGCCGCCATGTAGGCGGGCTGGTGGAAGGCCGTCGACACCGCGCCGACGGCGACGATGACGTAGACGTGCCAGAGTTGGAGCCCGCCCGTCCAGAACAGGGCGGCCAGCGAGGCGGAGGCGCAACCCGCCGCCGAGTCGGCGGTGATCATGACTAGCCGGCGGTTCCAGCGATCCGCCACCGCCCCGGCGATCGGCGCCAGGACGACGGCGGGCAGCAGCGCCATGACCGAGACGATGGCGAACATCGAGATCGACCGCGTCTGCTGGTAGACCCACAGCCCCAGGCCGAACGTGGTCAGCCCGGTGCCGATCAGCGACACCAGCTGGCCGAAGGCCACCAGGAGGAACGTCTTCAGGCCGGCCTGCTGGTAGCGGGGCGGCAGCGGCGCCGCCGGCCGGTCGCCACCACCGAGGATCTCGGCCAGCTCGGGCGCCTGGTGCTTCTGGAAGTAGTGCCCGGCCTTGGGGATGACCTCCAGCGACACCGCGTCGGAGAATGCCTCCCACTCGCGGAAGCGCTCCTCGTGCAGCTCGGTGGCGCGGTCGTTCTCGCCGACCACGCACACCAGCGGCGCCGCCAGCTTCTTGATGGGCGCCTGGTAGAGGTCGGTGTAGTAATCCTCGCCCTCCTGGGTGTCGTGGAGGAAGACGCCCATGAGGAAGTCGCGTTCGCGACGGTCCAGCGCTTCGGTGAAGAAGCCCATGGCCCGCAGGAACTCCAGCGCCTGCCGCTTGGACGTCCACCGCTCCATCGGGAAGATCTCGCGGATCCAGGCGAAGGCCTTGCCCGGCAGGCGGGGCGCCGGGAAGTGCCCGCCGATGACCACCTTCACCAGGCTGACGCCTTCCTCCTCCAGCCTGCGCGCCAGTTGGACGGTGAGCGCGCCGCCCATGCAGTGACCGTAGAGCGCGAGAGGCCCGTCGACCTTCTCCTTGATCTCCTTGACGCAGCCCTCGACGAGCTCGTGGAAGGGCAGCACGGGCTCGCCGGAGTTGCCGGTCTCGTGGCCCGGCGGCTCCAGCGCGAGCATGGTGAGCTGCTCGGGCAGCGCCGCGGCCAGCGGCTGGTACGTGATCGCGCCGCCGCCCGCGAACGGCACGCAGACCAGGGTCAGCGAGGCCGCGGAGCGTGGCGGCGTCAGTTCATGCAAGAGGCCGAAATTTCGGGATGAACCGTCGAGTGCGGCGAATGCTCGGATCGTCGGGTTCTTGAAGAGGTCCAGCACGGTCGCCTGGATCCCCGAATCCCGTACGGCACGCACGGCCTTGAAGGAGTCGCCGCCCAGCGCGAAGAAGTCGTCGTCGATCCCGATCCCCCGCACGCCCAGGATCGCCGTCCAGAGCTCGGCCAGCTCGACCTCGGCCGGCGTCCGCGGCGCCGTGCCCTCGGCGCGCACCTGGCCGACCGGCTCGGGCAGCGCCTTGCGGTCCACCTTGCCGTTGGGGGTGAGCGGCAGCGCGTCCAGCGGCACGAACGCCGAGGGGATCATGTAGTCGGGCAGCTTGAGCCGGAGGTATTCGCGCCAGTCGGGCCCGGAATCGGCGGCGGCGTCAGCGTCGGTGCCGGTGCCGGTGACCAGGTAGGCGGCGATGCTCTTGGCCTCGTCCGCGCCGCGCACCACCACGGCCGCCTCGCGGACCGCTGGGTGCGCCAGCAGCAGCGACTCGATCTCGCCCAGCTCGATCCGGTAGCCGCGGACCTTCACCTGCTTGTCGGCCCGGCCGAGGAACTCGATCGAGCCGTCGGCCCGGCGGCGGGCCAGGTCACCGGTCCGGTACAACCGGCGCCCGTCCCGCCAGGTGATGAAGCGCTCCGCCGTCAGCTCGGGCCGGCCGAGGTAGTCGCGGGCCAGGCCCGCCCCGCCGATGTAGAGCTCGCCGACCACGCCCGTGGGAACCAGCCGCATCGTGGCATCGAGCAGGTGGATCCGGGTGTTGGCGATCGGGTGGCCGATCGTGATCGGCCCGTCGGTGACCCGGGTGAGGGTGGACCAGATCGTGGTCTCGGTCGGCCCGTACAGGTTCCACAGTTCGGCCACCCGGCCGCGCAGGTCGGTGGCCAGGTCGGCGGGGAGCGCCTCGCCGCCGCAGAGCGCCTTCAGCCCCGGCTCGCCCTGCCATCCCGACGACAGCAGCAGCCGCCAGGTCGCCGGAGTGGCCTGCATGACCGTCGCGCCGTCCAGCAGGGTGGCCAGCCGTACCGGATCGTAGGCCGCCTCGCGGCTCGCGATCAGCACGCGACCGCCGACCGTGAGCGGCAGGAACAGCTCCAGCACCGAGATGTCGAAGGCGGACGTGGTGACGGCCAGGAGCGTGTCCTGACCGGTCAGGCCGGGCTCGCGGCTCATCGAGGTGAGGAAGTTGACCACCGAGGAGTGCTGGACGCGCACGCCCTTGGGGCGCCCGGTGGAGCCGGAGGTGTACAGGACGTAGCAGGGGTTCACCGGCGCGGGTCGCCGTCCGGGGCTCCCGCCGGGGACGTGCCCGCCGCGCGTCTTCGGTACGGCCTCGTCCCTGTCGAGCGCCTCAGGCCCGGCCTCGTCCCTGTCGAGCGCCTCAGGCCCGGCCTCGTCGTCGGCGAGGATGAGTTCGCCCTGGTAGCCGGTGTAGCGCCCGGCCAGCTCGCGCTCGGTGACCAGGACGCCGATGCCGGAGTCGTCCAGGATGTGGTCCTGGCGCTCCTGCGGGTACATCGGGTCGAGCGGCACGTACGCGCCGCCCGCCTTCAGCACGCCGAGCAGGGTGACCAGCATCGTGGCCGACCGCTCCATCGCGACGCCCACCAGCGTCTCGGGCCCCACCCCCGCCGCCCGCAGGCGCCGGGCGACCCGCCCGGCCCGCTCGTCCAGCTCCCGGTACGTCAGCGAGGCGCCGTCGAAGGTGACGGCCACGGCGTCGGGCGTCCGGCCGACCTGGGCTTCCACCAGCTCGTGGACGCACAGGTCGGGCACCTCGACGTCCTGGCCGTCCAGTTGCTCGGCCAGCTCCTCCCCGGTGAGGAAGACCAGGTCGGACAGCGCGGTCTCGGGCGCCGCGACGATGGCGCGGAGCAGGCTCTCGTAGTGCCGGAGCAGCCGCCGGGCGGTGCCGGCATCGTAGAGCGCGGTGTTGTACTCCAGCCGGCACAGCAGCTCAGCGCCCTGTTCCTCGACGTAGAGCACCAGGTCCACCTGGGCGGTGCCGGTCTCCACGGCCAGTTCGGACACGGCCAGGCCGGCCAGGTTCAGGTCGCTCCTGGGCAGGTTGAGCAGGTTGAACAGCACCTGGAAGAGCGGATTGCGCGACAGGTCCCTGGGCGGGTTGAGCTCCTCCACCAGGCGTTCGAACGGCACGTCCTGATGGGCGTACGCGCCCAGGGCGTGCGCGCGTACCTGCGCCAGGAGCTCCGTGTACGGCCGGCCGCCGTCCATCGTGGCCCGCATGACCAGGGTGTTGATGAAGCAGCCCGCGATGCCTTCGAGCTCGGGGCGGGTGCGCCCGGCCACCGGCGAGCCGACGCAGATGTCCTCCTGGCCGCTGTAGCGGTACAGCAGCGTGTGGAGCGCGGTCAGCAGGGTCATGTAGAGCGTGGCGCCGCGCTCCTGGCTCAGCTTGCGCACCCCCGCGGTCAGCTCCGCGGGGAGCAGGTGGGTGGCGACCGCCCCCTCGAAGGTCTGCGTCGGCGGGCGCGGCCGGTCCGTGGGCAGGTCCAGGCTGTGCGGGATGCCGCGTAGCCGTTCCTTCCAGAAACCGAGATCGGCGGCCTGCTCCCGCTGCCGGCGGGCGTAGTCGCGGTACCTGACCCGCGGCTCGGGGAGCGTCTCGCCGTTGTACAGCGCGGCCAGCTCGGTCCGCAGCAAGGTGATCGACCAGCCGTCCACGACGATGTGGTGGAAACCGAGCGACAGGACGTGATGGTCCGGGGCGAGCCGCAGCAGCCGGGCTCGGAACAGCGGGCCGTGCGCCAGGTCGAAGGGCTGGGCCGCGGCCTCGCTCAGCGCCCGCTCGGCGTCGTGGCAGTCCTCGACCGGCAGCGGCGTCTCCCCCGCGGGCAGCACCACCTGCACCGGCTCGCCGTCCGGGGCGTGGAAGACGGTCCGCAGCGACTCGTGCCGCCGCACCAGCTCGCGCAGGGCGCCGTGCAGCCGCGCCACGTCCAGCTCGCCCCGCAGGTCCAGCGCCGTGGCCACGGCGTAGGCGGCCGAGCCGTGCACCTGGTCGATGAACCACATGCGCCGCTGGATGAACGAGACGGGAGCCGGACCGGGCTCCTCGACAACCGGGATCATCTCGCGGGCCACCGCCGAAACGTCGGCCGGGATCGCCTCGCGAGGGACTGCCGAGGCGACGAGCACCTGCTGGCCGGCCAGCGTGGGGTGGTCGAAGATCGCCTCGATGGGCAGGCCCAGGCGGGAGGCGAGCTGGGTGGCCACGAGGGAGTCGCCGCCCAGGTCGAAGAAGTCGTCCTGGGGGCCGGTGGGCGTGATGCCGAGCACATCCCGCCAGGCGGCGGCGACCACGTCGAGCTCCTGAACCGCGTCGGTCGTGTGGACCCCTCGGACCCCTTGAACCGCGTCGGTCGCGTGGACTCTCTGAACCGCCTGAGCCGAACCGGCCGTGTGGACCTCCTGATTCGCCCCCGCCACCGGCGCGATCTCGAAACGCCGGGCGCGCGGCTCGATCCAGTAGCGGCGCCGCTCGAACGGATACGTGGGCAGGGGCACCCGCCTGCCCGGTGGGCCGAACGCCGCCCAGTCGACGTCGGCCCCGCTCGCCCACAGCCGCCCGACGCCCTCCAGCAGGGCGGCCTGTCCGCTCTCCGGCTCGGCGAGCGGCGCGACCGTGGCCTGGCCGCCCTGGCGGCGCACCAGCGTGGTCAGCGTCCGGCCCGGCCCCACCTCCACCACCGCGGCGTCGGCCGCCACCAAGGCGCGGGCGCAGTCGGCGAACCGCACGGTTTCCCGCAGATGGCGTACCCAGTAGGCGGGGTCCTTGGTCTCGGCGCCGGACACCCAGCCGCCCGTGACGTTGGAGAGGTACGGCAGGTCTGGGGTGCCCAGCCGCACGGAGGCGACCTCGGCGGCGAAGGCGTCGAGCACCGGATCCAGCATGGCGGAGTGGAAGGCGTGGGAGGTGCGCAGGGTGCGGCAGGCGATGTCCTGGCGTACCAGCCGCCGCTCCAGCTCGGCGATGGCCGGCTCCGGGCCGGACAGGACGCACAGCTCGGGGGTGTTGACCGCGGCCAGGGAGACGTCCTCGCCGAGCAGGTCGCCCACCTCGGACTCGGGCAGCGGCACGGCCAGCATCGAACCGGGAGGCAGGCTCTGCACCAGGCGGCCGCGCGCGGCGACCAGGCGCAGGGCGTCCTCCAGGGTGAGGACTCCGGCCAGGCAGGCGGCGACGTACTCGCCGATGCTGTGCCCGGCCATCATCGCCGGGCGGATCCCGCGCTCGATCAGCGTGCGGGCGAGCGCGTACTCCGTGACGAAGAGCGTGGGCTGGGTGAGCCAGGTCTGGTCGAGATCGCCTGCCTCGCCGTACAAGGCCTGGCGCAGGTCGAGGTCGAGGTACGACGTGAGGATCGTGGAGCAGGCGTCGACGGCGGCGCGGAAGTCGCTGTCCGACCGGTACAGGCCCGCGCCCATCCCCCGGCGTTGCGCGCCCTGGCCGGGGAAGACGAAGGCGACCTCGCGGGGGTGTGACTCGCTTGTGACGAGCTCGGCGTCCAGTGCCGACCGGCCGTCCTCGGCGACCATGATGCCGCGGTGCCGCAACTGGCGGCGGCCGAGCCGGAGAGTGGCGGCGACGTCGCCCAGGTCCGTTTCCGGACGCGCGCGCAGGTGGGCACGGAGCCGGGTGGCAATGTCCGCCAGCGCCGGGCCACTGGCGGCCGACAAGATGAGCAGGTGCTGTCCGGTCGCCGATGGGACGGCGGGTGGTTCGGGTGCTTCCTCCAGTACCACGTGGGCGTTGGTGCCGCCCATTCCGAAGGCGCTGACGCCCGCCCTTCGCGGTCCCGGGCCCTGCGGCCATTCCGCGCCAGCGGTGGGCACGTAGAACGGGCTGAAGTCGATGCGCGGGTTGGGCGTCGTGAAGTTGACCGTGGGCGGCAGTGTGCGGTGCTTGAGCGCCAGCACGGTCTTGATCAGCCCGGACATCCCGGCGGCGGCGTCGGCGTGGCCGATGTTGGACTTGACCGAGCCCAGCGCGATCCGCCGGTCCCCGGTGAAGACCTGGGAGAGCGCCGCGACCTCGACGGGATCGCCGAGCGCGGTGCCCGTGCCGTGCGCCTCGATGTAGCCGATGGTGCCGGGGTCGACGCCGGCCGAGGCCAGGGCCGCGGTGATGACCTCGGCCTGGCCGTCCACGGCGGGCGCGGTGTAGCCGACCTTCCTGGTGCCGTCGTTGTTGACCGCGGAGCCGCGCACGACGGCGTGGATGGTGTCGCCCGCGGCGATGGCGTCCGCCAGCCGCTTGAGCACGACGACGCCGACGCCGCCGGCGCCGATCGTGCCCCGGGCCTCGGCGTCGAAGGGACGGCAGTGGCCGTCGGGCGAGCCGATGCCGCCGCTCTGGTAGAGGTAGCCGCGGCGGGTCCAGGCGTTGACCCGCACCGCCCCGGCCAGCGCGAGGTCGCAGTCGCCGGCGATCAGGCTCTGCCGGGCCAGGTGGAGAGCGACCAGCGAGGTGGAGCAGGCGGTGTTGACGCTGACGCTCGGCCCGCGCAGGTCGAGCTTGTAGGAGGTCCGGGTGGGCAGGGAGTCCTTGTCGTTGCCGAGCATGACCTGGTACTCGCCCACCGCCTTGAGCACGTCGGGCGCGGCCAGCAGGTTCTCGATGAGGTAACCGCTCATCGCCGAGCCGGCGAAGACGCCGATCTGCCCCGGGTGGCGGGCGGGGTCGCAGCCGGCGTCCTCCAGCGCCTCCCAGGCGGTCTCCAGGAACAGGCGCTGCTGCGGGTCGAGGATCTCGGCCTCGCGCGGGGTGAACTCGAACAGCGTGGCGTCGAACAGGTCGATGCCGTTCAGCACCGTCCCCGATCTGACGTAGGCGGGGTCCGCCAGCCGGTCGGGGTCCTCGCCGTCGGCGAGCAGCTCCTCGTCGGTGAAGTCCTGGACGGCTTCCACGCCGTCGCGGATCGCCGCCCAGAACTCCTCGGGCCCCGTGGCGCCGGGGAAGCGGCAGGCCATGCCGACGATGGCGAGCGCGCCGCCGGCGGGCGCGGTGGCCGAGACCGGCTTCGGCGCCGGACCGTCGGAGCTGAGGTAGGCCGTCAGCGAGGCGATCGTCGGGTACCTGAACAGGTCCGTGACCGTCAGGCTGAACCGCTTGCGCAGTCGCTCGTGCACCTGCAGGACCAGCAGCGAGTGGCCGCCCACCTCGAAGAAGTTGTCGCCCGGACCGAAGGCGCCGTTGCCCAGTGCCTCGCGCCAGGCCCGGGTGATGAGCTGGGAGATCTCGTGGCGCGGCAGCTCCCCGGACGCCTCGTTCCCGCCGATCGCCGCGGCCAGCACCTGCTGGAGGTCGGCCACCAGGCCGCGGATCGTCCCGGCGTGGAACAGGTCCGTGTTGTACTCCACGAGCCCGTCCAGGCTCTCGCGGACGCCCACGGTCAGGTCGAACTTGGCCGTGCGCTCGGGGATCTCCACGGGGGTGACCGTCAGGCCGGCCAGCTCCAACGTAGCCGTGGCCGCGGGCAGCATGGCGAACATCGTCTGGAACACCGGGCCGCGGTCCAGGTGGCGCTCCGGGTTGAGCTCCTCCACCAGCCGCTCGAAGGGCATCCCCTGGTGGTCGTGGGCGTCGAGCACCGCCTCCTTGACCCGCTCGGCCACCTCGGGCAACGACGGCTCGCCCGACAGGTCGGCGCGGATGGCCAGGGTGTTGGTGAAGAACCCGATCAGGCCCTCGAACTCGATCCGGTCCCGGTTGGCGATGGGCGTGCCCACCACCAGGTCCGGCCGGCCGGAGCGCCGGGAGAGCACCACCAGGTAGGCCGCGAACAGCACCATGTACGGCGTGGCGCCCAGGCTCCGGCAGTACGCCTGGAACTCCGCGCGCGGAAGACCGAGGGAGAAGGGCAGCTCGGCGCCCGCGTAGGTCTGGACGGCCGGCCGGGGCAGGTCCGTCGGCAGCTCGGTGAGCGGCGGCGCCCCCGCCAGCTTCTCGCGCCAGTAGTCCAGATCCCGGCTGTGGTCCTTCTCCCGCTGCCAGATCGCGTAGTCGGGATACTGCTGGGACAGCGCCGGCAGCTCCTGGCCGTTGTAGAGCGCGCTCAGCTCCCGGCGCAGCACCTCCAGCGACCAGGCGTCGGCGACGATGTGGTGGAGCGTGAGGTGCAGGACGTGCCGCTCCGCGCCTTCGCGCAGCAGGTGGGCGCGGATGAGCGGGCCGGTGGTCAGGTCCATCGGCGTGCCGTCCGCGGCGTCCGCCAGGTCGAGCGCCAGTGAGCCGGCCACGATCTGGTACGGGCCGTCCTCGTCCATGGCGAACGTGGTGCGCAGGCTCTCATGCCTTGCTACCAGGGCGTTCAGCGCGCGGTGCAGCGCTTCGCGGTCGAGCGGGCCCTCGATGCGGAAGGCGAGCGGTATCAGGTAGTGCGCGGCGCCTGGCGCGATCTTGTCCAGGTACCAGGAGCGAAGCTGGGCGAAGGACATCGGCAGCCGTTCGGGCCTGGACCGCCCGGCCTGCTGTTTCTTCTTGCGTAACGCGTCCAGGAGCTGGCGCTGCTGGGCTGACAGGCTCATTGGCCGCCTTCCATCGACCGCAGCAGGGCCTCGGCCTCTTCGTCGGAATACGCGGCGACCATGAGATAGAGCTCGGCGGCCGCCTCCACGTCCGGCGACGTGAGCCGCGCGCCGAGCTCGGCGACGGTCGGGTGGGCGAAGAGCGTCCGCAGCGGCAGCGGCACCTCCAGCGCCTCATGTAATCGGGAGGCGATCTGGGTCGCGTTGAGGGAGTTGCCGCCCAGCTCGAAGAGGTTGTCGTGCCGCCCGACCGGCCCGCCCAGCACCTCCTGCCAGACGGCGGCGATGGCCTGCTCCACCGGGGTGGCCGGGACCGTGACGGTCCGCGCACTCTGGCCGGGGGCCGGCAGGGCGTGCCGGTCGACCTTGCCCGAAGGGTTCACCGGCAAGGACTCCAGGGCGACGTACGTGCTCGGCACCATGTACTCGGGCAGCCGCTCGGCCAGGTAGGCGCGCAGGTCGGTGGCGCTGTCGGCGGCCACGTAGGCCACCAGCCCGCCTTCCCGGGCCATGACGAACGCCTCACGCACGGCGGGATGCCCGGACAGCACCGCGGCGATCTCGCCGGGCTCGACCCGGTAGCCACGGATCTTGACCTGATCGTCCACGCGGCCCAGGAACTCGATCTCCCCCGCCTCGTTGCGGCGGGCCAGATCCCCGGTCCGGTAGAGCCTGCGCCCGTCCCGCCAGGTGATGAACCGCTCGCTCGTCAGCTCGGGCTGGCCGTAGTAGCCCCTGGCCAGGCAGGCGCCGCCGAGGTGCAGTTCGCCGGGGACGCCGTCGGGCGCCTCATGGCCCAGGCGGTTGAGGATCGGCGTCTGGATGCCGGTGACGGGCTTGCCGATGGGCGGCAGCCGCGGCCAGTCCGCCGGTCGGCCGGTGAGCGTGTGGGCGATGTCGATGATCGCGCCCTCGGTCGGCCCGTACTGGTTGTGGAGCGTCATCCACGGCTTGATGAACCGCTCGAGCTGCGGGGTGACCTGGAGCTGCTCGCCCGCGGTGATCACCTCGCGCAGCGTGGCGGGCGGCTCGAGCCCGGCGCCGGCCAGCGACTGCAGCGCCACGAAGGGCAGGAAGATCCGCTCCACCCGGGTCCTGGCGATGTGGTCGAGCAGGGCGGCCGGGTCGCGCCGCACCTCGTCGCCGACCATGACCAGCGTCCCGCCGTACGCCCAGGTGCTGAAGATCTCCTGCACGGAGACGTCGAAGCCGAGCGCGGTGAACTGCAGGCTCCGGTAGGCGCCGCTGTGCCAGGCCATGAGGTTGGCGACCGGGCGGTGCGGCATCGCCACGCCCTTGGGCCGGCCGGTCGAGCCCGAGGTGAACAGGATGTAGGCCAGGTTGTCGGCCGTGACGCCGCTGTCCGGCCGGTGTTCCGGCCGGCCGTCGAGGTCGGTGTCGACGTGGACGGGCCGCTCGTGCGGCAGGCCGCCGGCCAGCGCCCGGTGCGTCACCAGGACCGGGGTGTCGACCCGGCCGAGCACCTGGGTGAGGCGTCCTCGGGGGTAGGAGGGGTCGAGCGGTACGTAGGCACCGCCGGACTTCAGGATCCCCAGCAGCGCCACCGGCAGGTCGAGCGAGCGCCGTACGTGCAGGGCGACCGGCACCTCGGGGCCCACCCCCAGCTCGCGCAGCAGGTGAGCCAGCCTGTTGGCCCGCCGGTCGAGCTCGGCGTAGGTGAGGGCGGCGCCGTCGAACTCGACGGCGACCGCGCCGGGCGTTCTGTCCGTCTGCTGTTCGAAGAGCCGGTGAAGGCACTGGTCGGGACCGTGACCGGCGGGCTCGTGCCGCCGGGCGAGCAGCGTGGAGATCGGCGCGGCCGGGTCGGCCGCCACCTGCTCCAGGACGCGCACGTAGTGTCTCAGCAGGCGCTCCGCGCTGGCGCGCTCGAACAGGTCGGTGGCGAACTCCAGGCTCATCTCCTGCCCTTCGGCGTAGAGCACCAGGTCGGCCTTGGCGCCGCCGTTCTCCACCTCCTCGAGCATCCGGAAGGTCAGCCCATCGGCCCGCTTGGCGTCCGGCGGCTCCTGCATCGCGAACATCACGTCGAAGGGCGGCCGGCCGTCGGGACAGAGCTCCCGTACGATCTCCTCGAGCGACACGTCCGCAGGCGTGGCCAGGACCGTCGCCCGCACCTGTGACAGCAGGCGCTCGAAGGAGGGGTCGCCCGCCAGGCCGGTCCTGATCGGCAGCGTCTCCACGAAAAAGCCGATCATGGAGTCCGCGCCCGGCGCCTCCCTGCCGGAGAACGGCACGCCCGTCACGATGTCGTCCTGGCCGCTGTAGCGGTGCAGCAGTGCCTGGAAGGCGGCGAACAGCACCATGAACGGGCTCGCCTGAGCGCGCCTGCCCAGCGACTCCACCTCGGCGAGCAGCCCGTCCGGCAGTGTGACCCGGACCCGGGCGCCGCGCCGGAGCGGCCCCGTCGATCCGGGGCGGTCGGCGGGCAGCCCCAGTCGTCCGGGCGGCGACTCCAGGGCCTTCTTCCAGTACGGCAGGCGGTCGAGATCCGGCGTGCGCCGGTACGGCCCGGCCGGCGGGGGCAGGCTCTCCCCCGAGTAGAGCCGCGCCAGCTCGTCCAGGAAGACCCCGGCCGACCAGCCGTCGAAGGCGATGTGGTGGACGGTCACCAGCAGCCGGTGCCGGTCGTCCGCGAGCCGGAGCAGCAGCGCCCGCAGAACAAGACCGTCGCGCAGGTCGAAGGGGTCACGAGCGGCGTGCCGGGCCAGCGCGTCCGCGCCACGCGGGGTGGCGTCCACGACCTTCATCGGCACGAGCCGCGTCTGCTCGACGACGGGCACCGGCTCGCCGTCGTGCTCTTCGTAGCGGGTACGCAGGGGCGGGTGCCTGCGGACGATCTCGTTGATCGCGTTCTCCAGGCGCCCGGCGTCGAGGGGACCGTCCAGGGCGAACAGGATGGGCACGTTGTACTGCGCGCCGGGCGCCACCTGGTCGATGAACCAGAGCCGGCGCTGCGCGGGCGTGAGCCCGCCCTCGGCCGGGGTCGCCGCCGTCGCCTCCGGCAGGCCGTCGATCGCACGGGCGAGCGCGGCGAGCGTGGGGTGTTCGAAGAGCATCCGGGGCTCGACCGGCTTGCCCAGCCTTTCGCAGGCACGGGCGGCGATGCGCATCGCCAGCAGCGACTGGCCGCCCAGCGCCAGGAAGTCGTCGCCGGCGCCGATCGGCCCGGCATCGAGGACGTCCCGCCAGATCTCGGCGAGCAGCAGTTCGGTGGCGGTGCCGGGCGGCGTGATCGGGCGGGACTCGCGGACCGGGTCGGGCAGCGCGGCACGATCCACCTTGCCGTTGCCGGTCAGCGGGAGCTCGTCCAGGAAGACCCAGGCGGTGGGGATCATGTAGTCGGGCAGGAACCTGCGAAGGTGGGCCTGCACCTCCTGCTCGGTCGCCGTGCCCACGATGTAGGCGACCAGTTCGTGACCGCGGAGGGCGGTGGTGGCGGCCCGGACCCGCGGGTGACGGCCGAGCACGGTCTCGATCTCGCCGAGCTCCACCCGGTTGCCGCGGATCTTGACCTGGTCGTCGAGCCGCCCCAGGAACTCGATGAGCCCGTCGGGCCGCCGCCTGGCCAGGTCACCCGTGCGGTAGAGGGGCCGCCCGTCCCGGTCGCGGACGAAACGCTCAGCCGTCAGGTCGGGCCGGTCGAGGTAGCCCAGACCGACGCACACGCCGCCGAGGTACATCTCGCCCTCCTCGACCGGCCGCATCGCCTCGTCCAGGAGGTGGACGGTGACGCCGGGCAGTGGCGTGCCGAGCGCGGGCGGGCGGCTCTGGCCGTCGTGGACCGGCACCTCGCCGGCGATCGCGATGACGGCGCATTCCGCCGGGCCGTAGAGGTCGATCAGCCGAAAGGGCAGCTCGGGTCTCGGGTAGGTGGTGAGCCGGTCGCCGCCGGTGCCCAGCGTCGCCAGCTCGGTCCGCGCCGGCCAGGACAGGCCGAGCAGGCCCTCGGCGATGGGGGTGGGGGCGAAGCAGGTGGTCAGCTCCCGCTCCACGATCCAGTCGCGCAGGGCGGGCAGGGAGAGCCTGGTCCGCTCGCTGGGGATGACCATCGTGGTGCCCGCGGTCAGGTACCGCCAGATCTCCCAGACCGACGCGTCGAAGTTGGGGCTGGTGAGCAGCGCGGCCCGGCCGCCCAGCCCGAAGGCCTCGTGCGACCAGCCGATCAGGTTGGTCAGCGCGCGGTGCGGGACGAGCACGCCCTTGGGAGCCCCCGTCGAGCCGGAGGTGTGGATGACGTAGGCCAGTGCGCCGGGCTCGACGTGGGGCGGGGGTGACGCGTCCGCCTCGACGGGCGTGTCGATCACCGGGATGCCGTCGGGGACCAGGGATCTCCACTCCGGCGCCGTGACGACGGCCGCGGCTCCCGCCAGCATGGCGTGGATCCGCTCCGCGGGCGTGGCCGGGTCGATCGGGGCGAAGGCGACGCCCGCCTTCATGGCACCGAGCTGGCCCGCGACCAGCCGGATCGAGCGGCCCGCGAGCACGGCCGCATAGCGCTGCCCGGTCATCGTGAAAGGGCGCAGCTCAGCGGCGATGCCGTTCGCGAGGCGATCCAGCTCACGGTAGGTGAGTTGTTCTTGACCGGCCGAAACGGCGACCTTTTCTGGGGCCGCGCTCAGCTGATCTTGATAAAGGTGCAGAACAGATGCCAGGGGTGGTGCATCCGACGTCATTGTCACGCCTGCCGATTGAGTTGTTGCACTTTTGGCCGCGCCAGGGATCAGGATGATCTGGTCGCCAGATTTGTGTCAACCCTTAACAGTGCGATAAGAGGCCTTGTCAACCTGCCCCTCGGACAGTCTTAGACCGGCAGACCCCAGCGGGGCCGGCTCGGCGCGGCCACCGGCCGGATCACCGCGTCGCCCCGGGCCTGGATCAGCACCTCCTCGCCGCGGCGCAGGTCGAGCTCGACATCGCCGCCGGGCAGCGTCCGCCAGGACACCTTCCTGCCGTTGGAGCGTACGGTGAACGGGCCGTCGATGCCGGTACGGACGCGGCACGGCGCCCCCGCCAGCGAGACCAGCCGGACGAAATCGGTGCGACCGCCGCGACGGGCGGCCGAGAGCAGGAACGCGCCCTGCGTCAGGAAATCGTGCACGGTCACGTCGGGCCAGGCGGCCGGTACGGCGGGCAGGACCCTGATGACGCCGTCCCAGCTCTGGCAGATCATGTCGTGCATGGACTGGGCGGCCGACAGTGGCGTCTCGATGACGGGGCCGCTCTCCTTGTACATCGTGTTGGGCTGGACGAAGCGGCGCAGCAGCTCGTCGAGGTAGAAGCGGGCGTCGTCGCCGCGCAGCATCTGCGCGGAGATCGAGGCCGCGCCGGTGAAGCTGTAGCCCTGCAGGGCGCCCTCGAAGCTGATCCAGTGCTTGAGCGACTTCTCGATCAGCTCGCGCTGGTTCTGCTGCTCCCAGGTGAGCAGGTACAGCGGATAGATCATCAGGAGGTGGGAGTAGTGCCGGTGTGACTTGGCGAACGGCGCGCCCGCTCCGATCATGAAACCGTTCTCGTCGACCGGGTAGCCGGCCAGGTTCGCCAGCACGTCCTGCCACTTCGGCAGCAGCGGGTCCCGCACGCCCAGCAGGCGCGCGGACTCGACCAGCGTCCGGCAGCCCCAGCGGATCAGCGCCAGGTCGTAGTTCGTGTCCGGCGCGTTGACCCCGTACTCGGGAGAGAACGTGGCGGGCAGGTGCAGTCTGCCGTCGGCGCCCGGTGCCAGGAAGCGCGGGTAGTAGGTGATCGCCCGGCGCAGCAGCGGGAACAGCACGTCCCGTACGATGCGGGCGTCCATCGTGTGCCGGTAGGACAGCCAGACGTTGTGCAGCGCCCAGGTCAGGTTGCCGACCTCGGGGACGGGAGTGTCCTGGCCGGGGATGCCCACCGGGAAACCGCTGTTGCCGATTCCGGCACCGTTGTCGAGGGTCATGTCCGTGGTGCGCGGGATGCCCGCGGAGTCCTCGGGGAACGTCACCTGGTCGATGAGGCGCTGCCGGTACTGCGACAGGCTCCTGGTGACCGCGTCCAGCTCCAGGTGGTTCGACCCGTGGATCAGCCAGTATTCGAGCTGCACGTTGAGGTTCCACCAGGTCGCCGGCCACGGCGTCGGTTCCAGCCACGGCCCGGAGGTCGCCATGGGCGGCGCGTCCCGGCGCGCCGCGGCGGCCACCTTGTAGAGCTGGATCCAGTAGAAGCTCTGCATCCGCTGGTCCGGCACCGACAGGAAGCTCCTGCGGTAGTAGCGGTGCCACCAGTGCCGGTGGTCGACGGCCAGCGCCTCGATGGGCAGCCGCGCGGCCGAGCGTACCGATCCGACCGCCTCGTCGGCGGCTGTTTCGCCCGCCGCCGGCCACCAGCGGCTGGGTGATCAGCTCCAGGTCGGCGTGGCGGGTCACGGCCGGAGCGGGATTGGTGGTGTAGCCGGGCGGGGGCGGCTTGTTGAAGATCGGGTTGGCGCGGGGGCTGATGGCCTCCTCGGGGTGGAAGGTCCAGTGGAAGTCCCGCTCGCCGTCGCTGGGGAGTACGTCGACGGCCAGCACGGAGCGGTCGTTGTGGATCAACGCGCTGATCTTCAGGCTGCCGGCGGCGGTGGTGATGGTGCCGGTCAGCTCGGCGTTCCACAGGTCGAGCCGCCAGTCGACGCCGGTGATCGCGCCGACGGGCTCCAGCGTGAGGTGGCCGATGGGCAGGCGGGCCAGGCCGAACAGCGCGCCGTACTCGGGACGGTGGTCCTGGACCTCGCTGTGCTGCACGTTGAAGCGCACGGCGTTGGCGTCCTGCTGCGCGTAGATGCCGGAGCCGAGGAAACCGTTGCCCAGGAACGGACCCTCGTACCAGGTCCGCGGCATCCGCTGCCACACCAGGTCGGCCTCGGCCAGGAAGCTCTTCCAGTCGATCTCGTCGCGGAGCAGAGGGGAACCGCCCAAGCCGCCGAACGCGCTCCCGGCCAGGATGCCCCCGGCCTTCAGCAGGTCTCGCCGATTCATAGGGTGCCCCTCATCGTGGATAGATCGGATGTGTTAGGCACCCATGACGGTATTTCCGCCCCAGATCACGGTCAAGACCCTGTAAAGATCCGAGCGTCTCAAAGCTGCAACCGTTTGCCGCTAGGCGTTGACGTAATGTTACGTCCCAATTAACGTCCTGAGTTAAGTATTTTGCCCGGTTCATGGACGGACACCCCCGCATGAGTACTCTCAGCAGACGAGGATTCCTCCAAGTCGGCGCGGCCGCCGCGACTCTCGCGCTGGCCGGCTGCGCCGGAGGCGGAAGCTCGGGTGCCAGCCTCCAGTTCGCCTGGTGGGGCAGCACGGCACGCCATACCGCGACGCAGAAGGCCATCGACGCCTTCAAGAAGAAGAAACCCGGTGTCCAGATCAAGACCCAGTTCTCCGGCTGGGACGGGTACTGGGAGAAGCTGGCCACGCAGACCGCGGGCGGCAACGCCCCCGACGTGATCCAGATGGACTACTCCTACCTGGGCGAATACGCCAGGCGCGGCAGCCTGCTGGACCTGGGCCCGTACGTCGGCAAGGGCCTGGACCTGTCCGGCTTCGAGCCCGACGTGGTGAACGCGGGGAAGATCAACGGCAAGCAGTACGCCGTGAACTTCGGCATCAACTCCATGTCTCTCATCGTCAACAAGAGCCTGGCGGCCGAACGCGGGGTGGAGATCCCCGACACCTTCACCTGGCCCGAGTACGGCGAGCTGGCCAAGAAGCTGGCGGGCAAGGGCGTCTTCGGCACCGAGGACGGCGCCCAGGACGGCGGCGCGCTGGAGAACTGGCTGCTGGAGCGGGGCAAGATGTTCTTCACCGCCGACGGCAAGCTGGCCTACGACGAGAACGACCTCAAGGAGTGGTTCACCTTCTGGGACGGTCTGCGCAAGGCCGGCGCGGCCACGCCGCCGGAGGTCCAGGCCACCGCGCTGGGCGACGTGCAGAACAGCCTGGTCGCCACCCGCAAGGCGGTCATGGACTTCGCCTGGTCGAACCAGCTCACCGCCTACATGTCGCTCACCAAGGACGAGATCGGCATCCACGCCTTCCCGACCGGCGACAAGCCCGGCCAGTACTACAAGCCCTCCATGCTCTTGACCGTCAGCGCCGCGAGCAAGGCCAAGGACGACGCGGTGGCGCTGGTCAACGCGCTGGTCACGGACGCGGACGTGGCCGGCCGGCTCGGCTCCGAGCGCGGCATCCCGCCCGCGACCGCGATCCGCACCGCGCTGCGGCCCAAGGCGTCGCCGTCCGAGCAACTGGTCTACGGCTACATCGACTCGATCAAGGACAAGGTCGGCCCGCTCCCTCCACCGCAGCCGCTCGGCGCCGGTGAGCTGCACAACAAGGTGCTCATGAACATCAACCAGCAGATCGGCTTCGGCAAGCTGACGATCGATCAGGGGGTGTCCCGATTCTTCGAAGAAGCCGGACGAGTGCTCAAGTAGAGGGACGTTCGGCCTACCTGTTCCTGCTGCCGTGGTTCGCCGGTGTGTTGCTGCTGACCGGCGGGCCCATCCTGGCCTCGCTGGCGCTGTCGTTCACCGACTTCGACCTGCTCACCCCTCCGTCCTTCGTGGGGCTGGACAACTACGCCAGGATGCTCACCGACGACCCGCACTTCGTCAACGCCGTGCGGGTCACGCTGATCTACGTCGTCTTCTCCGTGCCGCTGACCGGCGCGTTCGCGCTGCTGGTCGCGGTGCTGCTGAACCGGCCCATGCGGGGCACCGGGGTGTACCGCGCCGCCTACTACCTGCCGTCGCTGCTGGGCGGCAGTGTCGCGGTCGCGATCCTCTGGCGGCAGATCTTCGGGGCGGACGGCCTGATCAACGACGGCCTGCGCTATTTCGGGATCGTGGGGCCGAGCTGGATCTCCACTCCCCAGTACGCGATCTACACGCTGATCGTGCTGCACATCTGGCAGTTCGGCTCGCCCATGCTGATCTTCCTGGCCGGGTTGAAGCAGATCCCCGCCGAGCTCTACGACGCCGCGGCGGTGGACGGCGCCGGGCGGGTACGCGCGTTCTTCCGCATCACGCTGCCCATGCTCAGCCCGATCATCTTCTTCAACCTGGTCCTGCAGACGGTGAACTCCTTCAAGGCGTTCACCCCCGCCTTCATCATCAGCGGCGGCACCGGCGGACCGGCCGACTCCACGCTGTTCTACACGCTGTTCATCTACCAGGAGGGCTTCGGGAACTTCCGGATGGGCTACGCCTCCGCGCTGGCCTGGGTGCTCCTCCTGGTGACCGCGGCCTTCACCGGGCTGGCCTTCCGTTCCGCGAGGTACTGGGTTCACTATGCCGACTAGCCGCCGCTGGGCCGTCCACCTGCTGGTCGTGGTGGGCGCGCTCGTCATGCTCTATCCGCTGTTCTGGCTGATCAGCGCCTCGTTCAAGCCCAATGACGAGATCTTCACCGATCCCGGGCTGGTGCCGCAGACCGTGGTCGCGGACAACTACGCCACCGGGTGGACCGCGCTGGGAGTGCCCTTCAGCGGGTTCTTCGCGAACTCGTTCCTCATCGCGGGGGCGGCCGTGATCGGGAACGTGATGTCGTGCTCGATGGCGGCCTATGCCTTCGCCCGGCTGAGTTTCCGGTTCAGGAAGCTCTGGTTCGCGATCATGATGATGTCGATCATGCTGCCGATCCACGTGCTGATCGTGCCGCAGTACACGCTGTTCAAGTACCTCGGCTGGGTGGACACGTTCCTGCCGCTGATCGTGCCGAAGTTCCTGGCCGTGGACGGGTTCTTCATCTTCCTGATGGTGCAGTTCATCCGGTCGCTGCCGCGCGAGCTGGACGAGGCGGCCCGCATCGACGGGTGCGGACCCGTCCTGGTGTACTGGCAGATCATCCTGCCGTTGTCGCGGCCCGCACTGATCACGACCGCCATCTTCACCTTCATCTGGACGTGGGACGACTTCTTCAGCCAGCTCGTCTATTTGAGCGACGTGTCGACCTATACGGTGCCGCTCGCGCTCCGGGCGTTCCTCGACTCCAGCGGCGGCTCCTCCTGGGGCCCGATGCTCGCGATGGCGGTGCTGTCGCTGGTCCCGATCCTGGGCTTCTTCCTGATCTTCCAGCGTCGCATCACCGAGGGCATCTCGACCACGGGCCTCAAGGGCTGAGGTGCGGCGGACCGCGTCCAGCGGTCCGCCACACCGGCGTTTCTCAGCGGGCGCAGGTCGTAAGGCCGGGCCGCCAGCGGCAGGCGATGGCCGCGAAACCGCCCTCGGCCGGGACCTCAACCGCCAGTGTGCCGCCGTGCACCACGTGCGCCTCGCGCACGAGACCGTCGGCGCCGTCCCTGGTCACCTCGACGAGCCAGCGCCCCCGCAGGAAGCCCGTCGGCACCTGGAGCGTGCGGGCCGCCCCGGAGACTCCGGCGCCGATGAACCAGCGGTCGCCGCTGCGTCTGGCCATCACCGTGTGGTCGGCCGGCCTTCCGGACAGCAGCCGCGTCTCGTCCCACACGGTGGGCACCTGGTCGAGGAAGCGCTCGGCCTCGGGCCGCGCCCGGTAGGCCTCCAGCGACCCGGCCAGGTTCGTAAGCCCCGACTCGAACACCACCGACAGCGCCAGCTCGTGAGCGTCGGAGGTGGGCCGGCTGGGCCGCTGGAAGGCCATCGGCGTGTAGTCCATCGAGCCGATCTCGTTCCTGGTGTACGGCAGGGCCGCCAGGTGGCTGGTGGTCAGGTTCGACGACTTCTCCGCGCCGTGCACCCCTTCCATGCTCATCACCTGGGGCCACGTCCGGTTGATCCCCTTGGGCACGGTGGAGCCGTGGAAGTTGACCATGAGCTGGTTGTCGGCCAGGTCCCGCAGCGTGCCGTCGTACCACTGCAGCCGCTCCTGCGCCTCGGAGTCGATGAAGTCCAGCTTGACACCCTTGACACCCCATTGGCGCAGCAGTCCGAAGCGCTGGACGCGCTCGTCGTGGGTGTCGAAGTCGGAGAAGCGCAGCCACACCATGATGCCGACTCCGTGGGTCCTGCCGTACTCGACGAGCTGGGGGATCCAGGTGAAGTCGGCTGTCCGATCCGTCCAGGCCCGCTCGCCGGTGACCGGATCGTCGTACCAGCCGGCGTCGACCAGCACGTACGGCCAGCGGTGCTGCGAGGCGTAGTCGACGAACTCCTTCTGAGCCGCCAGGCTCTGCTGCACGCCGCGGCCACCGGCCAGCCAGCTCCACAGCACCTTGCCCGGCTTGATCCACGAGGTGTCGGCGAGCCGGGAGCCGGGCGCGAGGTCGTCGACGAGGGTGGACTCGGTGACGGTCGCGAGGTCGCCCGTGACCATGACCCGCCAGGGCGTGGTCAGGCCGTGGTCGTAGGGCACCCGCGCGTCCCAGAGGGCGATCTTGTAGGTGCCCTGGTCGCTCACCAGGTGGGGACCGGTGTAGGAGCCGTTCAGCGCCGATTCGGCCAGCAGGAGGTAGTTCTGGCCGACCCCGAACAGGGCGGGCATCTGGTATTCGGCGGGGGGGACGTCGGCGTACTGGATGAACGGGTTCTCGTAGTCGCGGCGATGCCCGGCCAGCCAGGCGGTGGCCCCGGCCGGAACGGCGAACGCCGAGGCCTCGCCGAGGACGGCGCCCGCGCCGGGCAGCTCGTAGCGGTAGGCGACGCCGTCGCGGGCGGCCCGGACGACCAGGTCGAGCCTGGCCTCGCCGCGGGTGAAGCGGAAGCGGGTCTCGTTCATCACGGACAGGCGATCGAGGCGCTTGCCCGCCGTGGTGGAGTACTTCTCGACGACCGGGCGGCTGGAGCGACCGGTCAGGCTCAGGCCGGTGGTGAGGTCGGCCTGTTCCGTGGTGACGCCGAGCGGGCTGGGAGCCAGCACGGCCGCTCCGCCCCGCGACACGGCCACGGAGGGGCGGCCCTGCGTGTCGAGGTGGACGGTGGCGACGGGGCCGCCCGCGGGGGCCTTGATGGTCCAGGTGTCGGCAGGGGTGACGGGGGCTGTCAGCAATCCGGCCAGCAACGCGCCGGTGAGTAGCCAGTTCAACAGGTGCCTCCCGAAGGCTGGGGGTTGCAACCGATTGTAGCCGTAATTAACTTCTTCAAGAATTAAATTCGCCCGATGTCGCCGCGACCGCGGTCAAGGGGCTTGACAGAGGCGGTCATCAGATTAGATCTTCTCATTCATCAGATGAATCCCTCCGCAAGCCCCCCCAACCGGAGGCAAGATGTCGGAAAATCCCACCACACGGCGCACATTCCTCGGAGGTCTTGCCCTAGGCGGTGCCGCTGCCTCCGCCGTGGTCGCGACCTCCCCCACCGCGTGGGCACAGGCCGCGCCGGAGGCGAGCGACGCGTACGGCGACGTCCTGCGTGACGCCGCCATGATCTGGAAGCGGCTGCCCAGCGGCTGGCAGAACGGGCCGTTCCTGGGCAACGGGTTTCTCGGCGTGCACCTCTACAACAAGGGCGGCGAAGGCAACGTCCTGCGCTTCATGCTGAACCACTCCCTCGTACAGGACCAGCGAGGGCAGTGGGAGGCGGCGATCGGGTACTCACGGCTGCCCATCGGCTACCTGACACTGACCTTCGCCGGGACCATCACGGCGGTGGACTGGCGGCTGGACCTGGAGCGGGCCGAGCTGACCGGGACCGTGACGACCACCCTGGGCGGCGTCCGGTTCAGCGCGCTCGTGCTCGACCATCGCAGTGTGCTGCTGGTGTCCACGACGCCGAGCGCCGGAGAGGAGGGGGTGGCGTGGGGATTCACGCCGCTGCCCTCCCATACGACCAGGACGATCCGGCTCCCGCCCGAATACACCGGCAATCCCGAACCGGTGGTCGCCGACGGGCACGTCGAGCAGTCCATGCAGGCCGGAGGCGGCTACACCACGGCCTGGCGCGAGGTCAGGAACGGGACCGGCCGGGTGCTCGCGGCCACCATCGCCTACGGATACCCGGACTCGACCGGGGCCGAGGAGGCGGTACGGACCGTGCGCCGGGTGCTCGACGGGAACCCGGAGGCGCAGGTCAAGGTCCACCGGCTCTGGTGGCAGCGGTTCTACCGGCGCAGCCTGGTGTCGGTCCCGGACAAGCTGCTGCAGCGCTTCTACTGGATCCAGCTCTACAAGATGGCCTCGGCCACCAGGGACGGCGCGCCGGTGGTGACCGAGTGGGGGCCGTGGTTCCCCGAGGTGGGCAACAGCTGGACCAACATCTGGTGGAACCTCAACGTCCAGGTCTCCTATCCCATGATCAACGGCTCGAACCACCCGGAGCTGGACGCGGTAACGACGACATTCCGGAAATATCGCGAAAATCTGGAGCTCAACGTGAATCCGGGTTATCGCGATGGGAAGTCCTACGCGCTGTGCCATCCGGGCGACCGCATGCTCAGACCGGGGCCGCGCTACGTCGGCGTGCCCGGCGTGAGCCCGAACGACCACACCGGCAACCTCACCTGGGGCATGCACAACGTCTGGCTCGCCTACCGCCACACCATGGACGACCGCGTGCTGCGCGAGGTGCTGCACCCGATCCTCACCGGCGCGATCACCTACTACGACCGCTTCCTCGTCGAAGGCTCGGACGGCAAGCTGCACCTGCCCGAGACACGCTCCCCCGAGTACGCGAACGCCTCCGACGCCACCTACGACCTCTCGCTCATCCGCTGGGGCTGCCGCACCCTCCTCGACAGCGCCGACCGGCTACGCCTCGACGACCCGCGCAAGGCCCGGTGGCAGGAGATCCTCGCGCGGCTGGTGCCGTACCACCGGAACGAGCAAGGGGTGATGATCGGGGCGAACGTGCCGCTGGCGGATTCGCACCGGCACTACTCGCATCTGCTCTGGCTGTACCCGCTGCGGGAGTCGCTCGACAGGCTCAGCTTCGACCACTGGACGAGCATGCGCGAGCGGTGGCACGGCTACAGCTTCGCGGCGGCCTCCTCGATGGAGACGCTGTTCGGCAACCCGGAGGAGGCGCTGTCCTACCTGCGTTTCTTCATCGACGGCAACATCGTGGACAACTGCGCCATCACCCCGAACACGATGTACAGGGAGGGGAGCAATCTGGCCGTCGAGAGCCCGCTGGCCGCCGCCCAGTCGGTGCTGGACATGCTGCTCCAGAGCCACGGCGGCGTGGTCAAGGTGTTCCCGGCGGTCTCCGCCACCTGGGCCGACGTCTCGATCGAACGGCTGCGCACGCAGGGCGCGTTCCTGGTGGACGCCTCGCGCGGCGAGGGGCGTACAGACTGGATCAGGATCCGCAGCGAGGCGGGCGAGCCACTGCGGCTCCAGCACGGCATCACGGGCCCGTTCGAGGTACGCGACGAACGCGGCAACCGCCTCCCCTACCGGGGAACGGACACGATCGAACTCCGGCTGCGCAGAGGGGCGACGGCGATCATCACCAGACAAGGCCGAAGCCCCTCAAAGCCACGAGACGTCCCGGCCAACGGCAGCGCGCCCGCGTGGGGACTCCCCTAGCCGGACGGGAAGCGCCCCGTGCGGCTCGGCCTCATCGTCGTGTGCGCGTCTCACGCTCGCGGCGGACGGTCGGTCTCCTGCCCTTGATCGTGGCCTGCCGGAGGGCCGCGATCACCTCGTTGGCCGCAGCCTGCGGCACCTCCACCAGCGAGAACCGGTCGGCGATCTCGATCGCGCCGATGTCGCGGCCGCTCAGGCTCGACTCGCCGGCGATCGCGCCGACCAGGTCCTGTGGCCGGATGCCCGCGCTGCGCCCCACGCTGAAGAACAGCCGCACCATTCCACCCGCCGGGGCGCGACCGTGTCGCGCGCCGTCCGGGCCGGCGTCCCGTTGCTCACGCCGCTTGTCCATGGTCCGCGGGGCCACCTCGGGAATCTCCTGCTCGTCCAGCGCGGCCCCACTGGCCTGGTGCGCCAGCTTGACGGCGGCGAGCGCCACTTCCATGAGGTCGAACTCATCGGTGAGCGACTCGACCACGACGTGGAACGGCTCCAGGTCGTCCTGCAGGAGGCACTCCTCCAGCGCGGCACGGGTCAGTTCCATCCGGCGCGCCTGCAGGTCGGCGACGGTCGGCAGCCGCTCCACCGTGATCCGCTGCTTGGTCACCCGCTCGATCGCCTTGAGCATGCGGTGCTCGCGTGGCTCCACCAGGGTCAGCGCCACCCCCTCGCGGCCGGCGCGGCCCACCCTGCCGATGCGGTGGACGTACGCCTCGGGCGCGGACGGGACGTTGTAGTTGACGACGTGCGTGAGTTGTTCGACGTCGAGGCCTCGCGCGGCCACGTCGGTCGCGATGAGCAGGTCGGCGGTCCCGGCCCGCAGCCGGGACATCACGCGATCGCGTTGCTCCTGCTCCATCCCGCCGTGCAGCGCCTCGGCACGGTGTCCGCGCCCGTTCATGGTCTCCGTGAGCTGGTCGACCTCGTCACGGGTGCGGCAGAAAATGATCGCAGCCGTCGGCGCCTCGATGTCGAGAAGGCGGCCGAGCGCTGCCGGTTTGTGCGCCCTGGCGACCAGGTACGCGCTCTGCTCCACCAACGGCGTGGCCGCGCGCCCCTCCGCGGACGCATGCCCCATTTCCAGCCGGACCGGGTCGTGCAGGTGACGGCGGGCGATCCCATCGATGCGCGGCGGCAGCGTCGCCGAGAACAGCACGGTCTGGCGATCCTCCGGGGTCTCCGCGAGAATCGCCTCGATGTCGTCGGCGAACCCCATGTCGAGCATCTCGTCCGCCTCGTCCAGCACGACCGTGCGCAGACCCCGCAGGTCGAGCGATCCCCGGCCGATGTGGTCGAGGGCCCGCCCCGGTGTCGCGACCACGACGTCCACACCGCGCTTGAGCGCCTGCAACTGCCGGACGATGGGCGCTCCACCGTAGATCGGCAAGACCCGGGTCCCGAGCGTGCGGCCATACCGATGGAACGCCTCCGAGACCTGAATGGCCAGCTCACGCGTGGGCACAAGCACCAGCGCCACCGGCCCGGCGTTGTCACCGGGGTGGGACATGCGCTGAAGCACGGGCAACGCGAACGCCGCGGTCTTCCCCGTGCCCGTCGCCGCCTGCCCGAGCAGATCACGCCCCTCCACCAACGGGGGGATCGCCTCTGCCTGGATCGGAGTGGGCTCCTCGTATCCCAGAGCGGACAGCACATCCAGGAGCTCAGATCGGAGCCCCAGATCGGCGAAGGTCGCCTCGCCGCCGGTTGCGTTCATGGTCATCGCCGACTCCTCACGAACTTCCACAATTACCTCGATATCCCCGCCGCCGGTCCTCTCCTGGGAAGAGTCTCGATGCACCCAAACCCCTCCCCCGCCGACGACAGGCCAGAACGGGAGCATAAGGGGTGCGGACTCATCCCCGCCCAGCACGGCAGTCGTCGCCGTCCCACCGGGGGCGATATCGCAGCTCTATCCTTGCAAAGGGCCGGGAAACATCTCGAGGCGGCCTTCGAAAGCGGGTCCGCGGCTGAATCGTCCAAGACACCCCGTCACCACACGTCGACGTCCACGCCGATCGCGACGGTCCGCAGGGCGCTGAGCGCGAGCCAGGTGCGGGTGTTGCCGTCCATGCCGTATTTGTCGGGCTCGCCCATACCGGGCAGCAGGTCGAGCACGGCGCTGACGTGGCCGCACTCGATCGCGTTCCGGAGCACCTGGGCGGTCTCGCGGCGCTTCGCCGCCTTGGGGAGTTTGGCCAGCCCGGCGTGCTGGGCGGCGAGGTCGGTCAACTGGCCGAAGGTCGGGCCGGTGGGCCTGCCCTCGGCCGCGATCCGTTCGGCCACGGGCAGGTCGTCCTCTACCCAGGACTGGTTGATGTCGCCCCACAACCGGAGCAGCTCCGGCTGCCCGTAGATGGTGAGCGCGCGGGCCGCCGTCCAGCCGTCGAACCAGCGCACGCCATTGGCATGCGGCTTATGCGTGCGCGTCCGGCGGCCCGGTGACCGAGCCCTCGTGCATCGCCACGATGACATTGCGCAGGAAGTCCGACTCGCCTCCGTAGACGAACGCGCGCCTGCCCTCGGGAGCGAAGGCCATGCCCGACGGCCTGCCGGAGGCGAGGAAGAACGCGTCGGCGATCGGCTCGTTGGCGGTGCCGAACGGGTCCTACACGCCGGTCGCGTTGGTGTTGTACTCCAGCGCGATGCGCGTGCCGTCCGCCGACCACTGGAGGCTGCGCGCGTAGTCTGGGAAGCCGATGCCCCCCAGGATGCCGTCGATCGCGTGGACGCAGCGGCCGGTGGCGACCTCGAAGAGCTGCAGGACACCGCCCCGGTCGTAGTCGTCGCCGGTCCCGCCGCCGACCGCGAGGTGGCGGCCGTCCGGGCTGAGCGCGTGGCCGTTCAGCGGGCCGTGGTGCACGTCGGAGTGGCGTAGCAGCGCGCCCGCGGCGCGGAGCCGGGTGGTCGCGAGGCGATGCGCGCCGGTGACGCCGTGGGCGTGCTCCAGAGCCTGGAGGGCGTCCCGTAGCGGCACGGTGTCGCGCTCCGGGGAGAACGCGGACCAGTCGGCGTTCTCGAGGGTGTCGAGGGCCTGGTCGGGTCGCATCCGCTCGTCCGGGAGGCCGGTGAACGGCGGGGACGGCGGCGGAGTGCCGGGCTCCCGGCCGTCGAGCACGGCCGATCGACCGTAGTGGAGATGGCCGGCATTTCGCCTCTTGTTCGGCGGTTATGCCGGCGCACGGCGGTCCTTGCCGCGGATCTCGCCCTCTACCGGCCGATATTCTGCCCGCCATGATCGTGCATCCCGAGCGCCTGGAGCGCGGGCATCCGTTCCGGCAGTGGAAGACGTGGCAGCTGCCCGGGAGCCGGCTGACCCTCACCGGCTATTCGCGCGCCAACGACAAGACGTTCTTCCACGTCCCCGAGCTGAAGCTCGCCCTCGACGCGGGGCTGGCCGAGGGCCGTCAGGTCGACACGGTGCTGCTGACGCACACGCATCTGGACCACTCCAAGGATCTCGACTTCCTGGCGACGCGATCGACCGGAGTCGACATCTACGTGCCCGAGGAGGCGTTACCGTACGTGCGCGACTACCTGCGCGCCACGACCGAGCTGAACCAGGTGGCCGCCTTCGACCCGGCTCTCGCGGCGGGGGCCCGGGTGCATGGCGTACGGCCGGGTGCGGAGTTCCGCTTCGGCAAGCACGGCTCCCACACGGTCCGGGTCCTTGCGTCCGAGCACAAGGTGCCCAGCGTCGGTTACTGCGTCGCGGAGAACCGGCGAGCCCTCCTGCCCGAGATCGAGGAGCTCAAGGCGACGCTCGGCGCCGCCGAGTTCGGCCGGCTCGTCGCGGACAAGCGCAAGCGGGGCGTCGCCGTCGACCGGCAGGTCCAGCGGCCGTTGTTCGCCTATCTCGGCGACACGCACGCGAGCGCGCTCGGCCGCGACCCCTCGCTCGTCGACTATCCGGTGATCATCACCGAGTGCACGTATCTGGACGATGCCGAGCTCGATCGAGCGCGGCGCGTCGGCCACACGGTGTGGAGCGAGCTCAGGCCGTTCGTCGTTGCGCACCCGGACAGTCTCTTCGTCCTCACCCATTTCAGTCTGCGCTACTCAGATCAGGAGGTCCTCGCCTTCTTCGCACGGGAAGGCCTGACCAACGTGCTGGTGTGGGCTCATTCGAAGAGCTACCTGCCGGAGCAGCATCAGCATCGATAGTCGTACCAGTCGAAGCTCGCGCTGCCGTCCGTGACGTACATGCCGATGACCCGCCCGGTGAAGCCGGTCGCCACCTCCGTGGACAGGTAGCGGCCGTCGAGCTCGGCCAGCAGGACCCCGTCGGCGGAGAAGGCGAGGGTGTCCGGGCCGCGCGCGCCGACGCCGACCGGCTCGGCGGTGGGCGCGGTCACCGACGGCGGCAAAAGGTCGCGTGTACGGACGTCGATGGCGAGGGTGAGCGGCCCCGAGGGGACCGGATGGTCTGCCACGCACTGGCGCAGCGGGCCGATCCGGGCGAACAGGCGGGCCCGGCCTTCGTGTACCTCCAGGTCATAGTGGTGCGCCTCGTCCATGCGGACGGACAGTCCGGCCGTGGCCGATCCCGGGTCCAGGCGGGCGGTGACGCGGCAGTCGTGGTGTCGCTGGCGGCGTCCGACGAAGGTGCATCCCGGGCGGTCCAGCGTCGGGCCGGTGGCGTGCAGGGTCAGCCGGCCGGGGCGCTCGGTCAGCGACCAGGAGCCGTCCGGGCGGCTGCGCGGCGAGACCCAGTACGGCGCCAGAGTGCCGGCGTCGAAATCGTCGCGTTGCGGGAGCTCGGGGAGGGGGTGCCAGGCAGCGGGCGCCGGATGGCGTTCGAGGACGGGGCCGACCACCGGCCAGCCGTCCACCCATTCCACCGGGGTGAGGAACGTCTCACGCCCGAGGACCTGGAACTCCGGCGTGTAACCGCGCGGGCGGGTGCCGAGCAGGATCATCCACCAGGTGCCGTCGGCCGCCTCCACCATGTCGGCGTGACCGGTGCTCTGGATCGGCCGGTCGGTGCCGCTGTGCGACAGGATCGGGTTGGCCGGGCCCGCCTCGTACGGGCCGCGCGGCGAGCGGGCGCGGGCGATCGAGACGCTGTGGCCGCGCTCGGTGCCGCCCTCGGACATCAGCAGGTACCACCAGTCGCCCACGTGGTAGAGGTGCGGCCCTTCCGGATATTTCATGCCCACACCGGACCAGGCGTGATACGGCCCCTCCAGCACCCGGCCGGCCACGGGGTCGATCCGCGCCACCTGCGTACCGGAGAAGGCGCACCAGCAGGAGCCGTCCTCGTCCCAGGACAGATGGGGGTCGATGCCCGGCAGGTCGATCCAGACGGGGTCCGACCACGGTCCTTCGGGGCGGTCGGCGGTGACGATGAAGTTGCCCCGGCCGCCCACGTTCGTCGTGATCAGGTAGAACCGGCCGTCGTGGTGCCGGATCGTCGGCGCGTAGATCCCGCCGGAGGCGGGCGTCTCAGGGGGCAGTTCGAGCTGCGACGGCCGGTCGAGGACGTTGCCCACCTGCCGCCAGTGCACCAGGTCCCGGCTGTGGAAGATCGGGACGCCGGGGAAGTACTCGAAGCTGGAGCAGACGAGATAGTAGTCCTCGCCGACCCGGCACACGCTCGGATCCGGGTGGAACCCGCTGATCACCGGATTGTCGTACATCGGCACGTTGAGCGGTTCCTTTCTGCGAGAGGCTCAGCCCTTGAAGGCGCCGTCCATGATCCCGGCCACCATGCGCCGGCCCACGAAGACGAACAGCACCAGCAGCGGGATGGTGGCCAGGAACGAGCCCGACATGGCGAGCCCGAGGTCGATGTTGTAGTTGTTCTGCAGCGCCTTGATGGCGATCTGCGCGGTGTACATCTCCGGCGACTTCAGCACGATGAACGGCCACAGGAAGTCGTTCCAGGCCGTGACGAAGCCGAGCAGGCCGAGCACGAACGCGGCCGGCCGCACCAGCGGGAACGCGATGCGCCAGAAGATCTGCCAGGTGGTGGCGCCGTCGATGCGCGCGGCCTGGAGGATCTCGTCGCTGATCGTGGTGGACAGGTGCTGGCGCATCCAGAAGATCCCGAACGCGCTGGCCAGGCCGGGCACGATGAGCGCCTGGAGCGTGTCCACCCAGCCCAGCGAGGATATGATCATGTACTGCGGGATGACGGCGAGCTGCGTCGGCACCGTCATGGTCAGCACGACGATCAGGAACAGCACGTTGCGGCCGGGAAAGCGCAGCTTGGCGAAAGCGAACCCGGCCAGCGAGCACAACAGGGCGTGCCCGACCGCGATCGTGCCGGCCACGATGAGGCTGTTGACGATCGAGCGGACGAACGGCACCGTCGTGAACACCAGACCGGCCAGATGGAAGAAGTTGCCGCCGGGCGCGATCTCGGGCGGCAGCCGCGTGGCGGTCGCCGTGTCGGTCGTGGCCACCACGAACATCCAGTACAGCGGGAACAGGCAGGCGAACACCGCCAGCCCCAGCAGCACGTAGGTCCACCAGCGGACGCGCTCACCCGAGCGCCGGATCGTCTTGGTCATCATCGCTCCGGACGGATGCGGGTGGACAGGACGTAGTTGACCGTCGCCAGCGCGACCACCAGCACGAACAGCGCCACGCCGATGGCCGCGCCGTAGCCGAACTGGAACTGGCCGAAGCCCTGCTCGTACAGGAACAGCGTCAGCGTCTGGCACTGCCGGACCGGTCCGCAGGTGAGCGGCGCGCTGCGGGAGACGAGCAGCGGCTCGGTGAAGATCTGCAGGCCGCCGATCGTCGAGGTCACGATCGTGAACACGATGACCGGCCGCAGCGACGGGATCGAGATGTGACGGAACTGCTTCCACCCGCCCGCCCCGTCCACGGCCGCCGCCTCGTAGATCGCGCGCGGGATCGCCTGCAGGGAGGCCAGGTAGAGCAGCGTGGTGTAGCCGAACCAGCGCCAGGTCACCATGACGGCGATCAGCACGTGGCTGCCCAGCACCGACTGCTTGAAGTCGATCGGCTCCACGCCGGCGAACCCGAGCAGCCAGTTGAGCAGCCCGTAGTCGCGGTCGAACATCTGGGCGAAGACGATCGTGGTGGCCGCCACCGAGGTGATGTAGGGCACCAGCATCGACATCCGGAAGAACACCGCCAGCCGGAGCCGGGCATGGTTGAGCAGGTGCGCCAGGCCCAGCGCCAGCACCAGTTGCGGCACGGTGGACAGCAGCCAGATGCTGATCGTGTTCCAGGCCGCGTTCCAGAACCGCGTGTCGGCGAACAGGCGGGTGAAGTTGTCCACGCCGATGAAGACGTGCTCGCCGATGGGGTTCCAGTCGAACAGCGCCACGTAGAACGTGAAGAGCAGCGGAACCAGCCCGAACACCGCGAAGATCAGGAAGAACGGCGCGATGTAGGCGTACGGCGCGATGCGTTCGGTGATGCGCTGCCGCACCGAGGTCGCCCCGGCGGGCACCGCTTGCGCCCGCCGGGTGCTGAGGGTGGTCGTCACGCTCGTCCTACTTGCCGATGGCGGTCTTGATGTTGGCCAGCGCCGCGTCCCACGCCTTGGCAGCGTCGCCCTTGCCCTGCTCGACGTTGGTGATCGCGTTCAGGAACTCCTGGCCGATGGCGGAGCTGTCCGGGCCGATGTAGAACGGCTTGAGCCCGAGCAGCGAGTCGGTGTAGATCGTCCCGGTCGGGGCCTCGGAGAAGAACGGGTCCTTCAGGGCGGTGAGCTTGGCGTCCTTGTAGACCGACGGGGTGGTGGGCAGCGAGCCGGAGTCGACGAAGTGCGTCAACTGGCCCTGCGGGGACTGGGTCTTGGTGATGTAGTCCCAGGCGGCCTTGGGGTTCTTGGCGCCCTTGGGGATGGCCAGGTAGCTGCCTCCCCAGTTGCCCGCGCCTCCCGGGATGGTGGCGATGTCCCACTTGCCGTTGGTGCCGGGGGCGTTGCTGCGGATGGCGTTGAGCATCCAGGACGGCGCGGAGATCACCGCGAACTGGTCCTTGCCCATGCCGGCGCTCCATCCCTCGGAGAAGGAGCTCTGCTTGGCGGTGATGCCCGCCTGCACGGCCTTGATGCCGTACTCGAACGCCGTCTTGACCTGCGGGCTGGTGCCGTAGACGACGTTGCCCGACGGGTCGTAGTACTTCTGCGGCCCCTGGTTGACCGCCTGGTAGAACACGCTGGTGCCGGCGTTGTCGACGAACGCCTTCTTGGTGGCCGCGGTGTACTTCTTGCCGGTCTCGATGAAGGCGTCCCAGGTGGGCCAGAGCTTGCCCACCTCCTCGCGGTCGGTCGGCAGTCCGGCGGCCTTGAACAGGTCCGTCCGGTAGGCGACGGCCATGCCGCCGACGTCCGTCGGGATGCCGATGATCTCGCCGCTCTTGGCACTGCTCTGGCTCATCACCCAGTCCAGATAGTCGCCCTTGATCTTGTCGGCGCCGAGTTGCCGCAGGTCGTAGAAGTTCTGCGGCTGCTGGACGAATTTGGGCAGGTCGTCGCCCTGGATCAGCACCAGGTCGGGCACCTTGCCGCCGGCCAGCGCCGTCGTCAGCGCCTGCGCCGTCTCCACGGAACTGCCGACTTCGGTCAGCTTCACCTGGATGCCGGGGTTCTTCGTCTGGTAGTCCTCGACCGAGGCTTTCTGGTTGATCCCGCTGAACGACCAGAAGTCGAACGACTTGCCGCCCTCGGGCGGCGTCTGGGCGGAGGTACCGCCGCCGCCGCAGGCGGCCGTGGTCAGGGCGAGGGCCGCGGCGAGGGCGACCGGGGTTACGATGCGGAGCTTCACGGCGATCTCTTCTTCTGGGGGTCGGTGCTGAAGAGCTGGTACGGAACTAGTTGCCGAAAACTTTCGGATATTTGGCCGATCGTTAACCGGGGACTCTAGGCACCTACCTGGAAACTCGTCAACAACCTCCCGGTAAGACGCACGAAACAATCGCCCTTGTTTCCGAAAAATCTGCGTCTAGACTGCGCCCATGACCGCGACCCAGGAGCCGCCCGCACCCGGCTCCACGCCCAAGCAGTCTCTGACCCTCGCCCAGCTCGCCGAGCTGGCCGGGGTGTCCACGGCGACGGTCTCCAAAGTGGTGAACGGCCGTTCCGAAGTCGCGCCGGAGACCCGGGCCCTCGTCGAGGGGCTCATCCGCGAGCACGGCTACCGGCGGCAGAGGCGGCGCGAGAGCCCCGCCGCCCTGGTGGAGCTGGTCTTCCACGCGCTGGAGGGCGACTACCCGATAGAGATCATCAAGGGCGTCGAGCAGGTGGCGCGGGAGCACGACCTGGCCGTGGTGCTGTCGGAGCTGCAGCACCGCCATGTTCCGGGCCGGAGCTGGATCGAGGGCGTGCTGGGCCGCCGTCCCAGCGGCGTCATCGCGGTGTTCAGCGGCCTGACCGACGCCCAGCACGACCAGCTCGCCACCCGTGGCATCCCCCTCGTGCTGCTGGACCCGAGCGGCGAACCCGGCTACCAGGTGCCCTCGGTGGGCGCCGGCAACTGGAACGGCGGGCTCTCGGCGACCCGTCACCTGGTGCAGCTCGGGCACCGGCGGATCGCCATCATCGCCGGCCCCGAATACGCGCTGTCCAGCCGGGCCCGCCTCGACGGCTACCGCGCCGCGCTGGACCTGGCCGGCGTGCCCGTCGACCCGGACCTGATCCGCCGGGGCGACTTCCTGGTCGAAGGCGGCCTGGCCCAGGCCCATCGGCTGCTGCGGCTGCCCGATCCGCCCACCGCGATCTTCGCCTGCAACGACGGGCAGGCCATGGGCGTCTACCTGGCGGCCCACGAGCTGGGACTGCGCATCCCGGACGACCTGAGCGTGATCGGCTTCGACGACCTCCCCCCGATGCGGTGGGCAGTCCCGCCCCTGACCACCATCCGGCAGCCGCTCACCGAGATGGCGGCCGCCGCCACCACCATGCTGGTGAAGCTCGCGCGGGGCGAGCCGCTGCCGCAGAGCCGGATCGAGCTGGGCACCGAGCTCGTCGTACGGAGCAGTACCGCCCCTCTCGCACGCTAACCGAAACTTTCCGCTTTCATCCCGTACGTATCGCTACGGTCCTTCCGGGTACCGGAGGAGCTGCCGGCTGATGCCGCGCGCGGCGGCCAGGACCGCGGGCACGAGCGTGCCCTGTGGGGGGCTGGGCATCGACGCCCCCGGCAGGGGGTCGTCGGCGCGGACGACGACGGAGAGCGCGGCCACCACCTCGTTGACGGCGTCACGCACGGGTGCGGCCACCGAAACCGCGTCGAGGGTGACCTGCCGGTCGCTGACGGCGTAGCCGGTGCGCCGTACCTCGGCCAGCACCCGCCGCAAGGCGTCCGGCGTCATGATGGTCTTCTTGGTGAAGGTCGCCAGCGGGCTGGCCAGGTATCTCTCCTGGGCCGGCCGGGACGCGTACGCGAGCAGCACGAGGCCGACGCCGGTGGTGTGCGCGGGCCACCGTCCGCCGACGCGACTGTGCACGCCGACGGCGTCACGGCTGGAGATCCGCTCGATGTACACGACGTCCAGGTCGTCGAGGACGGCGAGCTGGACATGTTGACGGGTCGCCACGAAGAGCTCTTCGAGGAAGGGCATGGCCACCTCGCGCAGCCCCAGGCCGCGAGGGGCCAGTGCCGCGACCTCCCACAGGTGCAGGCCGATCTGGTAGCGGCCGTGCCGGTCACGTTCGAGCGCCCCCCACGAGACCAGCTCACCGACCAGACGGTGGGCCGTCGTCAGCGGCATCCTGGTCCGCCGGCTGATGTCGGACAGGGTCAGCCGGCGGCGCTCACCGGAGAACGCGTCCAAGACGCTGAGGACCCGGCTGGCCACCGATCGGCCGGGATCCGGTTGCCCGGACGGGCTTGACATCGTCGCTGTGGTCATGGTCATGGGCACTGCCTCCGACTGTCGATCGTGCTGCGAAATGCCCACGTCGTCAGATACACCGGATCCCGGCCTCGCCATTTCGTTGAATGTTGTTTGCGGCAACGTAATCCGCGGAGGCGAGCGGGTCTAGCCCCATTTCCGGGCTAATTTGTTGCCGTCGATAACAATCCAGAAACACGCCTGTCACCTGACGGGGCAACGCACCGGCACCGGACGGGGACCGGCGGGCGGCTCGGAGCGGGCGTGGCGAGGCATCCATCTGAGCGGGATCCGCGCAAGCCGGGCACGGCGGCCTCGGCCACCGTGCCCGGCTGTTTCGGCTGGTCAGGTCAGAACGGGCAGGTGTCCGTCCACTGAGTCACCAGTGAGGTGTTGGTCCGGTCGGCGTCACGCTGGGTGCCGCACAGGAACGGGGTGAAGCGGGTGTCGTTGCGCAGCCAGCGGCTGAAGAACGACACGAGCCACTTGCCCTGCTTGGCCTTGTTGCCGTAGCCGGTCATCGGGCAGAGATGGTCGCCGGGAACCTCGATGTACAGCTTCTCGGCCTGCGCCATGCTGTTGTACCAGGGCCTGGCGTAGGTGGCGCCGGGCGCGGCGACGTCGCTCGCGCAGGTCAGGAAGAAGGTCGGCTTGGTGACGCCGGCGAAGTTCGGACTCGTGTGGTAGGGGGCCAGCGGTGCGCCCGCCAGGAACCGGCTGTCGTCACGCAGCGCCACCATCGTGCCGCCGCCGCCCATGGAGTGGCCCGACACCCCGAGCGTGCCGTTCACCTTGCCCGAGATGGGGTTGCCGGTGGCGTTGCTCAGGTTGAGCAGCTGGGTGCCGGCGGCCCGGATCTCGGTGCCCCGCTGGTCGGGAGTGTCGGTCAGTGTGTTGGTGTCGACGTTGACGACGACGAAGCCCCAGGAGGCCAGGCGCGGGCCGAGCCAGCTCAGGTTCTGTTGCGTGCCCTGGTAGCCCGGCATCAGGACGATGCCCGGGTAGGAGCCGCTGGCCGTCGGGTACGTGATGGTGCCGGCCTTGTACCCGCTGGGGCTCGGGACCGTGTACGTGCCGGTGGCCAACGGGCCGGCGGTCGCCTCCAGCGAGGCGATCGTCGGGTCGGGGATGGTGCCGTTCCCCGGCGGCGGTGTGGTGCCGCCCCCTGAGCCGTAGACCTGGAACTCCCGCAGGGAGTAGCCGTAGGCGGTCCCACGGGCGAAGCCGAGCATCCGTACGTACCGCCCGGTCCCGGTCACGGGGAGCGTCTGCACCCCACCGGTGCCGGTGACGGTCAGGTAGACGGTGGTCCAGGTGAGACCGTCTGTGGACGTCTGGATCTGGAACACCCGGCCGTACGCGGCCTCCCAGTTCAGCACGACCTGGCTGATGGTGGCGCTGGCGCCGAGGTCGACCTGCAGCCACTGCGGGTCGCTGAAGGCGCTTGACCACCGGGTGGCGACGTTGCCGTCCACGGCCGTCGAAGCCGGCGTGAGGACGTTCTCGACGGACGACGCGGTCGCCGGCTTGCCCTGGGACAGCAGCTCGTCGGCGGCCCGGACGGTGACGGCGGCCCGGGCGGTGACGGCGCCGCCGGCCAGCGCGGTGGCGATGGCGACGGTCAGCGCGAGGAACGCCGCCAGCCAGGCGGATCGGACGCGGCCCGGCAGTCGCCCACCGGCTGGATTGAGGGGGAATCTCATGGTCTTACCTCTCCGGAACGGGTGCGGCGAGCATGGCTCCGCCGACACGAGGACAGGAAGGGACGGCGCCGCACTGTGAGAGCGCTCTCGGGGCACATTCATCGATGAATGTCGAGCTGGTGCGACGCGCCCCGAACCATATGCGGCGATCTGCGACCTAAGAAGCGGTCCAACCGCTGAACGGAAGATAAATAGCGCCGTCCCGGGTTTTCGCGCGCGATCTCACCCATCGTCTTCCGGACGGCGGAAGAGGCCCTTGCCGGGCATTTGACCTGACCATATGTTGTCGGGCACAACATATGGCGAAGATCATTCCGCCATCCGATCGACCAGTCCCACCTCAGGTCACGGTCCCCCTGGACCCTGGCCACCCCCTGAGAGAGGACCCCGCAGATGCTCGAACGACTCCATGGAGCGACCGCGCTGGCCGCCGCCGCCCTCCTTGTCCTGGCGGGCCTCGCCCAGCCACCACCGGCGGCGGGCGAGAGCGCTCCCTCGCAGCCGAACTCCTCGTACGGGCCCGGCCAACGCGCCGAGCGGCTACTGGCCCGCATGACCCTCGACGAGAAGATCACCATGCTCCACGGCGTCGGCTTCGAGTTCGGCAAGGGGTACGCCGGGCGGATACCGGGCAACGCCCGGCTCGGCATCCCCGATCTCTACCTCGCCGACGGTCCCAACGGAGTCGCCAACGGCAGCACGGGCGTCACCGCCTTCCCCGCCGCCATCAACGGCGCGGCCACCTGGGACACCGCGCTCATGCGGCGGTACGGCGAAGCGGTCGGCGCCGAGCAGGCCGGCAAGGGCCACAACATCGCCCTGGCACCGACGATCAACATCGTGCGCTCGCCGCGCTGGGGCCGTACCTTCGAGACCTTCAGCGAGGACCCCTACCTCACCGCGCGGATGGCCACCGAGCAGGTCAAGGGGGTCCAGACCCAGGGCGTCATAGCGATGCCCAAGCACTTCGCGGCCAACAACCAGGAGACCGACCGAGGGAGAGTCGACGTCCGGGTCTCCGAGCGGGCGCTCAACGAGATCTACTACCCGGGCTTCCGCGCGGCCGTGCAGGACGGCGGAGCCCGATCCGTCATGTGCGCCTACCCCAAGGTCAACGGCGCCTACGCCTGCGAGAACGGCGACCTGCTGCGGACCGCGCTGAAGGGGGCGATGAGGTTCCCCGGGTTCGTGGTGTCCGACTGGGGCGCCACCCACAGCACGATCGCCTCGGCCGCCGCCGGGCTGGACGTGGAGATGCCGGCATCGACGTACTTCGGCGACGCGCTGAAGCAGGCGGTGGCGGCCGGCCAGGTCACGGTCGCGACCATCGACGACAAGGTCCGCCGCATTCTCACGGCGATGTACCAGACGGGCCTGTTCGACCGCGACTACCCGCCGCGCGCCGACGTGTCCACGCCCGAGCATCAACAACTGGCGCGGGACCTGGCAGAGCAGGGCATGGTGCTGCTCAAGGACGACCGCGGCATCCTGCCGCTGGACAAGGCGAGGTCGGTGGCGGTGATCGGCGACGCGGCCGGTGACCACGCGACCTTCTACGGCGGCGGCTCGGCCGCGCTGCAACCGTCCACGACCGTGAGCCCGCTGGCCGGTCTGACCGCGCGGGCCGGCGACCGCGTCACCCTGAACCAGGCTCGCGGCACGCTCGGCACCGGCGCGCTGCCGGTGCTCTCCGGTGACCTGCTGCGGCCCGAGTCGGGCGCCGGCCCCGGACTTACCGCCGCCTACTACCGCACTCCCGACTTAACCGGCGACCCCGCGATCACCCGGGTCGAGCCGTCAGTGAGCTTCACGGGGCCGCCCACTGGCGTCACCGGCACCTGGTCGGCGCGTTGGACCGGCACGCTGACCCCGCCCACGACCGGCGGCTACCGGTTCTCGCTGAGCGGCTCCGGCACGGCCCGCCTCTCCATCGACGGCAAGCTCGTCGCCACCAACCGCACCGAGTTCGGCGGCGTCGCCCATGGCCTGGTCGACCTCACCGCCGGACGGGCCGTCTCGATCAAGCTCGAGTATTCCTCGGCCATCTCGCTCTTCGGCGCCGCCCACCAGCTCGGCTGGGCCGCGCCCGACCCCGCGCTGGTCGCCGAGGCCGTCGCCGCCGCCCGGCGCTCCGACGTCGCGCTCGTCTTCGTCAACGACGCCATCACCGAGGGCGCCGACCGCGACTCGCTGGCCCTGCCCGGCGATCAGGACCGGCTCATCGAGGCCGTCGCCGCGGTCAACCCGCGTACCGTGGTCGTGCTCAACACCGGCGCGCCGTCGCTGATGCCGTGGCTGAACCGGGTGGCCGGGGTGCTCCAGGCGTGGTACCCGGGCCAGGAGTACGGCAACGCGGTCGCGGCCGTGCTGTTCGGCGACGTCAACCCGTCCGGCAAACTGCCGGTGACCTTCCCCGCCGACGACCGGCAGGGCCCGGACGTCGCCTTCGGCTTCCCCGGCGACGGCACCACCGTCCGCTACGACGAGGGCCTGAACGTGGGCTACCGCTGGTACGACGCCCGGCACCAGCGCCCGCTGTTCCCGTTCGGCCACGGCCTGTCCTACACCGCCTTCAGATACGACGGGCTGCGGGCCGACGGCCACGCCGTGCGGGTCCGCGTCACCAATACCGGAAGCCGCGCCGGAGCCGAGACCACTCAGCTCTATCTCGGCTTCCCCGGCTCGGCGGGCGAGCCTCCGCAGCAGCTCAAGGGCTTCCAGAAGGTCTGGTTGCGGCCCGGGCAGAGCACCGTCGTCACCTTCCCGCTCGACAGCGCCGCACTGTCCACCTGGAGCCCGGCCGCGAAGGGCTGGGTCGCCTCCCATGGCACCTTCACCGTCGCGGTCGGCGCGTCGTCCCGCGACCTTCGGCTGACCGGCCGGTTCCAGGGCTGACCCCTGACGACGGGCTGCGGCTCGTCACACACATTCGCCCGCCTCCACCGTTGTGGAGGCGGGCGAATGGTTTTTGTGACGTCGGCCGATCAGGGTCAGAGCGTGTTCCACAGGTCGCAGTTGTGCTCGGTGGCCATCTCGGCGGCCGGGACCATCACCGACCGCCCGCCTGCCCGCAGCGACATCACGTGCGAGGTGCGGTTGTAGTCCGGCCACGAGGACGCGAACGGCGCCCGCGGCCCGCCGAGCCGGGTGAACGAGCCCCAGTAGTGCACCATGTCCGCGGCCAGCCGGCGTTCGGCCGCGTCGAAGGTGGGCGCGATCGGCGTGCCGTTGTCGAAACTCGGCCACAGGTAGGCCAGCTCGGCGGCGTGCCCGGCGCCCCACTCGTACCCGGCCGGCTCGGGGCTCAGGCCCGGGCCCGTACGGTGGTCGAACCGGTAGGCGAACACGCGGGTGTAGGCCGACAGGTCCTTGATGAACCGGAGCGTCGGACAGCCGCCCAGGCCCGCGATGAACCCGGAGTCGGTGAGGATCGCCGCCGTCAGGTACGCGCCGGTGAACCGATCAGACTCCGCCGGCCAGGGATACCGTCCCAGAACGGCGTCGGCGTTGGCGCCGTACAGGGCCCGGACGAAGCCTTGGTACTGCGCTTCGGTCCAGCCCAGGTTGCCCTGCGCGAACGTACGGCCCTCATCGCGGGTGGAGCCCACGATCAGCGGCACCCGCTGGAAGTGACCCGCCCGGACGGCGTCGTTGGGGCTCTCCGGCAACACCGGCCCGCCGGACACGAACGAGCTGAACTGCGGCCCGTCGACGAGCCGTGCCGGGGTCAGTGCGCGCAGGCAGGCGACGGCGGTCGCGTCGTCGGCGCAGCCGAGCTGGGTGGCGATCGACATGCCGGACTGCTCACCCTGGCTGACGGACTGGGTGGTGCAGGAGCCACTCTGGATGATCGCGCCGTTGAACAGCCCACGCGATCCGGGGGCGGTGAGATGGGCGCAGACGGAGAACCCGCCGGCCGACTCGCCGTCGATGGTGACCTGCCGGGCGTCGCCGCCGAAGGCACCGATGTTGCGGTGCACCCAGCGCAGCGCCGCCTGCTGGTCGAGGAACCCGTAGTTGCCGGACTGGCCGGCCTCCCGGGTGAGCGCCGGGTGGGCGAGGAAGCCGAACACGCCCAGGCGGTAGTTGATGCTCACCACGACGACGTTCTCCAGCCGGGCGATCAGGCTGCCGTCGTGCTGGTTGCCGGAGCCGTTCTGCAGGCCGCCGCCGTGGATCCAGAAGAGCACGGGCAGTCGCTGCCCGGCTTTGACGCCGGCGGGCCGGAACACGTTGAGGTGCAGGCAGTCCTCGGTCTCGGAGCGCGGTCCGTTGGTGCTGACCGCGGTGGAACAGGGGTTGCCCCACGCGGCCGCGTCGCGAACACCCGTCCACGGGCGGGCCGGGCGGGGTGCGCTCCAGCGCAGTTCGCCGACCGGCGGCTGCGCGTACGGGACGGCCAGGAACCGGTCCACGCGCTCGGCCTCGGCGCCCTTGAGCAAGCCGGTCTCCGTACGCACCACCGGGCGCGCCGCGCCGGCGAGGGCGGGGGCGGGGGCGGGGGCGGCGAGGAATCCGCAGACCAGGGCGAGGACGGTGGTCACCAGCGCGAGGACGCGACGGCCCCGGTTGAATAACCTCGTCGGATCCAGAATTTCAGGCATGTACGCGACTCCTTCGGAACATCCAGGACGAACCTGCCGATTTCGTGCGCCTGAACCGTAGTTCTCGCCCGGTCTTCCGGATACCGCTCTCCCCGTTGGATGGAAGACATTCCGGACGGCGGCCGGGTCACAAGGGATTCTGGAGAACGGCTCGTGCGCGCGCCGCCATGGCCTCGTCCACCATGTCCCCTTCGAAGGTGATCGCCCCGGCGCCGTGCGCCTGCGCCTCCTCCACGGCGGCGATCATCCGCGCGTAGCGGGCGAGCTCCTCTGGAGTGGGTGAGAAGACCTCGTTGATCACAGGGATGTGGGAGGGGTGGATGGCCATCATGCCCTCATAACCGAGGGAACGGTTCTGCTCGGCGAACGCCCGCAGTCCTTCGAGGTCGGCGAGGTTCGTCCACAGACCCGCGATCGGGCAGGGCACGCCCGCCGCCCGGACGTCCAGCAGGACGCGGGAGCGCAGCGCCAGGGTTTCGGTGCCCTGCCGGCTCCAGCGATAGCCGATCGCCCGCTCGACGTCGCCGCCCCTGCCGGTGACCGCGCCCAGGTAGGCGACCCGGGCGGCGGCCCGGGCGATGTCGTACGCCCCGCGCAGCGCGGCGGCGCTCTCCAGCAGCGGCACCAGGGCGATGTGGCCCTCGGGCAGGCCGCGTTCGCGCTCGCACCAGGTCAGGAGCCGGTCGGCCAGGAGTACGTCCGCTTGGTCGCCGACCTTGGGCAGGACCACTCCGGCGAGGCGGGGGTGCGTGATGGCGCGCAGGTCCTCGGCGGCCGTCCAGCCGTCGAGGGGGTTGATCCGGACGAAGAGCGCCATGTCGCCCGTCGCGTGGGCGATGGCGTCGGCCACCCGGGCCCGTGCGGTGGCTTTGCCGGCCGGCGGGACGGCGTCCTCCAGGTCGAGGATGACCGCGTCGGCTCCTGCGGCCTCGGCCTTGGCCAGCCATTCGGTTCTGGTGCCCGGGACGAAGAGCAGGGAGCGCAGCGGAAGGCGCTCAGATGACACCGCGCTTCTCCAGTTCCGCGAGCTCGTCGGCGCCGAGGCCGAGCCACTGGCGGTAGACGAGGGCGTTGTCCTGCCCGAGCGCGGGCCCGGTTCGCCAGACATGCCCGGGTCGCTGATGGAAGTGCGGGAGGGCGGCCTGCATGCGGACCGGCCCGAGGTCGGGGTCGTCGACCGTGATGATGTCGCCGCGTTCGGCGTACACGGGATCGGCGGCGATGTCCTCGGCCGTGAAGACGCGTGAGGCGACCACCTCGGCCTCGGCGAACGCGCGCAGGCACTCGGCGGTCCCCCGGGCGGCCACCCAGTCGCGCAGCCCTTGGTCCAGCGTCTCCCGGCCGGCGAGTTGCCGCTGTGTCGTGGCGTACTCCTCCTCGGGCAGGCCCAGGAGGCGGACGACGTTCAGCACCGAGCGGATGGTGGCGGAGGTCACGGTGATCCAGTCGCCGTCGCGGGACAGATAGGTGTTGATCACCGCGGCGGGGGCGACGGCCAGTTGGTTGCCGGACCTGCCGGGTACGACGCCGAGCTGGTCGTGCGTGATGACCTGCCATTCGACGAGCCGGAACAGGGGCTCGAAGAGGGCCAGGTCGATCCACTCGCCGTCGAAGGCGGGATCGTGTGCCCGGCGGTGCAGGGCGGCGAGGACGGCATACGCGCCCATCAGCCCGGTCACCGCGTCGCCGTGGGAGAACCCGGTGTGCACAGGAGGACCGTCGGGGAACCCGGTCAGGTGCACCACGCCGCTCCTGGCCTCGCCGACCTTGCCGAAGCCCGGCGCGTCCGCCAGGGACGACGTCGCGCCGAATCCGGAGATCTGCAGCAGGACGGCCTTGGGGTTGATCCGGTGCACGGCCTCCCAGTCGAGCTCCCAGGCCCGCAGCCGGCCGGGGCGCAGCGTGACGATCACCACGTCGGCCCAGGCCACGAGCCGGTGCGCCACCTTCCGGCCGTCGGGGTCGTGCAGGTCCAGGGTGACGGAGCGTTTGTTGCGGCCCGCGACCTTGAACCACAACGGCACGCCGTCGCGCGTGGGGCCCATGGCACGGGCGGCGTCGCCGACGCCGGGGGGTTCGACGTGGATCACGTCGGCGCCCTGGTCGGCGAGCATGGACCCGGCCAGCGGCCCGGCGACCACATGGGCGAACTCCACCACCTTCAGCCCACTCAACTGCCCCTGGCCGTGCTGCTGTTCGATCGCCACGCATGAGCTCCTTCGCACTGTCCGGTCATGTCATCCTGCCCAAGGCAAGAAATGCGGGGCCAGCACAAGAAGCCGATATATTCATGCGATTTGCGCATTAACCAATCCAGGAGACACCCGCCGGCAACTCCGTACGGAACTCTTCGAGCAGGCCGAGGAACGCGCTCGCCGCCAGCGGCAGGGTGCGTCGCGCACGCACCACGACGTCCAGCCGCCGCTCGACCACGGGGCCGGTCAACCGGCGATGCACGACACGCCCCGGACCCAGAAGCGGCAGCACCAGGGCGGGCATCGCCGACACGCCGAGACCGGCGGCGACCAGGCCGCCCACCGTCGCCACGTTGCCGGCCTCCGCCGCGAGCGTCGGGCCGGCTCCCGCCTGGGCGAACGCCGCGTCGGTGAGCCTGCGGACACTCGATTCCGGCCCGACGGCCAGGAACGGCTCGGCGGCCAGGTCCTCCCAGGTGACCTCGTCACGGTCGGCGAGCGGGTGCCCCTCGGGCAGCACGGCGTGGAACTGGTCGCGGATCAGCGGACGATGCTCGAGCCGGTCCGGCGACGCGCCGACCGTGGTGATCGCGAAGTCGGCGTCGCCCGACAGCACCCTGCCGAGCACGGCCCGTTCGAGCCCGTCCATGATGCGGACCGCCACCTGCGGGCGCTGCCGCCGGAAAGCGGAGATCATGCGCGGCAGCAGCACCGCCGCGATCGAGGGCAGGGTGGCCACGGCCACCACCCCCGACTCGCCGAGCAGGAAGCGCCGCAGCTCCTTCATCCCCGACTCGTGGGCGCCGACGATCTGCTCGGCCACCCGCAGGGTCTCCGTGCCCGCCGCGGTGAGCTGGACGTTGCGGGTGTCGCGCTCCAGCAGGCGCACGCCGAGCACCCGCTCCAGGTCGGCGACCGCACGGCTCAACGTCGACTGCGAGACGTGCAACCGCGCCGCCGCGGCGGTGAAACTCGCCGCTCTGGCCACGGCGACATAGGCGGCGAGTTGCCGGAGGGTGGCGTCCATGGAACCAACCTATGCACAGACCGCATGGATAAATCCACTTTTGATGGTGGACGTGAAAGGTCAGCGCTCGGAAACTTCTCCGTAACCCTCCGAAAGGTCCTCGATGATCGCGCTCCTCGGCTTTCTCACCATCGGCCTGTTCCTGGCACTCACCATGACCAGGCGCGTCTCGGTCCTCACCGCGCTGGTGCTGGTACCGGTGCTGACGGCGCTGGCCGGCGGCTTCGGCGCCGAGATGGGGCCGATGATCCTCACCGGGCTGGGCAAGGTGGCGCCCACGGGCATCATGATCGCTTTCGCGGTGCTCTATTTCAGCCTGATGATCGACACGGGGCTCTTCGATCCGCTGATCCGCGGCATCCTGCGCCTGGCCAAGGACGACCCGCTGCGGATCGCCGTCGGCACGGCCGTCATCACGATGTGCGTGGCCCTGGACGGCGACGGCGCCTCGACCTTCCTCATCACCGTCTCCGCCCTGCTGCCCGTCTACAAGCGGCTCAAGATGAGCCCCCTGGTGCTCACCGGTGTGGTCTGCCTGGGCGCGGGCGTGATGAACATGATCCCCTGGGGCGGTCCCACCGCGCGGGCGATGGCGGTGCTGAAGCTGGACAGCTCGCAGGTGTTCACCCCGGTCCTGCCCGCGATGGTCGCCGGCATCGTCTGGGTGCTGGTGGCGTCGTACCTGATCGGCCTGCGGGAACGCCGCCGTCTCGGCACCGTGTCCCTGCCCGAGCCGGAGCCCGAACTGGTGGCCGGAGACGGGCCCGGGACGCCCCTGGCCCCGCCGCGCGGCCGCCCGCTGCTGACCGCCTTCAACCTGACGCTGACCATCGCGTTGCTGGCCGGGCTGATCCTGCAGGTGATGCCGCTGCCGGTGCTGTTCGTGATCGGGTTCGCGATCGCCGCGCTGGTCAACCATCCCTCCTGGGAGAAGCAGCAGGCGCTGCTCGACAAGCACGCCAAGAGCGTCGTCCTGGTCACGACGATGATCTTCGCCGCGGGGGTCTTCACCGGAATCCTCACCGGGACCAAGATGATCAACGAGATGGCCACCGCGTTCGTCAACGTCATCCCCGACTCCTTCGGCGGCCACCTGCCGGTGCTGGTCGCGATCACGAGCATGCCGCTCAGCCTGGTCTTCACCCCCGACGCCTACTACTTCGGCGTGCTGCCCGTACTGGCCCAGACCGCCGGCGGCTTCGGCATCGAGTCCGCCGAGGTCGCCAGGGCCGCCATCCTCGGCCAGATGACCACCGGCTTCCCGCTCAGTCCGCTCACCGCCGCGACGTTCATCCTCATCGGCATGAGCGGCGTGCAACTCGGCCAGCACCAGCGCTTCATCTTCGGCTGGGCCTTCGCCACCACCCTGGTCATGACCGTGGCCGCGCTCCTGACCGGCGCCATCTCCCTCTGACCGCGCGAGGAGCCTCCTCATGAAGTACGGCAGGATCGCCGCCGCCCTGTCCGCCCTCCTGACGCTGCCGCTCGCCGCGCCGGCCCCCGTACACGCCGACACCGTGCTGCCGGCCGACCCGTTCTTCTCCTACGACCGGGCCGCCACGTACGGCGTGCACACCGAGCGGGTCTCGGTGCCGCTGCGCGACGGCAGCCACCTGGCCTGCGACCTGCACCGCCCCGCGGGCGCGGACGGCCGGCCCGCCGACGGCCGCTTCCCCGGCATCGTCTACGACTACAACGCCTACGACCAACTGCGGGCGCAGGGCCAGGCGGCCGCCTTCTACGTCACCCGTGGCTACACCGCCGCCGTGTGCAACGCCCGCGGCACGGGCGCCTCCCCCGGACACCTCGACCCGTTCAGCGCGCAGGAACAACGCGACAACTACGACCTCATCGAGTGGCTGGCCGCCCAGCCCTGGTCCACCGGCAGGATCGGGCAGACCGGCGTCAGCTACGGCGGCCACACCTCCCTGCTGGTCGCGGTGAACAAGCCGCCCCACCTGGCCGCGATCATCCCCGTCGACGGCATCAGCGACTGGTACGAGAACACCATCTACCGAGGCGGCATCTACTCGGCCAGGATCCGGGACTGGCAGCGCGCCGTCGCGCCGGACACCCTGGTGACCTACGCCCAGCACCCGCTCTACGACGACTACTGGCGAGAACGCAGCGTCAAGGCCCGCTGGAAGAACCTGGACGTCCCGGTCCTGGAGATCGCCGGATGGTACGACAGATACCGGGCCGCCATGGTGGCGAACTTCCAGGCCCGCCCGCAGAACGTGTGGCTGGTCGCGGGCCCGTGGGTGCACGGCTGGCCGTCGGGCCAGCCCGCCGACATCGGCAACGGCGCCTACCTCGCCTGGTGGGACCGCTGGCTCGGCAACCGCGCCGACGCGCCGCTGCCCGCCGCCAAAGTGACCTCCTATCAGGTTCCGGGCACCGGCTGGCAGCAGTTCACCGCCTGGCCGCCGCCCGGCACCCGGCGGACCCGGCTCGGCCTGAGCACCGACGGCGCGCTGGCGGCCGGCTGGAGCAAACCGGCCACCCTCGGCTTCACCGTCAACACCGAGACGACCCCCTCGGCCCCGGACGAGCGGCTCACCTTCCAGACACGGCCCTATCAGCGGGACATCGTCCTCGCCGGCGACGTCACCGCGAAGGTGCGCGCCGCCTTCAGCGCCACCGACGGCAACATCGCGGTCGTGGTCGAGGACGTCGCCCCCGACGGCACGGCCGGCCGCATCACCCAGGGCTGGCTGAAGGCGAGCCACCGGTTCGGCCACGAACGCGCCGTCCCCGTCCGGCCGGGCAGGACCTATGACCTGGAGATCCGCACCTGGCCGACCCACTACCGGCTGAGCGCTGGCCACAGCCTGCGCGTCACCGTCTCCAGCGACGACCATCCCGAGATCGACTCCGACGCCCCGGCGGGCCGGGTCCAGTTGCGCGTGGGACACGGCGGCAGCGAAATCCGCCTCGGCACGCTCACCGGGAAGGACACGCGATGATCCGCCTGGGCACGCTCAGCGCGATGATCCGCCTCAGAGCGCTCCTGGCGGCGCTCGCCGTACTGTCGATGGCGCTCCCCTTGAACCTCCCCTCCGCCGCGGCGGCCGAGAGCGGCACGTGCGAGAGCTTGACCGCCACGACGCTGCCCGACGCGACCGTCACCCTCGCCGAATCGGTCCCCGCGGGGAGATACGCCGCTCCCGACGGCCGGATCCTGCCGTCCGTGCCCGCGTTCTGCCGGGTCCACGGCATCGCCAAGCCGGTGCCGGGCTCCACCATCGGCTTCGAGGTGTGGATACCTCTCCAGGGGTGGAACCAGCGGCTGCTGATGTTCGGCAACGGAGGATACAGCTCGGCCGTCGACTTCCCGTCCATGGGCGGTTCCGCACTGGCGGCCGGGTACGCGACCGTCGGCACCGACACCGGGCACACCGGCGACGACCCTGACGTGTTCGTCCAGGGCGCCGCCAACCCGGAGATCATCGTGGACTGGGGCCACCGCGCGGTCCACGAGACGATCGTCAACGCCAAGCCGATCGTCGAGGCGTACACCGGGTCCAAGCCTCGCTACTCCTATTTCATCGGCTGCTCCACCGGTGGCCACCAAGCGCTGATGGAGGCCCAGCGCTACCCCGGCGACTTCGACGGCATCGTGGCCGGGGACCCGGGAAACAACCGCGTCGCGCTCAACGCCGGATTCCTCTGGCAGTTCCTCCGCAATCACACCCCCGGCACCCCTGACCCGATCATCCCGGCGGCCAAGCTGCCCCTGCTGACGAACGCGGCCGTCCGGCAGTGCCGAGGCAAGGACGGCGGCCTGGCCGGCGACGACTTCCTCACCGATCCGCGACGCTGCTCCTTCGACCCCGCCTCGCTCCGGTGCCCCGCCGACGACGCCCCCACCTGCCTGACGAAGCGTCAGGTACAGACGGTACGGCAGATGTACGCCGGCGCCCGCGACCCGCGTACCGGCAGGCAGATCTACCCGGGCTGGCCGGGCGGCAGCGAAGCACCCGTGGTGGACGCGTCGGGCACCGTGCGGGTGGGATGGAACGGCTACTGGGGCACCACCGCGCCGGCCCGGGCGAACTTCTGGCGCTACTGGGTCTTCAACGATCCGGACTGGAACTGGTGGTCCTTCGACTTCCACCGCGACCTGCGCATCGCGGAGAAGAAGCTCGGCCCGATCATCGACGCCACCGACCCGAACCTGGAGCCGTTCCGGCGCGGCGGCGGCAAGCTCATCATGTACACGGGCTGGGCCGACCCGGTCGTCTCCGCCTACGACACCATCGACTACTACCGCCAGGTGGTCCGCGCCACCGCCGGTGCGCGCGGCGAGGCGGTCAGGCGGACACAGGAGTTCGCCCGGCTGTTCATGGTCCCCGGCATGACCCACTGCGCGGGCGGCCCCGGCCCGAACGTCTTCGACACGCTGACCCCGATCGTGCGCTGGGTCGAGCGGGGGGCGGCACCGACGGAGATCGTCGCGACGAAGTACGTGCACGACAACCCGGCGGACGGCGTCGCCCTGACCCGCCTTCTCCAACCCTTCACGTGTTAGCGCGCCCGACTCGGCGGGCCCGACGCGAGATCGCACCGCAGCGGCGCCGGGCCACGTCGGGTCGGCGCCGGCTCAGGCATAGGGATCGAACGGGATGCCGGTCGGCTTGGCCTTCGCCAGCTCCCCGTTGAACGAGGTGTCCTTGAGCCCGAAGCTGGCCGAGCCGAAATCGTGCGCCACCAAGAGGTCGCGGAAGCCGGGCGGATAGTTGTCCCAGCCGACCAGCGCCGGGAACTGCCACGTGCCCTTGTGGTTCTCCGGCTGCTCGGTGGAGCTCGCGAAGCGGAACGCGTGGGTGGAGAGCCCGTCCTTGTGGTAAATGATCTTCGGGTGCGTCCCGGTCTCGTCCCAGGGGAGCTGCGCACGCGGGCGGATGTTGTAGCTGCCGTGCGCGGACGCCGCCACGTACTGCGCTGTGTCGCCCTGGACCCAGACCACGACGTGCTCCCAGTCGTGCCGGTGCCCACAGCATCCGGGCAGTGCCTGGTCCTTTTCGAAGTAGAGCCCGTACATGTACGCGCACCAGCCGTTGTTGCACTTCGAGCGCGAATAGGAGTTGGTGTTGTCGAGGTCGGACAGGTCATGGCATTGCCCGTTGACCGCGCCGCCCAGTGCCAGGCCCGGAGCGATGGTGCCGTCGCGTCCGATGGCGGGCGTGGGGTAGCAGCCGTCTCCGTCATAGTCGAACGCCGGCTGGTAGGTGCGGTCGCTCGACGGCGCGGCCCCATCGAGGGCGGTCGGCGGGGCGGCGTAGGCGATGCCCGGGATGGCCAGGACGATCGCGGCGGCGCCCACCAGCACGCGCATGGCGAACGATAATCGCCTCGACCGCCCGATCGCCGTGTGCCGAGCACTCTGAAGATCTTTCGCATCGATCATGCCTCTATCAGACGACGGCGGACCCGTGACGTCCATGCCCGCGGGGAGAAATCAAGGGCTTGAGCCCGTATTCGCCCCTCACCGGCGAGCATTACCGACCGCACCATAACCCGGCAAAGCAATCATCTCCCGAAAAGCTTTCCTGGCTTCGGTTCGTCAATTCCATCCGTATGGGCAGCGGTTTTCCGGGCACAATGGAGAAGTGTTCGGACGCATTCGCAACAGGGCAAGAATCCAGCGATCTTCGCGGAGTGCGCAGGCCCCCGAGAATGGCGAAGAGAAAACCGTCGCCCAGGCCATGGCCATCCTGACGGATCTGCGCGCGGAGATAGGGCGAGCCGATCAGAAGGCAGCCGTCATGCTCGCCACGGCCGGAGTGGGCGTGGGGGCCTTAGCGGGTGCCTTGCTGGCCGGCAGTTGGAATCCCGGAAAACTCCCCGCCGGCGTGGCGTGGTTGTGGTGGCTCGGCGTCGTGCTGTGCTCGATGGGGATCATCGGCCTGGCCGCCGCGATCTATCCACGCTCCGCCCGTGCCGCGAACCGGCTGCGGCGGCGCCGATCACAGTTCGTCGGCCCGTTCTCCGAGACGCTGATCACCAACCTGCACGGGGCCGGTACCACGGGAGCGCCGCACGGCCAGAAGGCCTTCATGCTCGAGGAGATTCGCCGGCTCAGCGCGATCGCCGATGCGAAGTATCGCGGCATCCAGCGCAGCATGCTGCTCCTCCTGGGAGCGATCGTGTGCTGCCTGGTGGTCCCCGTCCTGGCCCAGCTCATCCCGTAAACGGCTGGACCAGGGGGCGCCGATCGCCGGTCAGGGCTCTACGGTGCGATCCACCGCACCGTCGTCGGGCGCGTGGCTGTGCTTCCAGATGTATTCGCGGAGCTGCCTGATCGTCGCGTCCGGGTCGGCGTACGAGACGGTCGCCTGCTGCCCGCCCGCGGAGAGCGACGTGATGGTCCCGACTCCGCTGCCTGAGGACAGCGTCACGCTGAAGCCCTTGACGGTGATCATCTCGCCCTTGAGGGTGACAAGCCCGATCTTGGTGTGCTTGTCCTTGCGACTCGCGCTCTGGATGCGGTCGGTGAACGTGTCCAAGCTGTTGATCTTGCTCATGCTGAGGTCCTTCGCGGCATCCTGGACGATCTCACCGGTGAACATGTCGAGCACGCAGGAATAGGAGACTATTTTCCAGTCGGTCAGGAAGAAGAGGTGAATCTGGTAGAAGGAATACCGATACCTTCGATCCCGCCCCTCACGCATGAGAATCAGATAGTTCCGCGGATCGGGAAGCCCGATGATGGGTGCGAGGGACTGCGCGGTGACCGAGTCCCGGTCCAGATGCACCTTCGAGTGCGCCTCCCGCATGATGTCTCCGATCCGCTCCCGCAGCCAGGCGTCCACCTGCTGATCGGTGGCTCGGGGCAGAGTCGTGACGTGCCGCCGGACCAGGGGGATCACGCCCCAGATGAGGCCCGCGACGGTGCCCACGAAGCCGAGGAACGAGGTGAAACCGCTGCCGCCGAACATGAGGATGAACGACAGCGCCGCCACCGCGCTGATGACGGTCCAGCGCGTGTACTCGGCGCGGGTCGGCGCGAGGAAGTAGTTGCGGATGAGCTGGTGGTTCTGGAACGAGATGGTCATGAGGGTTCCTCTCGGTTGACCGACCGCTTTATGGGGTGAGAAGTGTCCATGTCGGGCACTCCGGAGCGGGTACGTGATACTGGATCTCCGCCGCCGCGTGCGGTGAGATCTCAGCGACCTGATGCTGAAGCTGCGTCACGGCGGGATGAGCCGGATTGGAACGATCCAAATAACGCCGGTCCTCTTTGATCAGCGCCCACAACGCGGCTACTCGGGGGTCCTGGTCATGGCGCCAGGCGCCATAAAGAAGCTCTTCCATCTGGGCCACCGTCTGCTTGCTGTGCTTCTTGGGGCGTATTCGCTGCAGGGCGGCGAGGACTCGGTAATATGCGAGCTCGGATGAGTACGGGTTCTTGCGGGCGGCGGCTTTGAAACACTGCAGCGCCTGGCCGTACTGCATGGTCTCAAGCGCTTCCTTTCCACAACGGCCCTCGTCGTCGCACGCATGGGCTCCCGGGCCGTAATGGACGTCGGTGGTGACCGTGTTATTGCTCGAGTTCGTGAAGATGAAGTTCTTATCGCCCTGAACCGAAGGGGGCACGGCCGGGTCTGGAGTTGTGGAATCCGCCATCGCATGGCCTTCCGCGGTGGGTGACAAATAGAGCCAGGCATCGGAGATGAAATTCTTCTCGGGCAGGTCGACCGTGACCCTTTTTCATCCTCAGGCGGCCTGAGCAACGCGGTGGTTCTGGAGGACGGCGATGGCCTTGCAGAGGTGGCCGGCCTTGCTCGGACTGCA
>NZ_JBEZYD010000035.1:0-151409 GCF_040638335.1 Nonomuraea sp. NPDC026600
CCCGGGGGCCCCCCCCCCGGGGGGGGGTCCGGCGCCCCCCCTCCCCCCGCCCCCGGGCGGGGGTCGCTGGCATAAATTGCTCCAAAACCCCCCCCCCCCCGGGGCCCCCCCCCCCCCCCCCACTACAGGAAACGGATCGCGACCGGTGCCACGGCGAGGGGTTCCGGCAGCGCGAGTGGACCGGAGCCCGGCGTCACCGTGCCCAGGACGCGCGCCCCCGAGGCGCCCGTGCAACTGGGCACGGTCGATGGCAGGCCGTGCGCGGTGAGCCAGCCGAACAACGAGAAGGCGATCGCCTCCTTCGCGTCGGCGGGCACGCCGAGCTCGTCGCTGGTCACGAGCCGCGTCCGCGGCACCCGCGCGCGCAGCATGCCCATGAGAGTGGGATTGCGCACACCGCCGCCGGAGACGATCACGGTGTCGAGTCCGTGCCCGCGGATCTCGGCCGCCACGGTCTCCGCGGTGAGCGCGGTGAGTGTGGCGACGAGGTCGGCCTGCGCCAGGTCCGCCTTGACGTAGCCAGGGGTGAAGAGCTCTTTACCCGTGGATTTCGGCGGTTCCTTCGCGTAGTACGGCTCGGTGAGCAGCTCCGCCAGCAGTGCCGCGTCGATCGTCCCGGCCGCGCCCAGCATCCCGTCCTCGTCGTACGGCGGGGCGGCGGCGTCGATGAGCGCGCACGCGGGCCCGGTGTCGTAGGCGACGGCCGGCTCCCGCACGGTCAGGTTGGCGATCCCGCCCAGGTTCAACGCCCCGGTACGCCCCGGCAACCCGGCCATGAGCAGCAGGTCGAGGTAGGAGACGAGCGGCGCCCCCTGCCCCCCTGCGGCCACGTCACGCGCCCGCACGTCCGACACCACGGGCAGCCCGGTGCGCTCGGCGATCCAGGCAGGCTGGCCCAGCTGCAGCGTGCCGAGCACCCGGCCACCCTCCACCCAGTGGAAGAGCGTCTGCCCGTGGGAGCAGATCAGGTCGGCCGGCGGCCCCTCCGCCGCCGCCTCGGCGAACGCCTGGCCGATGAGCGTGTCCAGGGCGCAGACCTCGCCCAGGTCGATCCGGCTGGGCGGCAGCGCGGCCACGATGCGGGCTCTCAGACCAGGGTCGTACGGCCGCTCGCCGGAGTGGACGAGCGTGCCGGTCAGCACGCCGCCGTCCAGCGACCAGTCCACGACCGCGCTGTCTATCCCGTCGTGGGACGTGCCCGAGATGAGACCGAGAACCCGCATCGCGCTCCCTTCGAAACCGGTTAGAGGACCCGGAAGCCGTTGCTCGGCTTGCTGGTCCGGTTGACCCGGTCGACGGCGACCACGTAGTAGTGATCCCCGCGCTTGCCCTCGGGGTCCGTCCAGCGCACCTGCCGGTCACCCGGCACCACCGCGACCAGGTTGCGGGCGTCGGCGAACGCGCCGGCCCCGGCCTTGCCGGGGAACCGGAAGATGGCGAACTGGAAGGGCTCGTGCCGGTCCGTCGCGACCGCGCGTACCTCCACCCCATCATGCTTGCGCAGCGCGTACGCCAGCACCGGCCGGTGCGGCGCCTCGCCGCCCGCCAGCCTGGTCAGCACCGGGGCCAGCGCGGGCCGGGTGTAGTGGTCGGCCACGGCCGTGCTGATCGAGGCGATCCGGTCGGCCCGCAGGTCGTTGGCGTTGTACCAGATGTCGCCACTGACCGGTGGATTGTCCCGGTTGAGGGTGAGGTGCTTGGACAGCTCGGCCGGGACCTGCCATTCGGGCGCGGTCTGGGCCGGGTCGCCCGCCTTGTAGGCCGCCTGGCCGATCCAGAGCAGCGTGCCGGTGCCGTTGGCCACGTCGGACCACCACGGGACGAGCTTGGCGTAGTCGGCCGGCGGCTGCCCGATGTACCAGTAGAGCTGGGGCGCGATGTAGTCGAGCCAGCCCTTCTTCACCCAGCCCCTGGTGTCGGCGTGCAGGCCGTCGTAGGACTGGCCGCCGGCGGTGTCGGAGCCGAGCGGGTCGCTGGCCTTGTTGCGCCAGATGCCCGACGGGCTGATGCCCCACGCGATGTCCGGCTTGACCTGGCGCACCCGCTGCTGCATCTCCGAGACCATGAGGTCGACGTTGTTGCGCCGCCAGGTGGCCAGGTCAGGGAAACCGGCGCCGTACTGGGCGAACGCGGCGCTGTCGTCGAAGGCAGTGGTGTTCGTCGGGTAGAAATAGTCGTCGAAGTGGAGACCGTCGATGTCGTATCGGGTGACCGCGTCCATGATCGCGTCTTGGCAGAACTTACGGACCTCGGGCATGCCGGGGTTGTAGTAGAGCTTGCCGCCGAACGGCAGGATCCAGTCGGGGTGCTTGCGGCCCGGGTGGTCGGGGTGCAGCTTGGCCGGGTCGGCCTGCATCGAGACCCGGTACGGGTTGAACCAGGCGTGGAAGGCCAGCCCGCGCTTGTGCGTCTCCTCGACGATGAAGCCCAGCGGGTCGTAGCCGGGATCCTGCCCCTGGGTGCCGGTCAGCCACTGCGACCACGGTTCGAACGGCGACGGCCAGAACGCGTCGGCGGTCGGCCTGATCTGCACGAAGACGGAGTTCAGCTTCCGCTGCACCGCCAGGTCCAGCCAGGCGAGGTATTCGGCCTTCTGCTGTTCGACGGTCAGCCCGGTCTTGGAGGGCCAGTTGATGTTGACCACGGAGGCGATCCACATCCCCCGCATCTGGCGCAACGGCGGGACATAGTCGGCGGCGAAGGCGGGGAGCGGTACGACAGAGGCGGCAGCGGCGAGGGCGAGGCCCTTCAGTAACGTCCTTCTGCTGGGCATGGGGGATGGCCTCTCGGAAGTGGTTGTGTCGAGGGCGACGATGACAGAAAATTACCTTCAATTCAATAATCGTGAAGGAAAATGCCGACATGTCCCCTGACCTGTACCGACTAGCGATGACTGTGCTCCAACCGGGCTACGAAGGCGCCTCAGCGCCCGACTGGTTGCTCCGGGCGCTCGGCGAAGGACTCGGCGGCCTGGTGCTGTTCGCCCGCAACAACCCCGGGGAGCAGCTCGTCCAGCGCTTTCGTGCCGAGAACCCGGGCGCCGTCGTGGCGATCGACGAGGAGGGCGGGGCGGTCACCCGCCTGGAGGTCACCTCCGGTAGTTCCTTCCCGGGCAACCGGGCGCTCGGCGTGGTGGACGACGTGGCCCTGACCGAGCGCGTGGGCCGCCAGATCGGCCGGATGCTCGCCGAAGCCGACATCACGCTCAACTACGCGCCTTCGGCCGACGTCAACGCCAACCCGGCCAACCCGGTGATCGGCGTCCGCTCGTTCGGCCCGGCCGCCGATCTGGTCTCCCGCCACACCGTGGCCTACGTCAACGGGGTGCAGGGCGCCGGGGTCGCCGCCTGCGCCAAGCACTTCCCCGGCCACGGCGACACGGTCACGGACTCGCACCTGGCGCTGCCGACCGTGCACGCCTCGCGTGAGCTGCTCGCCGAGCGCGACCTGCCGCCGTTCAGGGCCGCGATCGGGGCCGGGGTGCGCTCGATCATGTCGGGCCACCTGCTCGTCCCCGCCCTCGATCCGTCGATGCCCGCGACGCTCAGCCGTACCGTCATGACCGAGCTCCTCAGGGGTGAGCTCGGTTTCGACGGGATGCTGGTCACCGACGCGATCGAGATGCGGGCGGTGGCCGCGATGTTCACCCCCGGCGAGATCGCGGTCCGCGCGCTCGGCGCGGGCGTCGACGCCATCTGCGTGGGCCTGTCGACCGAACGGAGCCTGCACGAGATCCGCGACGCCATCGTGGCCGCCGTCCGGACGGGCGTGCTCCCCGAAGATCGCCTGGCCGAGGCCGCCGGCCGGGTCCTCGCCCTGTCCGGCTGGTACGACCGGCAGTCGGCCCTGCGCGAGAAGGCCTGCGCCGACGTCGACGAGGGCGTCGGCCTGGACGCCGCCAGAGCCGCGCTGACCACGACGGGAACGGCCTCGCTGACCCGGGCGCCGCTGGTCGTGGAGGTCAACACGCGCCTCAACAAGGCCGTGGACCCCTCGACGCCGACCGGCATCACGGCGGCTCTCGGCGCGCTGCTGCCGGGCACCGAGCGGGTCCAGATGGAGCCCGAGGGCGAGCTGCCACCGTTCGACGATCGGCCGGTCGTCCTCGTGGTGCACGACGCCGCCCGCCATGCGTGGGTGCGGGGGACGGTGGCGCGGGCCGTACAGGTGCGGCCCGAGGTGATCGTCGTGGACACCGGCATCCCCGCGGCGCCCGCCGGCGCCGCGCACCTGGTCACGCACGGCATCTCGCGCGTCTCGGCGCAGGCGGCCGCGGAATGGCTGACCCGGTGACCGGGGCGTCGCTCGATGGGGCGGGCGGGCGGATGAACGAGCCGTCGAACCCGGTCTCCGCCGTCCGTGCGGTGTTTCCGTCGCTGACCCCGGCCGCGCAGGCGATCGCGCGCATCATTCTCGCCGACCCCGGTGTGGTCGTCCGGAGCACGATCACCGAGTTCAGCGGGGTGTCCGGGACGAGCGAGGCGACGATCGTGCGCACCGCCAGGGCGCTCGGCTTCGCCGGTTACTCGCAGATGCGCTTCGCCCTGGCCGCCGCCGTGGCCAAGCAGCCCGAACGGCTGGTGCCCGGCGACCTCGGCCCCGACGACCCGCTCACCGACGTCATCGCCAAGGTGGCGCGGGCCGAGTCCGAGGCGCTGGCCGACACGGCGGCGCAGCTCGACCCCGAGTTGCTCGGGGAGATCGTCACGGCCATCGCCGGAGCCCGGCGGGTGGACGTGTACGGCGTGGCGGCCTCCGGGCTGGTGGCGATCGACATGTCGCAGAAGCTGCTGCGGATCGGCCTGTCCAGCCACCCGTTCAGCGACGCCCACATGGCGCTGACCAGCGCGGCCCTGCTCCGGACCGGCGACGTGGTGGTGGCGATCAGTTGCAGCGGCGAGACGCCGGACGTGCTGGACCCGGCGCGCACGGCCGCGGAGGCGGGGGCGTTGCTGGTCGCGATCACCAACAATCCGCGGTCGTCGCTGGCCGGGCTGGCCGACCACACGCTGGTGTCGGCGGGGCGGGAGACCGCGTTCCGGCCGGGGGCGCTGGCCAGCCGGATCAGCCAGCTCCTGATCGTCGACTGCATCTTCGTCGGGCTGGCCCAGCGCACGTACGACGCGGCCGACGCCGCGATCCGCGCCACGAAGCAGGCCACGGATCGCTACCGGCGCCGCTAGTTCACCGTGCTACTGGTCCACCGCGCTACGCCCTGGCCACGGACAGGGTCGCCAGATCCGCTTCGATCCTGGCGGCCGTGGCCAGCAGCGGCGGCAGCAGGTCCCGCCTGACCTGCTGCGACGTCGTACGGCTCGCGTGGGTCGAGACGTTCACCGCCGCGACCGCCTGCCCGGAACGGTCGCGGATCGGCACGGCGATGGACCGCAGCCCCTCCTCCAGCTCCTGGTCGACCATCGCCCAGCCCCGCGCGCGCACCCGGTCGAGCTCCGCACGCAGCGCCGCCGGCTGGGTGATCGTCCGCGAGGTGAGCCCGCGTAGCTCGGCCGAGCCGAGGTAGCCGTCGAGCCGCTCCGGGGAGAGCGCCGCCAGCAGTACCCGGCCCATGGACGTGCAGTACGCGGGGAACCGCGTGCCGATGTTGATCGTCACCCGCATGATCCTCGCGGTGGCCACCCGCGCCACGTACACGACGTCCGCACCGTCGAGCACGGCGACCGAGGCCGACTCGTGCACCTCGGCGGCCAGCCGTTCGAGATGCGGATCGGCCACCTCGGGCAGCGAGAGGCTGGACAGATAGGCGTAGCCGAGCTCCAGGACCCTGGGCGTGAGCGAGAACAGCCGCCCGTCCGAGCGCACGTACCCGAGGTCGGCGAGCGTGAGCAGGAACCGTCTGGCCGCCGCCCTGCTGAGGTCCGTCGCGCGGGCGACCTCGCTCAGCGTCAGCTCGGGCGCCGTGGCGCTGAACGCGCGGATCACCGCGAGACCGCGGGCCAGCGACTGTACGTGATCAACCATGACGGTCCTTGAACATAGGTCATCAAAGGCGTAGCTTCCACGATACGGGGTGTTCGTTCAGAGAATATCTGTGCGCATTGCGAACAACAGGAGACAAAGTGTCTCGCACTCTCGTGGTCTTAGCCGTCCTCCTCCTCACAGCCGCGTGCGGCGGCTCCTCTCAGCCGGCGAACCAGGGAAAGACGAAGGTCACCGCCGGCGTGATCGCGATCGTCGACACCGCGCCGATCCACCTGGGCAAGGCCAAAGGCTTCTTCGACGAGCAGAACATCGACCTGACGATCACTCCCGTCCAGGGCGGCGCCGCCGCGATCTCCGGCGCGGTCAGCGGGCAGTTCCAGTTCGCCTTCGCCAACACCACCTCGCTGCTGACCGCCAAGCAGCAGGGGCTCGACGTGCAGGTGGTCGCCAACGGCGTCTCCTCGACCGGTCAGCAGGGCAAGGACTTCAGCGCGGTGCTGGTGAAGAACGACAGCCCGATCAGGTCGGCCAAGGAGCTGGCGGGCAAGAAGATCTCGGTCAACCAGCTCAAGAACATCGGCGACACGACCGTCCGCGCCTCGGTACGCAAGGCCGGTGGCGACCCGTCGGGCATCCAGTTCGTCGAGCTGCCCTTCCCGGACGCGCCCGCCGCGCTGCAGGCCGGCCGCGTGGACGCCGTCTGGGTGGTCGAGCCCTTCGTCAGCCAGGCGCTGAGCCAGGGCGCCCGCGCCGTGGCCTGGAACTTCGCCGACGCCGCCCCCGACCTGACCGTGGCGATGTACTTCACCACCGGCAAGACCGACGCGGACCTGACCAAGCGCTTCACCGCGGCCATCCGCAAGTCGCTGGAGTACGCCGACAGCCACCCCGACGAGGTCAGGGACGTGCTCAAGACCTATACCAAGATCGCACCTGAGGTGATCGCGAAGATCTACCTGCCCAAGTGGCCCGCCGAGGTCAACAAGGCGTCCGTGCAGACCATCGCCGACCTCGCGCTGGCCGACGGCATCCTCAAGGACAAGATCGACGTCTCGGCGCTGGTGCGGTGAGGCGGTTTCTGTACGGGCTCGCGGGGCTCGGCGGCCTGCTGGCGCTGCTTGAGGCGGTGCCCCGGCTCGGGCTGGTCGACGAGCGGTTCCTGCCGCCCGCCTCGCGCATCCTCGGCACGCTGGCCGGCCAGCTCGTCACGGCCGAGCTGTGGCTCGCGCTGGGCGAGACCGTGCTCGGCTGGGCGCTCGGCCTCGCGATCGCCTTCTGCCTGGCGGTGGCGGCCGGGGTGGTCATCGGGATCGTCCCGGGGCTGCGTGCCGCGACCCACTCCACGGTCGAGTTCCTGCGGCCGATCCCCTCGGTGGCGCTGGTCCCGCTGGCGACGCTGCTGTACGGGCCCTCGCTCGGCTCGACGCTGCTGCTGGTGGTCTACGCCTCGTTCTGGCAGGTGCTCATCCAGGTCCTGTACGGCGTGGCGGCCGTCGACTCCGTCGCCTACGACACCGCCCGGTCCTACGGGCTGTCGCCCTGGTCGCGGGTCCGGCATCTGGTCTGGCCGACCGCGCTGCCGTACGTCATGACCGGGTTGCGGCTGGCGGCGGCGGTGGCGTTCATCCTGGCGGTCACCGCGGAGCTGGTGATCGGCAGTCCGGGGCTCGGGGCGGAGATCCAGGTCGCGCAGAACAGCGGGGCCGTGCCCACGGTGTACGCGCTCATCGTGCTCGCCGGTCTCGTCGGCATCGGGGTCAACGCCGCGGTGCGGCTCCTGGAGCGCCGGGTGCTGTCGTGGCATCCCGCCGTGCGATCGGAAACCGGCTCGTGAAGGGGGCTGTGCCGGTGAAGGCAGGCGTGCGGGTGATCAGGCTTTTCGGGCTGCCGGTGCTGCTGGTGCTGGGCTGGTGGCTGGTCAGCGGCCGGTCGTTCTACCTGCCGGATCCCGTACGCGTGGCCCGGGCGTTCGGGCAGACCTGGTTCTCGGCGCGGGTGTTCGACGACGTGCTGCCCAGCATCGGGCGGCTGCTCGCCGGGTACGCGCTCGCGACCGTGCTGGGCGTGGGGCTCGGGGTGCCGATCGGGCTGTCGCCGCGGCTGCGCGCGACGCTGGAGCCGGTGCTGGAGTTCTTCCGGGCGATCCCGCCGCCCGTGCTCGTGCCGCTGCTCATGCTGCTGGCCGGGATCGACACGCCGATGAAGGTGCTGGTCATCGTCTCGGGCTGTGTCTGGCCGATCCTGCTCAACACCGTCGAAGGCGTACGGGCGCTGGACGAGGTGCTCGCCGACACCTGCCGGATGTACGGCGTGCACGGCGTGCACGGCGCCACCCGGCTGCGCCGCTTCGTGCTGCGCGGGGCCAGTCCGCAGATCATGGCCGGGCTGCGGCAGGCGCTGTCCATCGGGATCATCCTCATGGTCATCAGCGAGATGTTCGCCAGCTCCAGCGGGCTCGGGTTCACGATCGTGCTGTTCCAGCGGCAGTTCCAGATCGCCGAGATGTGGAGCGGCATCCTGCTGCTCGGGCTGATCGGGCTGACGCTGTCGCTGCTCTTCCGCTTCGTGGAGCGGCGGGTCCTTTCCTGGTACTACGGCGCTGGAGCCGCCCGTGCTTGAGATTGCGGAGCTGCGCAAGGTCTACGAGAGCCCGAACCGCAGCGTCAAGGCGATCCGCTCGCTGACCTTCAGCGTCGGCGCGGGCGAGCTGGTGTGCGTGGTCGGGCCCTCCGGCTGCGGCAAGACCACGCTGCTGCGGTCCATCGCCGGGCTGCTGCCGGTCAGCGGCGGCCAGGTGCGGGTGGCCGGAGTGCCGGTCACCGGGCCACCCCCGCGCATGGCCGTGGTCTTCCAGGAGTACGGCCGGAGCCTGTTCCCCTGGATGACCGTGCGCCAGAACGTCGAGCTGCCGCTGAAGGAGAAACGGGTGCCCACGCCGCGCCGCCTTGAGCTGGTCCACGGGTCGCTGGAGTCGGTGGGCCTCCTGGACGCCGCGGACGCGCACCCGTGGCAGCTCTCCGGCGGCATGCAGCAGCGGGTCGCGATCGCCAGGGCCGTGGCGTACGAGCCGCAGGTGCTGCTGATGGACGAGCCGTTCGCCGCCGTGGACGCGCAGACCAGGGCCGATCTGGAGGACCTGATCCTGGCGCTCTGGCGGAACCTCGGGGTGACCGTACTGTTCGTCACGCATGACATCGACGAGGCCGTCTACCTGGGACAACGCGTGATCGTGCTATCGTCGTCACCGACAGTGATCATGGAAGATCTGAAGATCGACCTGCCTGCCCAGCGCGACCAGCTCACCACGCGGTCGCTGCCGCGCTTCGGCGAACTGCGTGGGCACATCTACGAGCGGATCCAGCGCGCCAGGGAGGCCCGATGAGCACGGTCACGGTTCGGGAGGCCACGTTCGACGTGCTCAGGCGTTTCGGGCTGACCACGATCTTCGGCAATCCGGGCTCCACCGAGGTCGCGCTGCTGACCGGGCTGCCCGACGACCTGCGGTTCGTGCTCGCCCTGCACGAAGGGTCGGTGGTCGGCATGGCCACCGGGTGGGCGATCGGGCATCGGGCTCCGGCGCTGGCCGTCCTGCACACCGCGGCGGGTCTGGGCAACGCGGTCGGCGCGATCGCCACCGCGCGGGCCAACCGGGTGCCGCTGGTGATCCTGGTCGGGCAGCAGGATCGCCGCCATCTGGCGCTGGAACCGTTCCTGACCGGGCGGCTGTCCGGGCTGGCCGGGGACTATCCGGTGCGGGTCGACGAACCGACGCGGCCCCAGGACGTGCCGGGGGCGGTGGCGCGGGCCTGCCACGAGGCGGTCACCTTCCGGGGGCCCGCGCTGGTGGTGGTGCCGATGGACGACTGGGCGGCGCCGTTCGAGGACGAGACGATCGCGGCGCCGGCCCGCCTGTTGCGGCCTGCCGCCGTACCGGACGAGTCACTCACGCCCCTGGTCGAACTGCTGTCCGGGGCCCGCTCCCCGGCGATCGTCGCGGGCGCGGGCACCGCGGGCCCGGTCGTCGCGGGCGCGGGCACTGCGGGCGCGGACGCTGCGGGCGCGGGCACTGCGGGCGCGGACGCTGCGGGCGCGGACGCTGCGGGCATGGACGCTGCGGGCGCGGACGCTGCGGGCATGGACGCTGCGGGCGCGCCCGCTGCGGGCATGGACGCTGCGGGCGTGTCTGGTGGTGGCGCTTTGTTCGCGAGCTCAGGTGGTCGGGAGGCGGGCTGGGCGGCGGTGGTGGCGCTCGCCGAGCGGCTGGGGTGTCCGGTCTGGCAGGAGTCGTTCGGCGCGATGGCGGGGTTCCCGCAGGACCACCCGCAGTACGCCGGGGTGCTGCCCGCTGATCGCACCCGGCTGCGCGCGGCACTGGCCGGGCACGACGTGGTGCTCGCCGTGGGCGCCCCGGTCTTCCGCCAGTACCCGTTCGACGCCGGCCCGCTGGTCGAGCCCGGCACCACGGTCGCGCTGGTCACCGACGACCCGGCCGAGGCGCACCGCAGCCCCGCCGACCTGGCCTATCTCGCCGCCCCGTCCGCCGTCTGCGAGCGCCTGGCCGTGCTCGTCCCGGCCAGATCGACGACGGTACGGCCCGCGCCCGCCGGACCCGCGCTGCCCCTGGCAGGCGATGTGCGAGCCACGCACGTGCCGCCCCTGGCAGGGGACGGTCTGCGAGCCGTGCACGCGCCGCCCCTCACAGGGGACGGTTTGCGAGCCGTGCACGTGCTGCACGAGCTCGCCAGGCGGCTCCCGGCCGATGCGGTGCTCGTCGAGGAGACCCCGTCGTCGCGCCCGGACCTGCACCGGCTGGTCCCGGCCCGCAACCCGCTCGGCTTCGTGTCGGCGGCCATGGGCGGGCTGGGGTTCGGCCTGCCCGCGGCGGTCGGCCTGCGTATGTCGCTGCCCGACCGGCCGGTGGTCGCGGTGGTGGGCGACGGCTCGGCCCTGTACGGCGTGCACGCGCTGTGGAGCGCGGCGCACTACCGGGTGGGCGCGCTGTTCGTGGTGCTCGCCAACGGCCGGTACGCGGTCATGGACCGGCAGGCCGACAAGGCGGGCGGCAAGGCGCCGTGGCCCGCGTTCACCGAGGTCAGCATGGGTGGGATGGCCCGGTCGCTGGGCTGCGAGGCCAGGCGGGTGGACACGGCGGAGGAGCTCGCGGCGGTGCTCGACGAGGTGCTGCCCACGCTCGCGGCCCGCGAGGAGCCCCTGCTGCTCGATGTGACCGTCGCCGTGGACGCGGACTTCCAGCCGTAACGCCCCAGAGGCGTACGCGGCCTCGGGCGGCCGGGCGCGGTCGGCCTGTGAGCGCGCCCGGCCGGCGGCCGGACCGGGCGCGGTCGGCTTTGTGGTGGGTCAGGCGCGTTCGGCGGCTTCGACCACGTTCGAGAGCAGGAGGGCGCGGGTCATCGGGCCGACGCCACCGGGGTTGGGGGTCAGGAAGCCCGCCACCTCCGCCACCTCGGCGGCCACGTCACCGGCGATCTTGCCGTCCACCCGCGAGACGCCCACGTCGAGCACGGCCGCGCCCGGCTTGACCATGGCCGGGGTGATGAGGCCGGGCACTCCGGCGGCGGCCACCACGATGTCGGCGTGGCGAACGTGCGCGGCCAGGTCGCGGGTGCCGGTGTGGCAGAGGGTCACCGTGGCGTTCTCGCTGCGCCGGGTCAGCAGCAGGCCGAGCGAGCGGCCCACCGTGATGCCGCGTCCGACCACGGCCACCTCGGCGCCCTTGATCGGCACGCCGTACTCCTCGAGGAGCAGCACGATGCCGTGCGGCGTGCACGGCAGCGGCGCGTCGACCATGTGGACCAGGCGGCCCAGGTTGATCGGGTGGAGGCCGTCGGCGTCCTTGGCCGGGTCCATCCGCTCCAGCAGCGCCATCGTGTCGAGGTGGCGGGGCAGCGGGAGCTGGACGATGTAGCCGGTGCACTCCGGCGAGGCGTTGAGCTCGTCGATGGCCGCCTCGACCTGGGCCTGAGTCGCGTCCTCGGGGAGGTCCACGCGGATGGAGGAGATGCCGACCTCGGCGCAGTCGCGGTGCTTGCCCGCCACGTAGATCTGGCTGCCGGGGTCGTCGCCGACCAGCACGGTGCCGAGGCCGGGGGTGATGCCGCGCTGTCTGAGCGCGATCACCCGGGTCGCGAGGTCTGCCTTGATCTTTGCGGCGGTCGCCTTGCCGTCGAGTCTCACTGCGCTCATATCTGGCAATCCTTCCATGAGTTCGCAGGAGGCGGCGATGACATCGTTGTCATGGATCTTGGAACAGCATATGGTGACGTCGCCGCCTATATGTCCTTTAAGGAGTCGTTTTGCCTGCTCACTTGCTGTCAGCGGAGTCGACCGACCTGTTCGTCGGCTCGGTGGAGCGGCCGTACCAGGTGCTCAAGGTCACGCTGGAGCTGGGCGGGCAGGAGGCGCCGCTCGATGTCCGTGGCCCCGGGGTGTCCTGCGCGGCGCCCGTGAGCGTGCCGCCGGGGGTGGGTCCGCGCACCGTCGAGGTGCCGCTGGACGTCACCGTACCGGCCGGGACCGTGGTGCCCTGCACCGTCACACTCGGCGAGGCGTCGCTCGACGTGGAGGTCACGGCCGAGGAGCCGGGCTGGACGATGTACATGGTGTCGCACTTCCACTACGACCCGGTCTGGTGGAACACGCAGGCCGCCTACACCAGCCCCTGGGAGCTGCTCTCGGTCGACGCGACGACCAGGCCGCTGTGGGAGCACAACGCGTTCGCGCTGGTCGAGGCGCATATCGAGCTGGCGCTGCGTGATCCCGACTACCGGTTCGTGCTGGCCGAGGTCGACTATCTCAAGCCGTTCTTCGACACCCACCCCGAGCGCCGCGCCGACCTGCGCGCGCTGCTCGCCGAGGGCCGGGTGGAGCTCCTCGGCGGAACGTACAACGAGCCCAACACGAACCTGACCGGCGCCGAGAGCACGATCCGCAACATCGTCTACGGCATCGGCTACCAGCGCGACATCCTCGGCGGCGATCCGCGTACCGCCTGGCAGCTCGACGTGTTCGGGCACGACCCGCAGTTCCCCGGCTACCTGGCGGCGGCCGGGCTGACCGGCAGCGCGTGGGCCCGGGGGCCGTTCCACCAGTGGGGGCCGATCAGCAAGAACTTCAGGCAGGCCAAGAACGACGCCTCCCTGATGCAGTTCCCGAGCGAGTTCGAGTGGATCTCGCCGTCGGGGCGGGGCGTGCTGACGCACTACATGCCCGCCCACTACTCGGCGGGCTGGTGGATGGACTCCTCTCCGTCGCTGGAGGAGGCGACGCGGGCGACGTACGAGCTCTACCGGTCGCTGAAGCCGGTGGCCGCGACCAGGAACATCCTGCTGCCCGTCGGCACCGACTACACCCCGCCGAACAAGTGGGTGACCGACATCCACCGGACCTGGGCGGCCCGGTATGTCTGGCCCCGGTTCGTCTGCGGCACACCCCGGGACTTCCTCGACGCGGTGCGCGGGGAAATATCCGCGTTCAGCCCGCAGACCCGGGACATGAACCCCGTCTACACCGGCAAGGACGTCTCGTACATCGACACCAAGCAGGCTCAGCGCGCGGCCGAGGTGGCGGCGCTCGACGCCGAGCGGCTGTCGGCGTTCGCGTCGCTGCTGGGGCTGGGCGGCTATCCGCACACCGCGCTGGACAAGGTGTGGCGGCAGCTCGCGTACGGCGCGCACCACGACGGGATCACCGGCTCCGAGTCCGACCAGGTCTACATCGACCTGCTGACAGGCTGGCGCGAGGCGCACGACCTGGCCGCCGACGCCCGCGACCGCGCGCTGGACGCGCTGGCCGGCCAGATCTCGCTCGACGGCCGCAGCGTCGTGGTGACCAACACGCTGCCGTTCGCGCGTGACGGCCTGGTGCGGGTACGGCTCGCGCCGGGCGAGCGGGTCGACGCGGTCCCGGCCATCGACGAGGACGGCACGCTGGTCTTCCTGGCCGAGGACGTGCCCTCGATGGGCTGGCGTACGTACGGAATCGTCCAGGAGACGCCCGGCACCTGGCAGCCGCTGCCCGAGGCCACCTCGATCTCGAACGACCGGTGGCGCGTCGTGGCCGATCCGTCGCGGGGCGGCGGCCTCGCGTCGGTGTTCGACCGCGCCGCGGGCCGCGAGCTGCTGTCGGGGCTCGGGAACGAGCTGCGGCTGTACGACGAATACCCGACGCACCCCGACATGGGCGAGGGGCCGTGGCATCTGCTGCCGACCGGTCACGTCACCGGCTCCGGCGAGGCCGCCGCGCTGGCCGTACACGCCGCGCGGAGTCCCCTCGGACAGCGCCTGACCATCACCGGCCAGGTGGGCGAGGTCTCCTACGAGCAGATCATCACGCTGTGGACGGGTTCGGACCGGGTCGAGTTCACCACCCGCGTGCTCGACTACACCGGCGCCGACCGGCTGCTGCGGGTCCGCTTCCCCGCCCAGGTGGCGGGCGCGCTGCCGGTCTCCGACGTGGCGGGTGCCGTGGTGGGGCGCGGGTTCGCGCAGCCGGACGTCGACGTCGCCGAGCACCCGTGGACGCTGGACAACCCGGCCAACACCTGGTTCGGGCTGTCCGCCACGGCCAGGGTGGACCTGGGCGAGGCGGGCGCGCGGGCGCTGGGGGTCGCCGAGGTGGTGGTGCCCGCTCTGGAGGACGCGCCCGGGGCACGTTCGCTGGTGGTGGCGCTGGCCCGCGCGGGCGTGACCGCCACGACCTCGTCCGCCTCCGGATCCCGGTACGGCTGGCTGGACGTCGACTCGAACCTGCCGGACTTCCGGATCATCCTGGGCGGCCCGGACGCGAACCCGCTGGCCGCCGAGCTCCTCTCCCGCAGCGACCCGGCCTTCCTCGACGCGCTCAAGTCGGGGGCGCCGCTGGTGTGGGTGCCCGCGGAGCGGCCGCTGGCCGAGGTGTGGCGGCCGAGCGCCGACCTGCGCGACGTACGCGCGCTGCCCGCGCTCATCGTCGCCGGGCCGGTGGAGGAGTTGGTGGAGGATCTGGCGGATGCCGTGATCTCCGCCGTGTGCCCGGTCGGCGCGGAGGTGCTGGAGTCTCGGACGGTCGCGCTGCTCACGTATGGGTTGCCGGGGTTCGCGGTGGATTCTTCGGGGGCGTTGCATCTGTCGCTGATGCGGTCGTGTACCGGGTGGCCGTCGGGGGTGTGGTTGGATCCGCCTCGGCGTACCGGGCCTGATGGCGCCGGGTTCCAGGTACAGCACTGGACGCATGAGTTCTCGTACGCGCTGGCCGGAGGAGATGGGGACTGGCGGGCGTTGCGGCTGCCCGCGGCGGGGCAGGAGTTCATCACGCCGCTGCTGGCGCGGGTCGTCCCGGACGGCGCTGATGGCGCGTTGCCGCAGGTGCACTCCCTCCTGCGGGTGGAGCCCGCCCGGGACGTCCTGCTCGGGACCCTCAAGGCCACTGGCAACCCGCACGCCCACGGCCTGTCCGTCGGCGGCGGGGCTGATGCTGGTGGGGTTGGTGGCGGCAGGGCCGATGTCGGCGCCGAGGCTGGTGGCGGCAGGGCTGGCGTCGGCGGCGAGGCTGGTGGCGGGTTTGGCGGTGTCACGATCCGGCTTGTGGAGTCGACCGGGCTCGGCTCGCGGGCCGCGATCGAGTCGCCGGTCCTCGACCTCGGCGGCCTCGTCCACGCCGACCTGCTGGAACGGCCCGGCGATCCGGTGACCGCGCTCGACCTGGCCGGGGCCGAGGTCGCTACCTATCTCGTCCCCACCCCGGCCCGGCCCGCCCGCCCCGACCTGGGCGCCACGGCCGAGCAGGCCCAGCCCGTCTACAGCCGCTACTGGCTGCACAACAAGGGACCCGCGCCCCTCGGCTACCTCCCCGTGTCGATCGCCGTCACACCCGGTCTCATCGCGGCGGCGCAGGGGGCGGTCGAGGTGGAGGTTGTGGTGTCGTCCCACCTCGTCGACGCGCCGCACGAGGGCGTGGTGGACCTCCGCGTTCCGGACGGCTGGAGCGCCACACCCGCCCAGCGCGCCTTCCGCCTCGAACCCGGCGGCCACCTCCGTTTCCCCGTCACCGTCACACCCGCCCCCGGCCAGGGCCTGTACTTCGTCGCGGCCCGTACCAAGGTGGGCGATCAGCTCGTGGAGGACGTGGCCACTGTCGCGCTGGGCGACGTACCCGAGCTGCCCGTCGAGGGCGCCGTCCCGAAGATGAGCGACGCGTTCCAGGGCACCCAGGCCACCGAGGGCCGCGCGACCGGCCTCTCCGTCACCACGCTCACGGACTCGCTCTCCCTCCGGCCGGGCGACCGCACGTCCCTCGTGGTGCGGCTGGCGAACACCACCTCGGACGAGATCCACGGCGAGTCCCAGCTCGCCGCCCCGTGGGGCTCGTGGGAGCTGCTGCCCACGGTCATCCAGGGCTTCTCCGTGGCACCGGGCGAGACGGTCGACGTGTCGTTCCCTGTGGAGGTGCCGTACGACATGGCGGCCGGGCACTTCTGGGCGCTGGCCAAGGTCATGTGGTACGGCCGCTGCCAGTACGCACCCGCGGTCCGCCTGGAGGTAGCCCGATGAAACACACGCTCACCGACCCGGCCGGACACCGGCACGACGGTCACTCGGTGCCCAGTCACCACCACGACGGTCACGCGCCGTCGGCGGGACACCACCATGGCCATGACGCGTCGCCCAGCCTGGGTGGGCACCGGCACGGTGATCCGCTGGCCGGGCCGATGCGGGAACGGCCCGCTGCGACCGGGGCGCCCACCGCGCCTGGCGTCGGAGCGGTGATCGGCTGGGTGGCCGGTCGGCCGATCTCCCGCGAGCCGCTGGAACGGCGGGTACGCGAGCTGCGCGACAGCCCGCTCAATGCGGCACTGCCTGTCCCGGGAAGCTCCGAGGACCGGCAGCTCGCCAGGTGGCTGACGCAGGTGATCCTCACCGAGGCGCTGTGCGAGGACGAGGCCGCCGCCCGGGGGCTGACTCCCCTAGAGACCGGACCGCTCGACCCGACGGCTGCCGGGGAGACCGGGCCGCTCGACCCGCTGGCCGCCGTGGAGCTGGGGTCGATCAACGCCGCCGCCTACAACGGCAGCCCGTGGGTACGCGCGCTGTTCGAGCACGTGACGGCCACGGCCGAGGTGCCGCCGGAGTGGCGGTCGCCGGTGCCCGCGCAAGGTGTGGCCCGGCATGACGTACGCCATCGGGTGTTCGCCGACCACGCCGACGCGGCCGCCGCCACGGCCGACGACCTGGAACCGCTGGGCCCGGTGACGCTGGGCTCCCTGCCCGCGGCGATCGCGGACGCCATCCCGCGCCGGCCGTACGGGATGCTGGTAGGCCCGGTCGAAGACGCCCTGGGCTGGCACGTAGCGGTGGCCCACCCGGAACCCACCCCGCCGACCCGCTCCCCCTCGAACCCCGGTACGGTCTCGCGGAGGGAAGCCGCGCGGCGTCGTATGTTCGCGCGGTGGCTGGACGAGCTGCGGGCCGCCAAGGTCGAGCTCGTGCCCGGACTGGAACACCCTGGCGATCCCCGCCAGCCCGACAACCACCACAAACACTGATCAACTACCACCTGCTGAAGCTGGTGGTTTGTCGCCCTCACCCACCGCGCACATCGCCGAGCGCGACCGACACTTTCCCTACTGTTTTCGAAAGGAGGAGTGGCACTTCCTCCCGGCCCTGAAGGACCGGGTCTCCGCGCCAACACTCAGATGACTTGCGTACTTGCCATTGATATCGGGGGAACCAAGCTCGCCGCCGCGCTGGTGGACGAGGCGGGTTCCATGCTGCGTTCCGCCACCCGGCCCACGCCGCGGGCGGAGGTCATGGTCGCTCTGGCGGCCCTGATCGAGGAGGTGACCGGGGGCGGGCCCGCGCCCGAGGCGGTCGGGATCGGTTGTGCCGGGCCGCTGGACCTGGCCGCCGGGACCGTCAGCCCGGTGAACATGCCCAGTTGGCGCGGCTTCCCGCTGCGTGACGAGGTCCGCAAGCTGACCGGGCTGCCGACCATGCTCGCGGGTGACGCGCAGTGCATGGCGCTCGGGGAGCACTGGCTGGGGGCGGGGCGCGGGAGTTCGGCGCTGCTCGGGATCGTGGTGTCCACCGGGATCGGTGGCGGGCTGGTGATCGACGGCGTCCCGCTGCTCGGCCCCAACGGAAATGGCGGACATGTCGGTCACATGTCCATCGACCCGTACGGCGAACGCTGCGAGTGCGGCGGGCGCGGCTGCGTCGAGCGCTACTCCAGCGGCCCGAACCTGGCCCGCTGGGCCCTGGCCAACGGCTGGACCCCGGGCGCGCACGGTCCGGCCGACACGCGGGACGGTTCGGCCGACGCGCGGGACGGTTCGGCCGACGCGCGGGCGCTGGCGGCTGATGCGCGGGTGCCAGCGGCTGATGCGCGGGCGCTGGCGCGGGACGCGGCGGCCGGGGATCCTGTGGCGGTGGCGGCGTTCGAACGCGGTGCCAGGGCGCTCGCCGGCATGATCGCCTCCACCGCGGCCGCGGTCGAACTCACCAAGGTGGTCATCGGCGGCGGTGTCTCAGCGGCGGGGCCGGTGCTGTTCGACCCGCTGGCGCGGGCACTGGACGATGTCGCCGGGCTGGCGTTCGTCAGGGCGGTGGAGGTGGAGCCGACCACCCTGGGCGTACGAGCCGGACTCGCCGGAGCCGCCAAGCTGGCCTGGGACCATTCCCGGTCAGCCGTCTGAGCCGCGCGAACCGGCGGACGAGCGGGCTACTCGCGCTCGGCCGCCTGCGCCTCGCGGCGCTCGATGATGCGACGGGTGAACGGGATGACCTCCACGACGCGTACGCCCAGGTAGGCACCGATGAAGGCGAGCACGACCAGCACGACCGGGCTGGTGGCGATCCCGTTCATGGTCACGAAGGCATACAGAGCTGAGTCGAGCAGCGCCATAAGGGGAACTCCCGAGGAAAGACCGGCAAGGCCCACAGGGTAACCGGACATTACCTATGCTTGTGTGCAAAAGGGCGGCTTTACGCCGCCCTTTTACCCTTGACGAATCAGTGGAAGAAGTGGCGCGTCCCAGTGAAATAGAGCGCCACGCCCGCCTCCTCCGCCGCCTCGATGACGAGCTGGTCGCGTACGGACCCGCCGGGCTCCACGACGGCCTTGACGCCCGCCTCGATCAGCACCTCCAGCCCGTCGGGGAAGGGGAAGAACGCGTCCGACGCCGCCACCGACCCCGCGGCCCGCTCACCGGCACGAGCCACCGCCAGCCGGCACGAGTCGACCCGGTTGACCTGCCCCATCCCGACGCCCACGGTCGCCCCGCCGGAGGCCAGCAGGATGGCGTTGGACTTGACCGAGCGGGCGGCCCGCCACGCGAACGCCAGGTCGGCCAGCATCGCGTCCGAGACCGGCTCGCCCGCCTTGAGCTGCCAGCTCTCCGGCGCGTCTCCGGGCGCGTTGACACGGTCGGTCTGCTGGACGAGCAGCCCGCCGTCGATCCGGCGGAACTCGGCGGCGTTCGCCGGGCCCGAGGGGCAGATCAACAGGCGGACGTTCTTCTTCTGCGTGAGCACGGCCAGCGCCTCGGGATCGTACGACGGCGCGACGACGACCTCGGTGAACACCTCGGCGATCTGCCCGGCCAGCTCGGCCGTGACGGCCCCGTTGACCGCGATGACGCCCCCGTACGCCGAGACCGGGTCACACGCGTGCGCCTTGCGGTGCGCGTCGGCGACGTCGGAGCCGACGGCGATGCCGCACGGGTTCTGGTGCTTGATGATCGCGACACAGGGGTCGGCGAAGTCCCAGGCCGCCCGCCAGGCGGCGTCGGCGTCGAGGTAGTTGTTGTACGACATCTCCTTGCCGTGCACCTGCTCGGCGTTGGCCAGGCCGTCGAGGCCGCCGCTGTAGAGGGCGGCGGACTGGTGCGGGTTCTCCCCATAGCGCAGGGTCGACTTGCGCTTCCAGGTGACGCCCATGAACGACGGCCAGTCGTCGTCGACCCGGTAGGCGTTGGCGAACCAGGACGCCACGGCCACGTCGTAGGAGGCCGTCTGGGCGTAGGCGATGCCCGCCAGCCGCTTCCGTTCGGTCAGCGTGAAGCCGCCCTCGGCGAGCGCGCCCAGCACGTCGCCGTAGAAACGCGGGTCGACCACGACGGCGCAGGTGCTGTGGTTCTTGGCGGCGCCGCGGATCATCGCGGGCCCGCCGATGTCGATCTGCTCGACGCACTCCTCGTCGGACGCGCCGGAGGCCACCGTCTGCTCGAACGGGTAGAGGTTGACCACCACCAGCTGGAACGGGTCGATCTCCAGCTCCTCGAGCTGGGCCACGTGGTGCGGCTTGGTCAGGTCGGCCAGCAGCCCGGCGTGCACGCGCGGATGCAGCGTCTTGACCCGGCCGTCGAGGCACTCGGGGAAGCCGGTCAACTGCTCGACCTTGGTGACGGGGATGCCGTAGGAGGCGATGGCGGCGGCGGTGCCGCCCGTTGACACGATCTCCACCCCCGCGCCGTCGAGCGCCCTGGCCAGCTCTTCCAGCCCGGACTTGTCGTACACCGCGATCAGCGCGCGCCGGATGGCGATGCGAGTCACTTCGATTCCCCTTCTGGTTGGTTACCGATGCGGACGGTCCGTCCGCTGACCGTCCAGCCCTCGCGGACCATCCGGCCGACGATCTCGACGAGCAGGCGGCGCTCGACGGTCTTGATGCGTTCGTGCAGAACCGCCTCGTCGTCGCCCGGCAGCACGGTCACGGCCTCCTGGGCGACGATCGGCCCGCTGTCGACGCCGGAGTCGGCCAGCATGACCGTGCAGCCCGTCACCTTGACGCCATAGGCGAGCGCGTCGCGCACCCCGTGCGCGCCCGGGAACGCGGGCAGCAGCGCGGGATGGGTGTTGAGCAGCGGGAACGTGTCGAGCGTCGGGGCGCCGAGGATCTTCATGAAGCCCGCGGACACCACCAGATCAGGCTCGTACGAGGCGATGCGGCCCGCGATCGCCACATCCCATTCCGTACGCTTCTCGTAATCACCCAGTTTTTCGACGAAAGTAGGGACGTCGGCCCGCGACGCCCGAGCCAATCCCTCGATACCGTCTCTGTCCGCGCCGACGGCCACCACACGGGCGCCGTAAGCCGGGTCGGCGGAAGCGTCCAGCAGGGCCTGTAGGTTTGTTCCAGAGCCGGAGACGAGGACGACGAGCCGCCCAGCCTTTGACACGCGCACTCCAATGGGAAACAGGGTGGGGCTGCAAGCGTATCCGCTCTTCGTCCGGCGACGCAGAGGAGGTCAGGTGTCGACACCGGTGCAGGCACCGGCGGGTCAGCAGCCCGCGGATTCCGCGGGCCGCCGCGCGATCTGGTTGGCCATCGCAGCGCTGGCCATGACGTTCATGCTGCCGCTGGCGGGGCTGGTCATGGCGGTGTTCGCGCTGATGGCGGGCATTCGCGCGCTCCCGCAGCTCAAGAGCGCGGGCAAGCCACCGGGCATGGCCGTGGGCGGCATCGCCGTCTCCTCGATCGCGCTCGCGCTGTCGGCCATGGCCACGGGGATGCAGCTTTACCTGATGGACGAATACTCCACTTACCAGGAATGCATGAAGGGCGCGGGCACCGTCTCGTCGCAGGGCGAGTGCTTCGCCCAGTTCAGGGACGCGGCCCAGAAGAAGCTCCCGCCCGACGTGCTCGAACTCCTGGGTGCGGTGCAGCCCTAGTCGCGGTCCGATCTCCTGGGCGCGCGGGGCAGCCCTAGTCGCGGTCCCAGGCGTACGGGTCGACGTAGATGACGTGGCCGCCCCGGTCGTCGGACTCGTCGACGATGTCCTTACGCGGCGGCCGGTCCCGATCGCTCAGCGTGGGCAGGGCCTGTGCCAGCGTCTCCGCCGCGGCCGAGGCGTGCTCGTCCTGCCAGTCGTCACGGATGACCGGGATGGCCTGGGTGTCGGCCTCGGTGGCGTCCATCCAGTGACCGGGCAGCGGCCGGGCGTCGGCCTCGGCCAGGCCGACCTTGCTCGCCGCCCTGGCGATCGCGGCGCCCGCCTTCCGTACCGGGACGGCGGCCTTGTCGAGCGGGGCACGGGCCTTCCGGTTCAGCAGCAGCAGGTTGGCCACCCCGGCGGAGATGCCGGCGGCGACGCCCACCTCCAGGCCCACCGACAGCGCCACCTCCCAGGGCGACGGCCCGACCGTGGCCAGCCGCCCGCCGCCGATGGGGCCGCCGGACAGCGCGGCGAGCAGCGCGGCGACCAGTCCGGTGGTGATCCCGGTGAAGAACCCCCACAAAGGCGCGGCCTCGTACGAGGGCGACGGCGCCATCCTGGCCACCACGATGCCCGCCACGGTCCCGGCGGCGAAGGGCAGCGCGATCACCGCCATCGTCCAGCCCGGCACGGGACCGCTCTCGGGCAGCGCGCCGAGCAGCGGCAGGCTCGGCACCGTGCCCAGTTGCACGCCCGTGGGCGCGACCAGGGTGCCGGCGCCGACGGCGAACCCGGGCCCGGCGATGTAGGAGGCGGCCCAGATGACGGTGTTGAGCAGGTAGAGGGCCTGGACCAGCAGGAGCAGCAGGCCGCCGACGAAGCCGGGCGAGAGCACGTTCGACAGCTCGCGCACCTGCCCGAAGTTCATGATCAGAGCTGTCAGCACGAGGGCGAGCCCGGCGACGAGCAGCACCGAGATGGCGACGGCCGTGCCGACGGTCAGCGCGCGCACCCGCTCGGGCAGCAGGCGCAGCATCGCCCGCCACGGGCCGATCGTGCGCGCGGTGGCCAGCGCTCCGGCCAGGAACGCCAGCGCGAAGTGGCTGATCAGCGCCTCGCCGATGAACGGCTGCGTGACCTCGTTGCGGGCGACGAGCGCGATGAGCCCGGCCAGCAGGGCGTAGGGGGCGGCCAGCGAGACCCCGGCCTGGGCGACCAGCACGAGCTGGGCCCGGCGGCGCGCGTTGGCCTGCTCGCGCGGGCTGTTCTTGGGCAGCCGCGCGGGCAGGCGCAGCCGCAGGTCGGCGTCGCGGGCCATCCATCGCCCGGCACGGTAGAGCAGCACGGCGGGCAGGATCGTCAGGCCGAGCGGCAGCAGCCCCACCTTGCCGCCGGGGATCGCGAACCCGGCGTGGTGCGCGGCCAGCCAGACCTGCGCCGCCGTACGGAACACCCCCGGCAGCCCCGCGCCCAGCGCGCCGCGCGGCGCGGCGATCCAGCCGACCAGGGTCAGCGTGGTGAGGACGGCCAGGCCGACGCCGAGCGTGATGGCGGCGGCGAGCATCCCGGACACGGGAAGCGGCCGGCGCGCCTCGTCGTCATCACTCGAGACGCCGGGCAGCCGGCCAAGGACCGATTCGAGTAGCGCCGTCACAAGTAGTTATTTTCTCAAGGTTTCCCAACGCGCGCTTGGTTGACGCGCCGCGCACCCTCTGCCAAATTCGGGGCTTTTGCTTTTTTACGGCAGGCCCCGGCGGGGTTTTGCTGTTTTACGGCCGGCCCGGCAGGCCCCACCCACCGACCATGGCCGGGCGCTGTCCAGGGATACGCTCCTCCGGTGATGCGGGGCCGGGCACCGCTACGAGACGGTGAGACCACCCGCGTGGTCATTCGTCGGCCGTGACGCGGATCGGACGGGCGCGGACCGGGCGGGCGCGGACAGCAAAACGCCCCGCCACGAACGGGCGGGGCGATGATGCTGGAGCCGGAAAGTCAGCGTGCCTGCATGATCTCGCGCATGAGGCGCGCGGTCTCGGACGGGGTCTTGCCGACGCGGACGCCCACCTTTTCGAGGGCCTCCTTCTTCGCCTGAGCGGTGCCGGCGGAGCCCGAGACAATGGCACCGGCGTGGCCCATCGTCTTGCCCTCCGGGGCGGTGAAGCCCGCGACGTAAGCCACCACCGGCTTGGTCACGTGCTGCTCGATGTAGGCGGCGGCCCGCTCCTCGGCGTCGCCGCCGATCTCACCGATCATCACGATCGCGTCGGTGGCCGGGTCCTCCTGGAACGCCTGGAGCGCGTCGATGTGCGTCGTGCCGATGACCGGGTCACCGCCGATGCCCACCGCGGTCGAGAAGCCGAAGTCGCGCAGCTCGTACATGAGCTGGTACGTCAGCGTGCCCGACTTGGACACCAGGCCGATGCGGCCGGCCGTGGTGATGTCGGCGGGGATGATGCCGGCGTTGGAGGCGCCGGGCGAGGCGATGCCGGGGCAGTTCGGGCCGATGATGCGGGTCTTGTTGCCCTTGGCGATCGCGTACGCCCAGAATTCGGTCGAGTCGTGGATCGGCACGCCCTCGGTGATCACCACGCAGAGCGGGATCTCCGCGTCGATGGCCTCCTTGACGGCGTCCTTGGTGAAGGCCGGGGGCACGAAGGCGACCGACACGTCGGCGCCCGTCTGCTCCATGGCCTCCTTCACCGTGCCGAACACCGGCAGGCCCTCGTGCGTCGTGCCCGCCTTGCGGGCGTTGACGCCACCCACCACGCGGGCGCCGGAGGCCAGCATGCGGCGGGTGTGCTTGGTGCCCTCACCGCCGGTCATGCCCTGAACGATGATCTTGCTGTTCTCGGTCAGCCAGATAGCCATGTGTTACGCACCTACCGCAGCGAGCTCGGCGACCCGCTTGGCCGCGTCGTCCATCGTGTCGACCAGCTCGACCCGCGGGAGTGCGGCGTCGGCCAGGATCTGCCGCCCGAGCAGGGCGTTGTTGCCGTCAAGCCGGACCACCAGCGGGTGGGTCACCGCTTCGCCACGGCTCTCCAGCAGCTTGAAGGCCGAGATGATGCCGTTGGCCACCGCGTCACAGGAGGTGATGCCGCCGAAGACGTTCACGAAGATCGACTTCACGCTCGGGTCGGAGAGGATGATCTCCAGGCCCGCGGCCATGACCTCGGCCGAGGCACCGCCGCCGATGTCGAGGAAGTTGGCGGGCGACGGCTTGCCGGGCAGCCCCTCGCCGGCGTAGGCGACCACGTCGAGCGTCGACATGACCAGGCCCGCGCCGTTGCCGATGATGCCCACGTCGCCGTCGAGCTTGACGTAGTTGAGGTCCTTCTCCTTGGCCTTGGCCTCAAGAGGGTCCTCGGCGGCCTTGTCGGCGTACGCCTCGTGCTCCGGCTGGCGGAAGACGGCGTTGTCGTCGAGCGTGACCTTGCCGTCGAGCGCCTTCACCTGGCCGTCCGCCGACAGGATCATCGGGTTGACCTCGACCAGCGTGGCGTCCTCGTCGACGAAGGCGCACCAGAGCTTCTCGATGAGCTCGGCGGCGCCGTCGAGCGCGACCTCGGGCAGCCCGCCCGCGAGCGCGATCTCACGCGCCTTGGCGCGGTCGATGCCGTCCAGCGCGGAGACCGGTATCTTGGCCACCTTTTCGGGCGCGGAGTGCGCGACCTCTTCGATGTCCATGCCACCGGCGGCGGAGCAGATCGCGAGGAATGTACGGTTCGCGCGGTCGAGCAGGAAGGAGAAGTAGTACTCCTCCGCGATCGCGCTGGCCTCCTCCACGAGCACCTTGTGGACCGTGTGGCCCTTGATGTCCATGCCCAGAATGGCCTTGGCCTTCTCAACGGCGTCGGCGGCGTCATCGGCCACCTTCACGCCACCGGCCTTGCCACGGCCACCGGTCTTCACCTGGGCCTTGACGACGACGCGGCCGGTCAGCTGCTCCGCTGCCGCCCTCGCCTCCTCCACGGTGTGGGCGACGATGCCGCGTGGCACCGGAATGCCGTAGTCAGCGAAGAGCTCCTTCGCCTGATGTTCGAACAGGTCCACGAGGGTCCGTCCTTGCTTATCCGACTGATGTTCGACGCTTGTCCGACTGAATGTTCGACGGCCCGGGCCACCCCGTGCGTGCGTGCCGGGCGTTTCCGCCAGTGAAGCCTAGCCCCAAGCTTGACCTGCCCAGGTCATCGGGTCTCGGATATCCCGTTATGTGACAGTGATCTCACTTCAGCACGATATTTCGGGACATCTGAAGAAGGGCACCCACATCTATGAGGCGATGGATCGCCGGCGCGGTGGCAGTTTCCGCGCTGGCCGTGGCCGGCCCCGCGTTCGCGCAGGCCAAACCGGCGGACCCGGTGGCGGCACTGAAGAAGCAGTTCGTCGCGGGGCAGGGAGTCAAGCTCACCGAGCACACCAGCATCACGGTCGGCCGTGAGTCCTATACCCGAGCCGACAGGCAGGGCGTGATCGGCTTCGACGCCAAGGGCATCGCGGGCGCCGAGAACACCCGCACCCCGATCCTCACCGAGAAAGAGCGGGCGCGGCTGGAGAAGATGGCCGCGAAGGACGCCTCCATCTCCGACTCCGTCGATCTGCTCACCGAGCGGATCTACCTGGTCAGCGCCGGCAAGCGCCTGTACGTCAACGGCGGTCTTTACGGCACGCTCATGCCCGAGAACAAGACCTGGATCGGCATGAACGGCAGCCCGTCGTCAGCCGCTTACGGCGACCAGCTCATCAACGTCTTCGAACCGGCGACGCTGAAATATCTGCTGGCGAAGACCAAAACGGTGCGCGGCGCCCAGTATCGCGGTTCGGTCACTTTCGCCGAGCTGTACAAGGTGTCGCCGACGTTCCGCGAGCAGATCGCTACGAAGCCGACCGGCAAGCCGGCCAAAACCGTCATCTCCTGGCGGCTCACACTCGACGCGCAGAAACTGGTCAAGCGACTGGCCATCTCGTGGTCTATGCGGGTCACCAAGAAGGTCACCCTCAGCGCCTCGACCGAAAGCCGATACACCGAGTGGGGCACCGCGGTGAACGTGACCGCGCCTCCCGCCGACCAGGTCGTGGACTTCAAGGACCTGATGAAGAAGGCTCCCGAGCCGCCGGCCGCCATCGACCGGAACTACGTCAGCGTTCCGCCCGATGACGAGGGCAACACCGAATAGTCAGAGATTTCCACAGAAGGGCCCGGACCGCGTCCGGGCCCTTCTGCACGAAAAATCCACATATTTTCCCCTCTGCGGACAATCGTCTGAGATATCGTTGTGATCTTTGTTTGGCAAGATCCTCCCGCTTCCGTAAATCAAGAGACGAGGGCATTGATATGAAGCGCATCATCGCGGGGCTGGCTTTAGCGTCAGCCGCCACGCTCATCACGGCCGGACCGGCACAGGCGGCACCGGCTGCCGCCAAGGACCCGGTGGCCGCGGTGAAGAAGCAGTTCGTCGCCGGTAAGGGTGTGAAGTTCAGCGAGCGCTCCACCGCCATCCAGGGCGGCAGGCGCGACATCATCACCCGCCGGACGGGGTCCTACCAGTTCAGCAACTCGGGCGTCGCCGCATCGGACATCGTCGGCAAGTTCAACGTCAAGGCTCTGGGCCCCGCGCCCGCCGAAGACGACGAGGACGCCAAGGCCTTCAAGGCCCTGTCCACGCCGGAGCGGACGATCACGGTCGGCAAGACGTCGTACATGTCCGGCGGCTTCTGGTCGCAGGTGCTGCCCGAGGGCAAGACCTGGCTCAAGGTGCCGAACGCGCCGTTCTCCGGTCTGACCGGGGTCTACGGCCAGCCGCTCAACCTCACCGAGGCGGCCACGATCAAGACCCTGATCAAGGGCGCCAAGGCGGCCAAGGGCGGCTACGCGGGCAAGATCACCGTGGGTGAACTGCGCAGGATCTCCCCGTCCTTCCGCGGCAACCTCCTGCTCGGCACGCCCAGCAAGAAGACGGCGAAGGTCGCCATCTCCTGGAAGCTCACCGTCGACGCCAATGGCCTGCCTTCCCGGCTGGTCTCGACGTTCTCGCTGGCCGCGCTGGGGGTAGGCGCGCCTGAGAGCGCGGGCCTCAGCGTCGAGACCCTTTACAGCGGCTGGGGCAGCGCGGTGAAGATCACGGCACCGCCGGCCGACCAGGTCACGGACACGCCCAAGACCGGCACGGACGACGACACGATTCCTTCGCTGGAGCTCCCGCTCAGCCGGATCGTGAAGTAACCGAGCATCCGCTCAGCTTGATCGTGAGGCAGTGGGGCTCACGCCTCTCCCGTCGTCAGGCGGGAGAGGCGGGGTTGCTTGGCGTAGTCGGTCAGCCCGATGACGTTCCCCCACGGGTCGGCGATCTCGACCGTCCACCCGGTGAACACCTCGAACGCCTCCCCGCCGACCTCCTTCGCCACCGCGCGGGCGTCGGGCACCTCAAGCCACACCCGCATCGAGCCCGGCCGCCCCTCCCGCACCCGTACGAGCAGCCCGGGAGTCTCGGCGCCGATGGCGAACAGCGCCAGCTCCTCCGTCGAGAACTTCTCCCGCAGCCCCAGCACGCCGCCGTAGAACTCCTTGGCCCGCGCCAGGTCGCCCACGCCGACCAGGATGTTGTCCACCCCGAGGATGTTCACGGGACGAGCCTCGGGTGGCCGCGCCAGGCGGGCATCGTCCGCATGTAGGCCCTGGTGGCCTCCTCCGCCTCGGCCCTGGGCCGGCCGGTGCGCTGCGTCTGCCACTGGACCATGCGCTCGAACCGTTCGTCGAAGTCCTGCAGCGCGCCGTCGGGCTTGCTGCACAACCGGCACCACGTGCTCTCCGGATGTCCGGGCGCGTGATCCTCGGCCGAGTTCATCGGCATCCCACAGCTTTCGCAGCTCACGTTCTCGTCAGCGGACATCGTTGCCCTCCTCCCGAAGCAGCGCGCGGAGCCCGGTGATGAGCCCCTCGCGTTCCTCCGGCGTCATGTCGTGTACGGCCCGCGCCAGCAGATCGTCCGCCAGCACGCGCGGCGAGGCCGTGGCGGCAGCCGCCCGCCCCTCGTCCGTGACCCCGACGAACACCCGCCGCCGATCACGCTCGTCCCTGATCCTGGCCACGAGCCCGCGTTCCTCGACCCGGTCGACCAGCTCGGTGGTGGCCGCCTTGGACAGTTGCAGGTGCTCGGTCAGCTCACCGAGCGTCAACGGCCCGGCGGCCATGAGGTGACCGAGCACGGCATGCATCCGCGCGGTCAGCCCGGCCGCGATGGGCCGCTTGGACGCCTTGAACCGCCGGTAGACGGCCGGGTAGAGCCGCGCGACCTCACGTGCCGCCTCCGCCTCGTCCATCGTTCCTTTCGCATACGAACAGTTCGTGTACGAATCGTACCGCCGAACGACCTCTTGGTCCAGACTCGCCGGACCGAACAGGCAGGCAGGTCATCCGGCGAGGCGCGAGTCCCGAAGGGCAGCCCATTCGAGCGAGTGCCTGATCCCGTCCTCGATCGAGTAGCGCGGCCGCCACCCCAGCAGCCGGTCCGCGAGATCGCTGCGCGTGTAGGCGCCCGCCACGTCGCCGGGCCGCCGCTCGGTCTCCACCACCTCGACCGGCCGGGCCACCACCCGGTTGAACGCGTCGACCAGCTCCCGGACGGTCGTCCCCGACCCGGTGCCCAGGTTGATGACCGCTTCGGCGTCGGACAGCGCGTCGAACCGCTGCAGAGCGGCCACGTGCGCCGCCGCCAGATCCCAGACGTGTACGTAGTCGCGAATCCCGGACCCGTCCCGCGTCGAGTAGTCGGTGCCGGTGATCCCGAACGGCACACCTTCCTCGTGCGCGCCGATCAGCTTGCCCAGCGCATGGCTGGGCCGCCGCAACTGCAGCCCGGTGCGCATCGCCGGATCCGCCCCGATCGGATTGAAGTAACGCAGGGAGAGCACTCTGATCGGCCGCGTCGCCGCGATATCGGCGAACATCGCCTCGCACACCGCCTTGGTCCGCGCGTACGGGCTCTGCGGGTCGAGGGCCGACCTCTCGTCGACCGTATGATCGTCCCCGGTCCGGTAAATCGACGCCGACGAGCTGAAAATCATCCGCCCGCACCCGTTGCGCAGCAGGTGATCCACGAACTCCAGGCTCTTGGTGACATTAGCCCGGTAGTAGCCGACCGGATCGGCCACCGAATCCGGCACCACGATCAGCGCCGCGCAATGAATGACCGCCTCGATGCCCGGCTGCTCGGCGAATATCTTGTCGACCAGCGCCCCGTCGGCGATATCGCCCTCGTAGAAAGTCCGGCCCTCGGCGAACTCCCGCCGCCCCGTGACCAGGTTGTCGAGAATCACCGGCGTGATCCCCGCGTCCAGGCACGCCGACGCGATCGTGCTCCCGATGAACCCCGCCCCACCCGAAATCAGTACCCGCATCCCGGCACCCTATTGGGTCCCCCGCCAAGCCCGGCGTCATCCGCGAAGTCCGGTGCCGGAGTCCCCCTGGGCAAGACGGACCAGTGGCTTTCTCGGGCAAGTAATGAGGTGCAGTTGTGATCATTTGTCGGCAGGATTGCCCCTCATGAAACTCATGATCACCGCACTTACGGCCGCCGTCGCCGTACTCATCTCATCCGCTCCCGCCCAGGCGGCCGCCAAGAACCCTGTCGCGGCACTGAAAGCCCAGCTCGTGGCCGGGCACGGGGTTCGTTTCACGGACACCAGCGCGTTCGTCGGCAGCATCAACAAGGACCCGCTGGTCGTGCGGACCGGCAAGATCCGGTTCGGCAAGAAGGGGCTCACCGGCTGGGACATCACCGGCAAGTTCTCCAGCCCGCTGTACGACGGGCACAACACCACGCCCGAGCGGACGATCGCGATCGGTGACGTCGCATGGGTGACGGGCGGCGACCTGAGCGAGGACCTGCCGAAGGGCAAGACCTGGCTCAAGACGTACAGCAAAATGAACCTCACCACCATGAGCAGCTGGTTCGGCCAGGTGGTGAGCCCGGCCGAGCCGGCGACGCTCGCGGCCCTGGTGAAGAACGGCAAGCTCAGCGGGTCCACCTACCGCGGCCAGATCACCTTCAGCCAGCTCTTCAAGATCTCCCCCTGGTTCAGCAGCTCGATCCCGATGCGCAGCGACACCGAGGCCACCGTCACGTACACCCTCAAGGTCGACGGCAAGGGGCTCCCGAGCCGATTGACCACCACGTGGCAGGCCACGGACTTCCTGGACATCTCCTGGTGGGAAGGGAAGGCGGTCACCACCGACACCCGCTACACCGGCTGGGGCACCAAGGTCTCGATCAAGTCCCCGCCCGCGAACCAGGTCACCACTGAGCTCAAGGACTGAGCCGGGGGTACGCCCCAAACCCGCAGCTCAGGAGGTGTTATGTGATCGTTACAGCCGAGCGTCCACGTACGACCTCTTTTGGTTGTCTCACTTATGAGACGCCTCATGAGTAGCACATAGTCCTGGAGTAACCCTTGAATCCCCTCCCCCGGATGCTGGCTGTGGCCGCCCTGATCACCACAGTGGCGGCTTGTACCACGGAAGGAACGCCTGCCCCGGTGGCTCAGGCCGCCGCCACCTCAGTTCCCGCAGCCGGTGCGGCCGCACCGAAGCGGGCCGTACCGAGAACCTCGGTACAGAAGGTCGCGGCGAAGAAGGCCAAGCTGGAGATCGCCGACATCACCCCCGAAGGTGAAGCCAAGGAGAAGGTGGGTGTCGGCTTCCCCATCATCGTGACGTTCGACCGCGACGTGCCCGACCGGGCGGCGGCCGAGGCCGCACTGCAGGTGCAGGCGGAGCGGCAGGTCGACGGTGCCTGGCGCTGGGTTTCCGACCGCAAGGTCATCTACCGCACCAAGACGTACTGGCGCCCGCACCAGAAGGTTCAGCTCAACGCCCGCCTGAGCCAGATTCCCGGTAACGAGGCCGCCAAGGACGTCAGCCGCCGCTTCGCCGTCGGCTACTCCAACGTCTCGGTGGTCAACACCCGTAGCCACGTGATGAAGGTCCGGCGCGACGGCAAGCTGGTCAAGTCGATCCCGATCAGCGCGGGCCGGGGCGGCATGGTCAAGAACGGCGTGGACGTCTACCTGACCACCAGCGGCACTCACCTCACGATGAACAAGAAGCCGCTGGAGACCATGACCTCGGCGTGGATGGGCGTCACCGACCCCAAGGACCCTCAGTACTACAAGGAGGAGATCCCGTGGGCCGTGCGCATTTCCGACAGCGGCGAGTACGTGCACCAGAGCGCCGGCTACTACCAGTTTCTGGGACGTTCTAACCAGAGCCACGGCTGCGTCCGCGCCACCCCGGCCGGCGCCAAGTGGTTCTACGGCATCGCCCAGCGCGGCGACGTCGTAAAGATCACCGGCACCAAGCGCCAGCTCGGCTGGCAGAACGGCTGGGGCTACTGGCAGCTCAACTGGACCGAGTGGAAGAAGGGCAGCGCCCTCACCAAGGGCACTGCCGCCAAGAGCTAGAGCTTCTCCAGCGGAGCGTAGGCGAGGAGCAGCGTCTTCTCGCCTCCGCTCCCGAAGTCGATCTTGACCTTGGTCTTCTCCGCCACCCCGTCCACCGCGACGACGGTGCCCAGCCCGAACGCGTCGTGCGTGACCCGGTCTCCGGGCGCCAGCGTGGGCACCACGCGGGCGCCCTTCTTCGGCGCCGCCGTCTTGGCGGGCTCGCGCCGGGTCGCCGCACTCCACGCCGACTTCTCCGGCGGGGTACGCCAGTCGAGCAGTTGCACCGGCACCTCGCTGACGAACCGCGAGGCCGGGTTGAACGACGGCGAACCCCACGAACTGCGTACCGCGGCCCGGGTGATGTAGAGGCGCTTCTGGGCCCTGGTGATGCCGACGTAGGCCAGCCGGCGCTCCTCCTCCAGCTCCTTCGGCTCGCCCAGCGAGCGGACGTGCGGGAAGACGCCGTCTTCCATCGCCGTCAGGAAGACGACCGGGAACTCCAGCCCCTTGGCGGTGTGCAGGGTCATCAGCGTGACCACGCCCTGCCCGCCGTCGGCTTCGGGGATCTGGTCGGCGTCGGCCACCAGTGACACCTGCTCCAGGAACTCCACCAGCGTGCCCTCGGGATTGGCATCCTCGAACTCCGAGGCCACCGAGATGAGCTCGTTGAGGTTTTCCAGCCGGGACTCGTCCTGCGGATCCTCCGAAGCCTCCAGCTCGGCGCGGTAGCCGGTGGCGACCAGAACCTCCTCGGCGAGCGCCGACGGCGGCATGCCCTCGGCCTTGCCGATCAGCTCCTCGATCATCGCGACGAACTCGCGCACGGCGTTGAGCGACCGCGTCGCCATGCCGTACGCCTCGTCGGCCCTGCGCAGCGCGTCCCAGAAGGAGATGCGCTCGCGCGACGAGAGCGCCTCGAGCATCGCCTCGGCCCGGTCTCCGATGCCGCGCTTGGGCACGTTGAGGATGCGGCGCATCGACACAACGTCGGCGGGGTTGGCCAGCACGCGCAGGTAGGCCAGCAGGTCCTTGACCTCCTTGCGCTCGTAGAAGCGCACGCCCCCGACCACCTTGTACGGCAGGCCGGTGCGGATGAAGATCTCCTCGAACACCCGGGAGGCCGCGTTGGTGCGGTAGAAGACCGCCACGTCGCCGGCCTTGACGCCCTCCTCGTCGCTGAGCCGATCGACCTCCTGGGCCACGAACATGGCCTCGTCATGCTCGTTGTCGGCCACATAACCGACGATCTTGGACCCGTCGCCCTGGTCGGACCAGAGGTTCTTCGGCTTGCGCGACTCGTTGCGGGAGATGACGGCGTTGGCGGCGGCCAGGATGTTCTGGGTGGAGCGGTAGTTCTGTTCCAGCAGGATCGTGCGCGCGTCGGGGTAGTCGCGCTCGAACTCCAGGATGTTGCGGATCGTCGCGCCGCGGAAGGCGTAGATCGACTGGTCGGCGTCGCCGACCACGCACAGCTCCGACTGGTCGGCGCCCGAACGGACCAGCTCGCCGTCGGTCGTGCGCAGGTCGGGGCGGCCCACCAGCTCCCTGATCAGGATGTACTGGGCGTGGTTGGTGTCCTGGTATTCGTCGACGAGCACGTGCCTGAACCGCATCCGGTAGTGCTCGGCCACGTCGGGGAAGAGCTGGAACAGCGTCACCGTGTTCATGATGATGTCGTCGAAGTCCATCGCGCCGGCCTCGGTGAGCTTGCGCTGGTAGCTCTTGTAGGCCTCCGCGAGCACCTTCTCCAGGTGGGAGCCCGCCTTGTCAAGCGCGGTCTCGTAGTCGACCAGCTCGTTCTTGAAGTTGCTCACCTGGGCGGAGAACGACCGCGGCGGGTAGCGCTTCGGGTCGAGGTCCATCTCCCTGCACACCATCGCCATCAGCCGCTGCGAGTCGGCCTGGTCGTAGATGGAGAAGCTGGAGGGGAACCCGAGCCGCTTGGCCTCGCGGCGCAGGATGCGCATGCAGGCGCTGTGGAACGTCATCACCCACATCGCCTTGGACCTGGGCCCGACGAGCCGGTCGATGCGCTCCTTCATCTCGCGCGCGGCCTTGTTGGTGAAGGTGATCGCCAGGATCTCGCCCGGATGCACCTCACGCTCGGCGAGCAGGTAGGCGATGCGATGGGTGAGCACCCGCGTCTTTCCTGAACCCGCCCCCGCCACGATCAGCAGCGGACCGCCGTGATGGATCACGGCCTCCCGCTGCTGCGGGTTGAGGCCATCGAGCAAGGGGTGGTCAACAGAGACTTGGGTCGGCACGCACCTAGGTTAAGACTCTCCACCGACAATCGGCGCCTTGACGGCTGGAATCCCCAACCTGACCCCACCGATCGGACCCCGGCTCCTGAACCGCGGCCCCATCGGTCGGCGTCCGGAATGCCCGCCACGAGCCGCTGGTTGTCGTCAATGGACAATCCGAAAGGGAACAGATGCTGGCCGACAACGAGATCAACCGGGTACTTGTCGTGACCGCGCATCCCGACGACGCCGACTTCGGTGCCGCGGGCACGGTGGCACTCTTCGTCGATCGGGGTGTCGAGGTCACCTACCTGCTGGTTACGGACGGCGACGCGGGCGGCAACGAACGTACGCTCGACAACACCGGCATGGCCGAACTACGCAGGACCGAACAGACGGCGGCCGCCAAGGCGGTGGGCGTCACGGACGTCCGCTTCCTCGGCCGCGCGGACGGCACCGTGGTGCCGTCGCTGGCACTGCGCAAGGACATCGCCAGGGTCATCCGCCAGGTACGCCCCGACCTGGTGATCACCCACCACCCCGAGCGCAACTACCAGTTCATCGCCCCCAGCCACCCCGACCACCGCGCGGTGGGCGGCTCCACACTCGACGCCGTCTACCCCGACGCCCGCAACCCGTACGCCTTCCCCGAACTGGTCAAGGAAGAGGGCCTGGCGGCCTGGACGGTCCGCGAGGTCTGGCTCATGGGCGGCTCCACCCCCAACCACTGGACGGACATCACAGAGGCGATCGACCGCAAGCTGACGGCCTTGCAGTCGCACGTCAGCCAGGTGGCCCACGTGGAGGGCTTCGCCGACTTCGTCAAGAGCCGCTTCGCCTCGTGGGGCGAGCAGGCCGGCTTCGGCGAAGGCCACTACGCGGAAGGCTTCCAAACCGTCACCACCGCCTGACCCCCACCCCTGGGCCGTCCCGGCCTGCCGTGGAGTGGGTGCCGGGCCTTACCCCCGGACCGGCGCGGCTCTGAACCGTCCTCAGGCCCTCTGGGGGCTGGGCCGGCTGGGGAACGGGCCAGCCGTTGCGGAGGCCGGGAGCAGACGGTCTGAGGCGTTCTTGCGGGGCCGCTCTCATTTGCTGGGTGGGGGCTGTTTTCCGGCGATTCTGGCGAAGAGATAGCCGAGGGAGTTGGTTGCCAGGTGCAGCATGGTCGGGGCCGTCAGGCCGCCTCGGCGGCGTAGTTCGCAGAAGAAGACGCCTGCCGCGGCCGTCGATATGACGCTGCCCGTCACCACCCGTGCCGTGTCCAGATGGCCCGGCGTCTCGCCGGCCGTCAGGGCGCCGAGCGCGGGGTTGGCGCGGGCCATGTCCATTGCCGGGAGGATGTGCCACAGCCCGAACAGGGCCGACGACACCGCCGTTGCCACGACGCTTCCGTGCGTACGGCGGAGTGTGCCGTGCAGGACGCCGCGGAAGCCCACCTCCTCCAGCAGAACCGTGCCCAGGGGCACCTGGACCAGCGCCTCCTCCAGGACGCGTGCGCGCGACAGCGACAGGGCCCGGTCATCCTGGAACAGCGGCCGGGTGCGCGGCATCGTGACACCGGCCGTGTAGACGGCGGCGACACCCGCTGCCAGGGCACCGCCGATCCCCGCGCCCCTTTGCCCGTGTTCGAACCCGAGCTCCTGCCACGACACCCCGGACCGCCGCGCCATGGCCACCAGGGCGGCGGTCGCGGCGGCGGAGGTCAGGGGCGCGAGCCGGGGCGCCACCCGGTTGTTCAGGACGTTGGCCACGGCCAGGACGGCGATCGAGCGAAGTAGCACCCCTGCAGGCTACGTCGCGTGCCGCTAGGTGGCGGCTGGGCTGCGCCATCCTGAGGGGAAGCGGGAGCGGCGGCGTTCCTCCGGGGTCAGGCCGCCCCAGATGCCGTCCGCCTCCCCCGCGCTCAGCGCGTATGAGCGGCAGTCGGTCAGGACCTGGCAGGTGGCGCAGATCGCTTTGGCTCGCGCCTCCTGTGTGGCGGAGGGCGCGAGCGGGAAGAACAGCTCAGGATCGCTGGATCTGCAGGCGCCCCCGCGCAGCCAGCCGATCTCTCCCAATGGCATGGGGCAACGGTATGCCGACGTCATGATCGGCCGCATCATCCTTTGGGTTGACACGCGAGTACATCCCCAGCCGCAGCTTCTCAGCAGGCGGCCACGCCACCTTGGACGCCGTTGGTGAAGGCCTGCTGGCGTTGTTCGGCCGTGCCGTGGGCGCTGGGGTTGAGCCAGTCGTCTGTGGGGTCGCCCGCCGCCTCCAGGTTGCGGAACAGTTCGTCCTCGTCCCCCGGTTCCACCCGCAGCGCGCCCGCGTTGACCAGCGAGGCGAGCGTGCCGCCCGCGTAGCAGTCGGCCTGCAGCTCCGCCTGTACGTTCAGCTCGAACCCGGCCCGTAGCTGCGCCTGCACCGAATGCCCGAACTCGTGGGGAATGATCAGGTAGACCGAGCCGTCCCCCATCTCGGTCCAGAGCGACTCCATCCAGTCCTGGTCATAGGCGATGAAATGGCCGGCAGGGCAGTAGAAGGCGTTGTTCGGCACGGAAGGCTCGCCGCCACAGCTCGGCCCGGACGTACCGGAATAGGGGACAAAATCGGCAACAGGCCGATAAGTCCGGCCGAGGGTGCTGAACTGCTGCTTCCAGAACGCCTCCGTCAGCTCCCGCGCGGTCCGTACGTCACCCTCGAACGTGTCGGCCCCCGAAGCGTCCAGGGAGGCCGGCCGGGACAGCCCGCACGCGGCCAGGAGTAACACCAGGACAACGGCCAAGGATCGTCGCATCGGCATCACACGTCCCAAGTGTGCACCGGTTCGTTGCCATGCATGCGTTCTATGTAGTCAAGTGTCATCGCCCGCAGCGCCTCGTGCCGGTCGCCGCCGTGCGCCTGCACGCGTTCCACCTGCCAGGTCGACCCGGTACGGCCGGACAGGCAGCGGCCCTCGATGACCCCGAGCAGCCGGTCGGCCACGGGCCGGTCCACGCCCCACTTGCTGAGTCCCTCGTGGGCCATCGGGAGCAGGCGGCGCAGGATCAGCTCCCCGGCGGACACCTCGCCCAGGCCCGGCCAGTAGAGGCGGGCGTCGAGGCCGTGCCTGGCCGCGCTGTTCAGGTTGTCCTCGGCGGCGGCGAACGACATCTGGCTCCAGATCGGCCGCTCGGCATGCGGGAGTACGGCCATCAGCCCGTAGTAGAAGGCCGCGTTGGCCGCGATGTCGACCACGGACGGCCCGGCGGGCAGCACCCGGTTCTCTATGCGCAGGTGCGGGGCGCCGTCGGCCACCGCGTACACCGGCCGGTTCCACCGGTAGATCGTGCCGTTGTGCAGGGTCAGCTCGTGCAGTTCCGGGATGCGGCCCTGTTCCAGCTCGGCCCGCGGGTCCTCGTCCTCGCAGAGCGGCAGCAGCGCCGGGTAGTACAGGACGTTCTCCTCGAACAGGTCGAACACGCTGGTGATCCACCGCTCGCCGAACCAGACGCGCGGCCGTACACCCTGGGCCTTCAGCTCGGCGGGACGGGTGTCCGTGGCCTGCTCGAACAGCGTGATCCTGGTCTCGCGGTGCAGCTCCTTGCCGAACAGGTACGGCGAGTTCGCGGCGACGGCCACCTGCGGTCCGGCGATGGCCTGGGCGGCGTTCCAGTGCGCGGCGAACTGCTCCGGGCTGACCTGAAGGTGGAGCTGCACGCTGGTGCACGCGGCCTCGGGGGTGATGCTGTCGGCGTGGGTGTCGAGGCGTTCGACGCCCTCGATCGACAGGTGCAGGTCCTCACCGCGCGCGGCGAAGATCTGCTCGTTGAGCAGCCGGTAGCGCGGGTTGGCCGACAGCGCGCCCTCGCCGATCTCCTGCTCGCGCAGCGTGGGCAGGATGCCGATCAGGACCAGGTGGCCGCCCTCGGACTGGGCGCGCTCCTCGCCGTGGTTGAGCCGGGCCCTGACGTCGTTCTCCAGCCTGAGCGGCCCGTCGCCGCCCAGCTCCTGGGGCTCGATGTTGATCTCGATGTTGAACTGGCCCAGCTCGGTGGCCCAGTCGGGCTGCTCGATCGCGGCGAGCACCGCGGCGTTGCACATGGCCGCCTCGCCCGCCGCGTCCACGATGTTGAGCTCGATCTCCAGCCCGGCGAGGGGCCGGTCGCGGTCGGCCTCGAAGCGGGCCTCGCGGAGCATCTGGGCGAAGACATCAAGGCATCGCCGCACCTTATCCCGATATTTCCGTCGATCGTCTCGGCTGAACACGACGACCGGTACGTCCCTGCCCATTCTGGAAATGTCGCATGCCAGAGCCAACTAAGCCAGCACCTCGGCCTCCGCATGAGACAAACGGGCAAAGCCGCTAGACGAGCCGCCTGGCGGTGGCCCAGCGGGACAGCTCGTGCCGGTTGGACAGCTGGAGCTTGCGCAGCACCGACGACACGTGCGTCTCGACCGTCTTGACGGAGATGAACAGCTCCTTGGCGATCTCCTTGTAGGCGTAGCCACGGGCGATCAGGCGGAGCACCTCGCGCTCGCGCTGCGTCAGCGAGTCGAGCTCGGGATCGATGGACGGCGCCTCCGACGAGGCGAACGCGTCGAGCACGAACCCGGCCAGCCGCGGCGAGAAGACCGCGTCGCCCTCGGCCACCCGGCGGATGGCGTCGGTCAGCTCCTTGCCGCTGATGTTCTTGGTCACGTAGCCGCGGGCGCCGCCGCGGATGACGCCGATCACGTCCTCGGCCGCGTCGGACACCGACAGCGCCAGGAAACGTACCTGCGAACCGGCGCCGAGCACCCTGCGCAGCACCTCCTGCCCGCCGCCGCCGGGCATGTGCACGTCGAGCAGGACCACGTCGGGGCTGAGCTCGGCGATCGCCTTGACCGCCGTCTCGACGTCCTCGGCCTCGCCGACGACCTGGATGGTGTCGCCCAGCTCGGCTCGTACGCCCGCGCGGAACAGCCGGTGATCGTCGACGATCAGCACCCTGGTCATTGCGTCTCCACCTTCATCGTCAACATCACTTCTGTCCCCTCACCGGGCTCGGTGCGCAGTCTGGCGGCACCGCCGTGACGTTCCATTCTCCCGATGATGGACTCCCTGATCCCCATTCTGTCGAGAGGCACCGCGTCGAGGTCGAATCCCTTGCCACGATCTCTCACGAAAATCGTGACTTCTTCGCCCTCTACCTCTGCATAGACGGCTATAGAAGGACTTCCAGAGTATTTTGCGGCGTTGACCATCGACTGCCTCGACGCCTTCAGCATGGCGGCCAGCTTGCCGGCCGGGTCGAGTGGGATGTCGCCCACGCAGACCACCTCGATCGGCACGCCGTGCGCGTCCTCCTCTTCCGCGGCGATCCTCCGTACGGCCGCGGCCAGCGTCGCGTCGGCGTCCTGGGCGGGCTGGTAGAGCCAGTTGCGCAGGTCGCGCTCCTGCGCGCGGGCCAGCCTGGTGACCTCGCGCGGGTCGTGCGCGACGCGCTGGATCAGCGTGAGCGTGTGCAGAACCGAGTCGTGCACCATGGCCGCGACCTCGGCCCGCTCCTCCGACCTGATGCGCTCGCGCCGCTCCAGCTGCAGTTCCTTCCACAGGCCCGCGAGCCAGGGCGCGGCGATCACCGCCAGCCCGCCGACCACCACGATGGTGAACATCAGGCCGGGCCTGGCCTTGGACAACTCTCCCTGGGCGGCCAGGAAGCCCGCCGCGCCGATGACGACGAGCGCGATGCCGAGCAGCGTGCGCACCCGGTTCTTCCTGATGCTCTTGGTCGCCCCGCTCACCCAGTTCCGGCGGCGTTCGGGATCGGCCTGCTGCCACAGGATGATCGCGCCGATGCCGCCCACAGCGAACGGCAGCAGGCCGATGCCTCCCTTGGAGGCACCGGTCAGCCAGCTCGCGGCGAACAGCGCCACACCGATCGCGCTGAACGCCGCGAGCTGGCTCCAGTCGCGCTGTGGCGACTGCTGCCCCTCGTGCGGCTTGCGGGGCGTGATCATCCAGAGCACGGCGTAGGCCACCATGCCGACACCATCCACCACGCTGAGCAGCACGAACATCAACCTGATCACTACCGGATCAAGCTTCAGCTGAGCCGCGAGCCCTTGTGCGACGCCGCCGAGCAGCCGGCCCTCCATGGGGCGCATCATCCGGCGGTACGGCGCGTCGCCACCGGGTTCGGCAAGAGTCTTTTGGTCAGCCATAACATCGCCATCGTCACATGTCGCGTGCGTTGGGGACATCAGGGAACAACCCCCGGGTCGGGTCAGGGGTCTCCCCGATGGAGATCGCCGCCGGGTGGGGCCACGATAGTGGCATGACAGAAGCACCGCCGAAGAGACCGGCCGCGCCGCCCAGCGCGCTGCGACGCAGCAGCGAGGGGCGCTTCCTCATGGGAGTCTGCGCCGGGCTCGGGCGGCACACCGGGATCGACCCGGTGGTGTTCCGCGCGGGGTTCGCGGTGCTGCTGTTCGGCTCCGGGTTGGGGCTGTTCCTGTACATCGCGGCGTTCCTGCTGATGAAGGAGCCGAACGGGCGGCCCGGTTACATCGAGCAGTGGACCCGGCGCGACTTCGCCGCCGACACCGTGATGGCGCTGCTCGCAGCGGTGCTCGCGGCCGGGCTCGGCATCAACCTGGCGTCGGTCTGGCTGGGCACCGGCACGCTGGTGGTCGGCATGATGCTGGCCATCGGGCTGCTGGCGGCGCACACCAGCGGCGTGGACCTGCTCGGGCTGGTCCGGTCGATGCCCGAGCGGCTCAACCGCCGCCCCCCGCAGGGCGAGCCCGACCCGTTCCTGTACGACTTCTCCCACTCGCCCATCCCGAGCCCCACCGCGCCCACGACGGGCTATCCGCGGTCCCGCCCCGCCGACTCGTACGCGCGCGAGCCGGTGACGGAGCCGGCGCCGCCCGCCGCCCCCGAGCCGCCGACCGCCCCGACGCGCGTCAACCCCGTCACCGCCGAGGCACCGCTCGACGAGCCGGCCGCCGCCCGGGCTGAGCCGTATGGGGAGCCATACCAGGAGCCGTCTCGGGAACCGTCTCAGGAGGCGCGTCACGAGCCGTCCCAGGAGCCGCGTGACGAGCCGTCGAACGAGGCGCGTCACGAGCCGTACGGGTCGCCGTTCCAGAGGCCCGGCGGCGAGACGACGCCGCCCGCCGCGCCGCGTTACCGTACCGAGCCGAGGACCGCCGTCACCTACGGCGAGCCGTTCGCGCCGAGGGGCCCCTACGAGCCGCTCGACCCGCGCAGGCGGTCCGGCGGCTACTCACCGTACGACCCCGCCCTGTACGGCCGGCTGGCGCCCCCGCCTCTGCTTCCGCCCCGCCAGAAGCGGCCCAGATCGTTCATCGGTGCCATCACCATGTTGCTGGCCATCATCATTGGAGGGATCGTCGTGGCGGTCCAAAGCAGGTCCGCCTCGGGGGTCAGTCCCACCCTGGTCGGCGGCGCCGTACTCGTCACCATCGGCGCCGGGCTGCTCATCGCGGCCTGGTGGGGCCGCGGCGCGGGGCTGGTCGCGATCGGCACCCTGGTCGCGCTGCTGATCGGTCTCGGCCTGATGGTCGGGGACCTGCCGCGGAACGTCGGCGACTTCGTCTGGCGGCCGACCAGCATGGCGGAGGCGAGCAAACTCTACGACGTGGGCGTCGGGGACGGCCGGCTCGACCTGTCCGCACTCAAGCTCACTCCGGGCACCAGCCTGACGTTCAACGCCAAGGTCTCGATCGGCGAGCTGACGGTGATCGTGCCGCCGACCGCCAGGGTCGAGGTGCACGCCAGCAACAAGGTCGGCGACATCAAGGTGGACCAGTCGCTCAGAGGCGGCGTCGACGTCAAGTTCGACAAGGTGCTGGAGCCCGACACGCACCCGAAGGGCGCCGTCTCGACCATCGTGCTGAACCTGAGGGGCGGCGTCGGCGACATGGAGGTGCGACGTGCAGCGTGAGGTCGACAAGCCGCGCAGCGTGCACAGGACCGACTGGATGGCGCTGCTGAGCGGCACGCTTTTTCTGGTGCTCGGCATCTTGATCCTGACCCGGGCGATCACGGACTCCCTGGTCCTGGTGTCTCTCGTGATCGTGGGACTGGGCTTCGCGGGGCTCGTGGCGGTAATCGCGCGGGTGATCCGCGGCAAGTAACCCTTGACCGGGAAAAACACGAGCGTACGTTGGCTTTGTCCGCGTTTCCCGCGCTCCTCTGGGGAGGACGTATGCCTCGGATAGCCGTCACCGTCGACGGAGTCAAGTACGAGGAGGAAGTCGAGCCGCGACTTCTTCTCGTTCACCTGCTACGAGAACGTCTGGGCAAGACCGGCACCCCGGTCGGCTGCGACACCAGCAACTGCGGCGCCTGCACCGTGATGCTCGACGGCAAGAGTGTGAAGAGCTGCTCGGTGCTCGCCGTACAGGCTGACGGCTGCGACATCGTCACCATCGAGGGCCTGGGCGCCAACGGGACGATGCACCCGATGCAGCAGGCCTTCCACGAGGAACACGCCCTGCAGTGCGGCTACTGCACGCCCGGCATGGTCATGGCCGCGATCGACCTGCTCAGGGAGAATCCGGACCCGTCGGAGGACGCCATCAGGGAGGGCCTGGAAGGCAACCTCTGCCGGTGCACCGGCTACTGCAACATCGTCCGCGCGGTACGGCGGGGCGCGCAGGAGATGGGCCAGGCGGTGAGGACGCCGTGACCGAGGTCGGGAAGGCGCGGAAGCGCAAGGAGGACGCGCGGCTCCTGACCGGGCGCACCCAGTGGACCGACAACCTGCGGCAGCCGGGGATGCTGTACGTCACGTTCCTGCGCAGCCCGATGGCGCACGCGCGGATCACCGGCGTCGACGTCTCGGCGGCGCGCGACCTGCCGGGTGTCGTGGCGGCGTTCAGCGGCCAGGACTTCGCCGCCGAACAGGGCAGCCTGCCGTGCGCCTGGCCGGTGAGCGAGGACATCGTGATCCCCGACCACCCGCCGATGGCCGTGTCGGAGGTGCGTTACGTGGGCGAGGCCGTCGCCTGCGTGGTCGCCACCGACCGCTACCTGGCCGCGGACGCGCTGGAGGCGATCGAGGTCGACTACGAGCCGCTGCCGGCCGTACTCGACATGAACGAGGCGCTCACCCCGGACAGCCCCAAGGTGCACGAGGCGGGCAACCAGGCGTTCACCGTGAAGATCACCTCAGGTGACGTCGAGGCGGCCTTCAGGGACGCGCCGGTGGTCATCGACCGGACCTACATCCAGCAGCGGTTGATCCCGAGCGCGATGGAGCCGCGGTCGGTGCTCGCGACCACCGACGGCGACTCCTTCACGCTCTGGTCGGCCACGCAGATCCCGCACGTCCTGCGCGTCATGCTGGCCGTGGTGACCGGCATCCCCGAGCACAAGATCCGGGTGATCGCGCCCGACGTGGGCGGCGGGTTCGGCTCCAAGCTGCAGGTCACCGCGGAAGAGGTGCTGTGCCTGCTGCTCACCAAGCGGCTGGGCAAGCCGGTCAAGTGGACGGAGTCCCGCTCCGAGGGCAACCTGACCGTGCACCACGGCCGCGACCAGATCCAGCACCTCAGGCTGGCGGCCGAGGCCGACGGGCGGATCCGCGGGCTCCAGGTGGAGCTGCTGGCCGACATGGGCGCCTACCTGATGCTGGTCACGCCCGGCGTGCCGCTGCTCGGCGCGTCGATGTTCAACGGCATCTACAAGATGGACGCCTACGAGTTCGGCTGCACGGGCGTCTTCACCACGAAGATGCCGACCGACGCCTACCGTGGCGCGGGCCGCCCCGAGGCGACGTACGGCATCGAGCGGCTGATGGACGAGCTGGCCGCCGAGCTGCGCCTGGACCCGCTGGAGGTGCGGCGGCGCAACTGGATCAAGCACGAGGAGTTCCCGTTCACCACCATCTCCGGGCTGACCTACGACTCGGGCAACTACGAGGCGGCGACGGACAAGGCGATGGCGCTGTTCGGCTACGACAAGCTGCGCGCCGAACAGGCCGACCGGCGTGACCGGGGCGACCCGGTCCAGCTCGGGATCGGCGTGAGCACGTTCACCGAGATGTGCGGGCTGGCCCCGTCCAGGATGCTCGGCGCGGCCAACTACGGCGCGGGCGGCTGGGAGCACGGCTCGGTGCGCATGCTGCCGACCGGCAAGGTCGAGGTCGTCACCGGCAGCTCCCCGCACGGCCAGGGACACGTGACGGCGTGGAGCCAGATCACCTCCGACGCGCTCGGCGTGCCGTTCGAGGACATCACGGTGCTCCACGGCGACACGGCGATCGCGCCCCGGGGCATGGACACCTACGGCTCGCGCTCGCTGACCGTCGGCGGCATCGCCGTGCTCAAGGCGTGCGACAAGGTCAAGGACAAGGCCAGGAAGCTCGCCTCGCACCTGCTCGAATGCTCGCCCGACGACCTGGACTTCGCCGAGGGCGTGTTCAAGGTGAAGGGCACCGACTCCCAGAAGAGCATCCAGGAGCTGGCCTACGCCGCGTTCACCGCGCACGACCTGCCCGAGGGCGTCGAGGCGCGGCTCGACTCCGACGCCACCTTCGACCCGGAGAACTACTCCTTCCCGCACGGCACCCACCTGTGCGCCGTGGAGGTGGACACCGAGACCGGCATGGCGAAGATCCGCTCGTACGTGGCGGTCGACGACGTGGGCAAGGTGGTCAACCCGCTGATCGTCGAGGGCCAGATCCACGGCGGCATCGCGCAGGGCGTCGCGCAGGCGCTGTACGAGGAGGCCGTCTACGACACGGAGGGCAACCTGCTCACCACCACGATGGCCGACTACCTGCTGCCGACGGCGATGGACCTGCCGGACTTCGTCACCGACAGGACCGAGACCCCGGCCACCAGCAATCCGCTGGGTGCCAAGGGCGTCGGCGAGGCGGGCACGATCGCCTCGACGCCGGCCGTCGTCAACGCCATCGTCGACGCGCTGCGCCCGCGCGGCGTGCACGACATCCAGATGCCATGTACACCCGAGCGGATCTGGAGGGCGCTGCGATGATCCCGGCCCAGTTCGACTACGTCCGCGCCGGCTCGCTCGGCGAGGCCGTCCAGGAGCTCGCCGCCGACGAGGACGCCAAGGTCCTCGCCGGCGGGCAGTCGCTCCTCCCGCTGCTCCGGCTGCGGCTGGCCTACCCGTCGAAGCTGGTCGACGTGGGCCGCCTGCCCGAGCTGACGGGCGTGCACGACCGTGGCGACCACGTCTTCATCGGCGCGATGGCCACGCACGACGAGGTGATGCGCTCCGGCGTGGTCAACGGCGACTGCCCACTCGTGGCGCTGGCCACCACGAAGGTCGCCGATCCCGCGGTACGGCATCGCGGCACGTTCGGCGGCTCACTGGCGCACTGCGACCCGGCGGGCGACCTGCCCGCGGTGGTCCTGGCGCTGGAGGGCGTCTTCGTGACCAGGTCGCCCGAAGGCGAGCGGGAGATACCCGCCGCCGAGTTCTTCGTCGACTACCTGGAGTCGGCGCTGCGGCCGGGAGAGATCCTGGTCGGAGTGCGGATCCCGAAGCTCGGCGCCGGCTGGGGCTATCACTACGAGAAGTTCCACCGGACCGCGCAGTCGTGGGCCATCGTCGGGGTGGCCGCGGCGGTCAAGCGGTCCAACGGAACGATCGAGGAGGCGAGGATCGGCCTGACCAACATGGGCCCGACGCCCGTGCGGGCCCACGCGGTCGAGACCGCCCTGCGGGGCGTTCAACTGGGCGATCAGGTACGGCAGGCGTGCGAGGAGGCGGCGGCCGGCACCTCGCCGCCCGCCGATCTGCACGCCCAGCCCGACTATCGCCGGCATCTGGCCAGAGTGCTGACCCATCGCGCGATTCTGAACGCCGCCGGATCCCTCTGACCGTTCGAGGGGGCACCTCTTCCGGGGCGCCCCCTCTCAGACGTAATGTCGCAATCAGGCGGGGCGCAATGACGCGAGAGGAGCGGATCGATGGCGATGCGGTTCGAGCACGAGTTCAGCGTTCCGGTGCCGGTCGAGCAGGCGTGGGCCATGCTGCTCGACGTCGAACGGGTCGCCCCGTGCCTGCCGGGGGCGTCGCTCGACATCTTCGAGGGCGACGAGTTCACCGGCCGGATGAAGGTCAAGGTCGGTCCGATCACCGTGACCTACCGAGGCTCGGCCAGGTTCGAGAACGTGGACAAGGACGCTCACACGCTGACCATCCAGGCGTCGGGCAAGGAGGCCCGCGGCGCGGGCACGGCCTCGGCGACCGTCAAGGCCACGCTGACGCCCGGCGACGGGTCCACCGCGGTCTCCGTCGAGACGTCGTTCAACGTGACCGGCCGGCCCGCCCAGTTCGGCCGCGGGGTCATGGCCGAGGTCGGCGCGAGGCTCATCGACAGGTTCGCGGGCAACCTCGCGCAACTGCTGGCCGAGCCCGCCCACGAGGCGACCGCCGTACCCGAGGAGCCCCAGGAGGGCGGGCCGCGGCTGAGCGCGGTGCCCAGCCCCGAGGAGGACGTCCGGCCCGCCGGGACGCTGCGTACGTCGCTCACGCCCGACGAGGAGGCGCTCGACCTGCTGGAGATCGCCGGGACGCCGCTGCTGAAGCGGGTCGCGCCCGTCGCCGGGGCGCTCGCGGCGCTGCTGCTCATCGGCTGGTTGATCAGACGGCTCATGCGCTGATTCAGCAAAAAGACCATCAAGTCCGGACACTTCACTCGGAGCCGGGGCAGCTTATCTCCACATGTCTCATTTCGGGGGACCTTCGGGGGAGATGGCATGCCGGACTGCACCGTTGTCGTCATCACCTACAACGACGCGACCCGCCTTCCCAGGGCCGTGCGCTCCGTACTCGGCCAGTCGTTGCGCGATCTCGAAGTGATCATCGCCGACGACGCGAGCACCGACGACACGGCCCGGGTGGCGGGCGAGCTCGCACGGAGCGATCCACGCGTCCGCTACCTGCGCAGGCAGACCAACAGCGGCGGCTGCGGCGCGCCGCGCAACGACGGTCTCGACGCGGCGGCGGCGCCGTACGTGATGTTCCTCGACAGCGACGACGAGCTGCCCAGGCACGCCTGCAAGAGCCTGCTCGGCGAGATCGAGCGGACCGGCGCCGACTTCGTGGCCGGGCAGATCTCGCGGCTGTACGAGGGGAGCGGGCGGCTGGCGCCCTACTATCCCTCGCTGTTCGCCAGGCGGCGGGTCGTGGCGGGCATCCGCGAGGAGCCCGAGCTGTTCCTCGACTCCTTCAGCACCAACAAGCTCTACGACGTGCGGTTCCTGCGCGAGAACGGGCTGCGCTTCCCGGAGGACATCCACTACGAGGACCACGTCTTCGCCACCGGGCTGTACGCCATGTCGCGCCGGTTCGCGGTCGTGCCCTGGGTGGTCTACCACTGGCACCGCGCACCCGACGACAGCTCCATCTCGCTCAACATCAAGGAGATGGACAACGTACGGCACCGCGTGGCGGCGGCCCGGCTGAGCGACGACCTGCTGCGCGCCCACGACGCCGGAGACCTGGTGCCGGCCAGGCAGCAGCGTTTCCTCAGGCAGGACCTGCGCGTGTACCTCAACCCGCTGCCCAGGCGCGATCGGGCGTGGGTCGCGGAGTTCGCCTCGATCGTCCGGCCGTACCTGGAGGAGGTGCCGGCCGAGGCGTTCGAGTGGATCGAGCCGATGGCCCGGGTCTGCTGCCGGCTCATCCTCGACGACCGGGTCGACGACCTGATGGTGGCCGCCCGGTCGCTGTCCTACCCGTGCGCCGCCCCGCGGACCGCGGTACGGCACGCGGGCCGTACGTACTGGGGCACGACGGTCACGCCCGGCATGGACATCACCAGGCTGCGGATGGCCGAGCTGCCCTACACCGCGGCCCGGCTGCGGCACGAGGTGACCGAGATCGCCGCCGACGGCGAGCGGATCCGCATGGTCGTGCATACCTACGACCCTTTTGGGATGCTGCCCAGCGCATGGGCGGCCTTCCTCCAGCTCGGCGGCGAACGCGTCCCCATCAAGCCCGTCCCGTCCGGTGACGGCGGGTACGTGAGTGAGATCACCTTCACGCCCGCGGGCTCGTGCGATCCGCGCATCGGCTTCACCAGGATCTCCGACGGCCGCGCCACGACCGACCGGCTGATGGCCCCGCCCACCATGGAGCCGATCGCGCTACGGGGGCGCACGGTCACCGCCGAGGGCAACGCCGCGTACCTGCGCGTGCGCGCGCCATCGGTCACGCCGCTGCGCCGGCGGATCAAGCACCGGCTGATGAAGCGGCTCAGCACGCCGGCGATGAAGCTACGCTTCTACAAGGCGGTGATCCGCCTGCTCCCGCCGCGCCCCGACCTGGCCCTGTTCGAGGCCGACGTCGGCAAGGGCTACACCGGCAGCCCGCGCGCCATCTACGAGGAGCTGCGGCGGCGGAACCTGCCGATCGACGTCGTCTGGTCCGTGGCCAGGAGCCGGGCGAACTTCCCCGGCGACGCGCGGCTCGTACGCCGCGGCGGCTGGCACTACGTGTGGCTGCTGGCCCGCGCGGGCATCTGGGTCGACAGCCACGGCTTCCCCCTCAACTACCCGAAACCACCCGGGACCCGCTATCTCCAGACCTGGCATGGCCAGGGCATCAAGTCGGTCGGCTTCGACGCGCCCGACCTGCGCGCCGACTTCGACCGGCCGCGCGACGAGTGGCGCGCCGCCGTCGCCCGCTGGGACGCGCTCATCTCGCCGAGCGCCGAGTTCTCGCGGATCTTCCTGCCGTCCAACGGCTACCGGGGCTGGGTCCTCAGGTACGGCACGCCGCGCTGCGACGCGCTGGTGCGCCGGGAGACCAGGCACGACGTCATGGCGCGGCTGGAGATACCGCCGGGCACGAAGATCCTGCTGTACGCGCCCACCTATCGCGACCGGGCCAAGAACAGCGGCCAGTCGATCCGGGCGGACCTGGAGCTGATGGCCGAGGAGCTGTCCGGCGAGTGGGTGCTGATCCTGCGGACGCACCCGGTGGAACGTTTCCGGACCCCGCAGCACCTGAGGCACTTCGTCCGGCCCGCCGGGTCGTACCCGGAGATCAACGACCTGATACTGGCCTCGGACGCGCTGCTCACGGACTACTCCTCGGTGATGTGCGACTACGCGCTGACCGGCAAGCCCATGGTGTTCCTGATCGACGACTGGGACGAGTACCGGCTGGCCGAGCGGGGCGTCTACCACGACCTGCCCGCCATCGCCCCCGGGCCGTGCGTCACGACGACCGAGGAGGTGGTGGCGGCGATGCGGGAACTGCCGGCCCTGCACGCGGCCTACGCCGAGCGGTACGCGGCCTTCCATCAGTTGTGGTGCGCCGACGAGCGGGGGGACGCCGCCGCACGCGTCGTGGACGCCTTCTTCGGGCGCCGGGCGGCGTCATGACCGTGATGTTCGCGTGCATGGACGCCGACACGCTGGGCGGCATCCAGCAGGTGACGCACACGCTGGCGGAGGGGCTGGCCGCACGCGGCTACGACGTGCACGTGGTCGGGCTGCACCGGGCGGCGGCGCCGTTCCGCTACGTCGAGGCGCCGCGCTACCGGCACCACGTGATCAGCCCGGAGCCCGTGGGACCACAGAGCCCGCGGGCCCGCCGGCGGGCCGACGAGCGGCTGGCCGCCCTGCTCGGCCCGATGCGGGCCGGTTTCGCGGTGCTGACCTCGCCGGGGGTGGTGACCCGGCTGGCGTCCCTGCTGCCCCGCTCACTGCGTCCGGTCGGGCAGTATCACGGCTCGTACGAGCACGCCCGCGGCTGCTGGCACCTCGGCTCGATCAGGCGGCACTACCCCAAGCTCGACCAGGCGATCTTCCTCAGCGAGGACGACGCCTGGCGCTTCTCCGAGGACGCGCTGCTGCCCAACACCTGGACCCTGCCGAACCCGCTGGCGCGCTGGCCGCTGGAGGCGTCCGGGCTGGACACGCCCAGGGTGCTGGGAGTGGGGCGGCTGGAGGGGATCAAACGGTTCGACCGGCTCATCAGCGCGTTCGCCAGGGCCGCGCCGCCGCCGCCGTGGGAGCTGCACCTGATCGGCGACGGCGCCGAGCTGGAGCGGCTGCGCGCGCACGCCGTGCGCGAGGGCGCCGGGGACCGGGTGGTGTTCAGAGGCCGGGTGCCCGCCGCCGACATGCCGGGCGAGTACCTGAAGGCGGCGGTCCTGGGGATGACCAGCGAGCACGAGGGGTTGCCCGTCGTGCTGCTGGAGTCGGCGGCGCACGGGGTGCCCGCCGTGGCGTTCGACGTGTCGGGCGGGGTGCGGTCGGCCGGGCCGGTGCTCGTCCCGGCCGGGGACGTGGACGCGTTCGGCGCGGAGCTGGCCCGGCTGATGGGCTCGGTGCGCGAGCGGCGGCGCCTGGGCGCCGCCGCTCGGGCACGGGCCGGCGCCTTCCGGCTCGACCACGTCCTGGACCGCTGGGAATCCCTGTTCGCGCACCTGGCCAGGTGAGGGTTCAGCCCGCGCGCTGGGCCAGCTCGGGCGATTCGTTGCGCGGCTGCGGCACCCCGGCGAGCACCTGCTGCGTCGAGGTGAGCAGCGCGGCGACCGGGCTCGGCTCGCGCAGCCGGTTGATGCGGTCGCGCATCGCCTTGCGCATCCGGCTGGCGCGGCGCTTCTGCATCGTCTTCTGCAGGGACAGCACGTGCTCCTTGGCCGCCGCCGGCGCGCCGGTGAGCTCGTATCCGTTGGCCTGGAGCCGGGAGCCGAGCACCTGCTCGCACAGCGCGATCTCCCAGCCGTCCAGCCGGTTGGTCCAGCTGCCCACCCTGCTGCGGGTGACCTCGCCGTGCGTGTTGCGGTGCCAGACCTTGTGCGGCGGGACCGCCACCTGGGCCGCCTCGCGCGGTGAGACCATCATCGGGTCGAAGTCCTCGTCGAGGAAGTGGCAGAGCTTCTTCATCTCGGTCGCCGGGTCGTCGGTGAGGTCCTCGTACCGCAGCTCGTAGTAGGAGTCCTCGGGCATCGTCCGCCTCAGCTTGTTGCCCGCGTCGATGGCCTCGGCCCAGGTAGAGATCCCGTGGAAGGAGTCCAGCGTGTACCAGGGCATCTCCTTCAGCGACGAGACGCAGTCGCGGCCGTCCCTGATCAGGTGGATGAACTGGGCGTCCGGGAAGAGCCTGAGCAGCATGTCGACCTGCTTGACGTAGCTCGGCCGCTTGTCTCCCCAGCGGGGCTTGTCGAACCGGTCGGCGTACATGCGGAAGGTGGTGCCGATCACCGAGCCGAGCGACCCGGGCCCCTCGACGACCTGCCGGACGTAGTCGTCCTTGGCGAGCTTGAGCTCGTGGAACTTGGTGCTGCGGTCGCCGGAGATCCACTGCGCGAGCGCGCGGCGGCGCTCCTCGACGCGCAGGTCGCCGAACGTGCGGCGCCGATGGTAGGCCGGCACCAGGAACCTGGTCTCCGGCGCCACCGCGATCCGCGGGTGCGAGTGGAGCATGAGCTGCAGCATCGTGGTGCCGGAACGCGGGCACCCGACAACGAAGATGGGCCGGTCAGACATGAAAAACCCCCGAAAACTTAGACGAGAACGTGCTCTCGGCTCCCCTTGGAGGGCACGCGGTGCTTGCGTGTGAAAAGCCACATCCGGCGGACGAGGACGACCTCATTGGCCAGCAGCAGGACGCTGGCGACCGCGGAGATCGGGATCAGCGCCACGGGTCCCAGAAGCGGCGCGACCACGAACACAGCGGCGTGGAACTCGATGCCGCTGATCAGGTGAGAACGGATACGGCGGCGGGCCATGGCCTTGTTGATCCGCCGTGCGAAACGACGTCTCCGGCCGAGCGGCGGCCTCTGGCGCGGCACCCACACCTCGACCTCGTCGTCCTCCACGTGGCCCGCGGCCTCCGCCTCCGGCTCCACCTCCGCATCGGCTTCAGCCTCAGCCCGGACCGTCTCGCGGACTCGCCTCATCTGTGGCGCGTTGACGTACCTGAACAGGTCGACCACCGCCACCGCCGCGCCCATGACGACGTATCCGACGTCGCCGGTGATCGCGTACTGTCCGTAGGCGAGCCCGGCGGCGCAGAACACCACCCTGATCCGGTCACCGAGGTAGTCGAGCCACAGACCGAAGGGCGTCCCCGAGCCCTTGAGCCGCGCGATCTTGCCGTCCAGGCAGTCCACCATGAAGCTCAGGTAGAACATGACCGCCCCCGCGGCCAGCCGGTCCATCGCCAGAAAAGTGGCCGACACCATGCCGAGGACCAGTGACAAGACCGTGAGCTGGTTGGGCGTCAACCGGGTGTGGTTGGCCACCAGCAGAGCGGCCCGGCAGGCGACCGGGTCCACGAAGTACACGGTCCACCAGGAGTCTCTCCGCTTGCGTGTCGCGTAGACGTCATCGAGCGAATAGGTCCTCATGGCTGACAAGCATGGCGACGCGCCGTCGTCTTCCAATTACTCTCTGGAACTACTGGGTGATGTCCATGCTGGTTCTTGACCATCCTGGCACCGACAGCCGCCAGACCTTCTGCGCCTCACCTTCGCGAAAGCACCCCTTCAGCACCAGGCCGCACAATTCCACCCGGGCGTGCAGCCGCCAGCTCGGGCCGCCCTTTTCGAGCAGCTCCGGGTCGATCGCCACCTGGACACCCCGCTCGCCCGTACGCTCCACGTCCAGCATCACCCGGCGCTCACCGTCGGTCAGCCACATGTCGACCCGGGTCGGCTGCCGCGGCACCCGGTGGATGTACGCCTCGCCGCGCACCTCGAACCGGTCCCCCACCCAGTCGCACTCGTCGACCATGGCCACCAGCTTGAGCTCTTCGCTCGCCTCGAAGACCGCGTCGGGGATCTTGAGGGTCCGGTCCCGGAAGTAGGGGTAGTCGCCGTACCAGCCGACCTCGCGCGGCAGGATCGGGGTGCCGTTGACCGAGTCGCGCCTGAAGCCGCGCACCTCCCGCAGCTCCTTGACCAGGCCGCGGCTCAGCAGGTGGAGTTCGAGCCTGCGCAGCGACGCCACCGAGCCGAGCGCGACGGGGCTCATCCCGGCCAGCCACTGCTCCGAGAGTTCGAGCAGCGGCCCGATCTCGTCGTCCTGGCAGTACTCCAGCCCCTGGAACAGGAAGAGGAGGTCCTTCTCCAGCACCAGGCCGTCGAAGGCGTCGATGAGCTGGGGCGCCTTCTCCGCGAGGAAGGCCCGGACCGCCCGGATGGCGGCCAGCCGTTCGGCCAGGTTCGACAGCTCCGCCCGCCGCTGCGTGATGGAGCTCTCCCCCTCCTCGCGCTTGCGCCAGTGGTAGACGATGTCGGGCAGCACGTCGACGCCCGTCGCCAGCACGTGCGCCCGCATGCTGAGCGGCACGTCCTCATAGATCCCCGCCGGGAACTCCAGCCCGTGCTCGTGCCAGAAGTCCTTCCGGTAGACCTTGTTCCACACAGTGCGGTCCCTGATCAGGACCTGCCGGTCCAGGATGTGCGAGCGCGGCGCGTGCCGCCTGAACACCTTCTCGTGCAGCGACGACACGGCCAGCTCGCCCTCCGTCAAGCGCAGCACCCCGCCGCACGCGAAGTCCGAGCCGCTCTCCCGCAACGACCCGACCAGCAGCTCGTACGCCTTGGGCGGCACGACGTCGTCACCGTCGGCGAAGGCCAGATAGGTGCCGCGGGCCCGGCGGATCCCCGCGTTGCGCGCCGGACCGGGGCCCTGGTTCGGCTGGTCGAACAGGACGAAGCGGGGATCTCGCTCCGTGAACTCCCGCGCCACCCGCACGCTTCCGTCCACGGAGCCGTCGTCGACCAGGATGACCTCGATGTCCTCCAGCGTCTGCGCCGCCAGGGACTCCAGGCATTCGGCGAGGTAGGGCTCCACGTTGTAGATCGGGACGACGACGCTGAGCATGGGCGTCATACCGAGAAGCTCCCTTGGGTCGGGGTTGGGGTCGAGGGCAGCATGCCTTGGCCATCACCCCGGCACGACCTTCGCTACCGCCTGCTGATCGGCTCTTTGCCGGATGAATCCGCTACGTTGTGCAGTCAGTCGAGCGCGCTGAGTAGGGAGACGCCGTGCTGAGAGCCGTACACGACCATGAGCTGCCCGCCATCCGCCGATGGCGCAACCACCCGAAGGTGCGGGCGGCCAGCTTCACCACCCACGTCATCGCCGAGGACGAGCACGCCCGGTGGTGGGCCTCGGTAAAGGACGACCCGGCCACCCGCGTGCTGATCTACGTGCACGACGGAACCGCCGCGGGGGTGGTGACGTTCTCCGGCCTCGACCCCGGCTCACGGAGCGGTGACTGGGGTTTCTACCTCGATCTGGCGGGGCTGGAGCGGTCGGGCGCGCTGCTGCCGGCCTGGATCGGGCTGGAGCGGTCGGCCATCGACCACGCGTTCGGCCCGCTGGCGCTGACCACGCTGAGCGGCCAGGTGCTCGCCGGCAACGAGGCGGCCAGGGGGCTGCACAGGCGCTTCGGCTTCGCCGAGGTCGCCGTCCACCAGCGCGACATCGACGGCGTCCCCCGGGATGTCGTGACCGTGCGACTCATGAGGAAGGACGACAACGCATGATCTCCATCGCCGGGCGCGCGATCGGGGCGCACCAGCCTCCCTTCGTCATCGCCGAGATGTCGGGCAACCACAACGGCCGCCTCGAACAGGCGCTCGCCATCGTCGACGCGGTGGCCGACAGCGGCGCCCACGCGCTGAAACTGCAGACCTACCGCCCCGACACGATCACCGTCGACGCCGACGGCCCTGCCTTTCGCCTGGGCGACGACCATGAGCTGTGGGGCGGCGAACGCCTCTACCAGCTCTACGAGCGGGCCCACACGCCGTGGGAGTGGCACGAGCCGATCTTCGCCAAGGCTCGCCGGCGGGGGCTCATCCCGTTCTCCTCGCCCTTCGACCCCACGGCCGTCGAGCTGCTGGAGAGCCTGGACACCCCGGCCTACAAGATCGCCTCCTCGGAGATCGTGGACCTCCCCCTGATCAGGCTCGCCGCCGCCACCGGGAAGCCGCTGATCCTGTCCACCGGCATGGCGTCGATCGGCGAGATCCACGCCGCCGTGGCCGCCGCCCGTGACGCGGGCTGCGCCCAGCTCGCCGTGCTGACCTGCACCGCGACCTACCCCGCCGCTCCCGCCGAGAGCAACCTGCGCTCGCTGCCGCTGCTCGCCGGGCTCACCGGCGCGGTCGTCGGCATCTCCGACCACACGCCCGGACTCGGCGCCGCGCTGGCGGCGGTCGCGCTCGGCGCGTGCCTGATCGAGAAGCACGTCACCGTGGACCGGGGCGACGGGGGTGTCGACTCGGCGTTCTCGCTGGAGCCCACCGAGCTCGCGGCGCTCGTGGTGGAGAGCGAGCGGGCCTGGCAGTCGCTGGGCAGCGCGGTCATCGGGCCGCGGGCCTCCGAGAGCGAGGGGCTGCGGTTCCGGCGGTCGCTGTACGTCGTACGGGATGTGCGGGCGGGCGAGCCGGTGACGGAGCAGAACGTCCGCTCCATCCGGCCGGCCGGCGGGCTGCCTCCGGCGGCGGCGGCGCAGGTGATGGGCCGCCGCTTCGCCAGGGACGCCACGGTCGGCACGCCGCTGACCTGGGACCTGGTCTAACCTGCTTCACAGGAGGGCAAGGAGCGCGTCGGCGACGCGTTCCCTGCCCCGGCCGTCGATCAGCTTGGCGCCGCGTCTGCCGTACTCGTCGCGGACCGCGGGGTCGGCGAGCAGGCGGGTGAGGACGCCGACGGCCGCCGCGTCCGGAGCCGGTCCCAGCCCCGCCGCGATGCCGCCGCCGACCAGCGCCTCGTAGCCGATCAACTGGTTGTCGGCCACCCAGCTCAGCGCGGCCGGCACACCCAGGTGGAGCAGTTCCCAGACGACCGAGCCCGCCGCGGTGACCACCAGGTTGGCCTCGGCCATCAGGCCGGGCAGCCGGTCCGTCGGCGGGATGACCGTGACGGGCCCGTCCACGTCGAACGGCACCGGGCTGACCACGGTCGCCCGGAACGGCAGCCCGGTGGCGCACAGCGCCCCGGCCCAGACCGGCGCCACACCGGCGCTGTCGGTGCCGCCGAAGAAGCACAGCACCAGCGGCCCCTCCGACCGGGCCGGGCGGCGGCGGGCGGTCCCCCGCATCAGCAGGACGCTGTCCCGCAGCAACGCATAACGCGCCCCGGCCAGCCGCCCACCCTGCGGACCGACCAGCCGGGCGCCCCCGGGACCGGCGGACCTCTCGCCCCCGGGACCGGCCTCGGTTTCTCGGGGCGGTTGGAAAGGGCGCAGCTCGGCGCCGAGGTTCTGGTCGAGGTAGAGGTCCGCGTCCTGGCCCAGCGGGTCGCCGTCGATGATCGCCAGCACGGCCGTGCCCGCCGCCCGCAGCGCCGCCCCCGTGCCGGCGGCCAGCACGTACGAGTCCAGCACCACCGCGTCCAGCCCGAACACCCGCACCAGCTCGACCAGCGCCTCCGGCTCGGCAGGCGCGGCGCACAGCGGGAACCCGCGCTGCCGCAACTGCGACCCCGCCCACTCGGACCCCGCCACCTCCCCCAGGAACAGCACCTCGGCCCCCCGCCCGCACAGCTCCTCGGCCAGCGCCACGCAGCGCATCAGATGACCGACCCCGCTCGCCACGCCCGCGTCGCAACGGAACCCCACCCGGTGCGTCACGCCTCCTGCAACTCCTTCTGCGCCACGTGCGCGTTGAGCTCGCACACCTCGGGCCGCTCCCGCAGCCAGCCGACCAGCGACCGGACCGGCACGCACCCGTCGCCCAGCTCCGCGACGACGCGCGAGATGAGCCGCCAGTCGTCCTCCGTGTCGAGCGTAACCCGCAGGTCGGCCGCCGTCGGCGCGTAGGCGAGGCCGAGCAGCCGCGACTCGCCCGGATGCGAGTAGATGTAGGACGTGACGTGCGTACGGTGATGCGCGGTCGCCTCCCGATCGGCCCGTTTCAGCGCGGCCAGCCCCGCGATCTCCACGTCGAGCCCGCGCGGCAGCGTGCGCGCCAGGCTCGTGCTCAGGTAGTCGAGGCCGGGCACCGCGCGGAAGACCAGCGCGGCCTCGCGGATCACCACCGGATCGAGCAGCGGGCAGTCAGCCGTGAACCGCATGACGGCGTCGCCCGGGTGACCCCGCAGCACCTGCGTGAACCGGGTGAGCACGTCGTCGACCGGCCCCCGGTGCCAGAACACGCCGAGCCTGCGGCACTCCGCCACCACCAGGTCGTCGGCCGCCTCCGTGGTGGTCGCCACCACCAGGTCGTCGACCGCGGCCGCCTCGCGTACCGCACGGACCACCCAGCCCAGCACGGAGCGGCCGCCGAGCTCGCGCAGGACCTTGCCCGGCAGACGCGTCGAGCCCATGCGCGCCTGAACGATTCCGACAATCCTCACCCGAAGCCCCATTCCCCTATGTGACCGTGTGTGATGTAACGATCGCGCTATGCTACCGGGCAGCTCGGATGTCTACGGCGGGGGGCCGCGTGAGCATTCTCAGTGGATCGTCGATTCTGATCACCGGAGGCACGGGGTCCTTCGGCAAGGCTTTCGTCCGCCACGCGCTGGACCACCTCGGCGTGCGCCGCCTGGTGATCTTCTCGCGCGACGAGCTCAAGCAGTACGAGGCGCGTCACCTGTTCGGCGACGACCCGCGGCTGCGCTGGTTCATCGGCGACGTGCGCGACCGGGACCGCCTGACCAGGGCCATGCACCGCATCGACTACGTGGTGCACGCGGCGGCGCTGAAGCAGGTCGACACGGCCGAGTACAACCCGTTCGAGTACGTCGTGACCAACGTCTCCGGCTCCCAGAACGTGGTGGAGGCCGCCATCGACTGCGGCGTGCGCAAGGTCGTCGCGCTCTCCACCGACAAGGCGTCCAGCCCGATCAACCTGTACGGCGCGACGAAGCTGGTCGCCGACAAGCTGTTCGTCTCGGCCAACCACTACGCCGCCAGCCACGTGACCCGCTTCGCCGTGGTGCGCTACGGCAACGTGGTGGGCAGCAGGGGTTCGGTGGTGCCGTTCTTCCTGCGGCTGGCCGAGGAGGGCGGCAGCGTGCCGATCACCGACAAGCGGATGACCCGCTTCTGGATCACGCTCGACCAGGCCGTCCGGTTCGTGGTCGACTCCTTCGACCTGATGCAGGGCGGCGAGCTGTACGTGCCGCGCATCCCCAGCATGCGCCTGCCCGACCTGGCCCAGGCGCTGGCGCCGCAGTGCCCGGTCTACGAGATCGGCGTCCGGCCCGGCGAGAAGCTGCACGAGGAGATGATCGGCCCCGACGACGGCCGCAGGACCCTGCGCCTGAGTGACCGCTACATCGTGCAGCCGACGATCGCCACCTGGGGCTACGTGCCCCCACAGGGCGGCGAGCTGCTGCCGGAGGGCTTCGCCTACCGCTCCGACACCAACGACCTCTGGCTGTCGGTCGACGACCTGCGGGCCATGGCCGCGGTCGGCGTCTGATGCTGCCCTACGGACGGCAGTCGATCGCCGACGCCGATGTCGAGGCCGTCACCGAGGTGCTGCGCGGCGAGTGGCTGACGACCGGGCCCACGGTCGGCTCGTTCGAGGCCGAGCTGTCCCGCTGGACGGGCGGCGTGCCGTGCCTGGCGGTCACCTCGGGCACGGCGGCCCTGCACGTCGCGTACGTGGCGGCCGGGGTCGGGCCGGGTGACGAGGTGATCACCTCACCGCTGACGTTCGTGGCGACGGCCGCCACCGCCGCCATGCGCGGTGCCCGGGTGGTCTTCGCCGACGTGCAGCCCGACACGGGCAACCTCGATCCCGCGTCGGTCGAGTCGCTGGCGGGCGACGGCACCAAGGCGATCACCGCGGTCGACTACGCGGGCCATCCCGCCGACTACGACGAGCTGCGCGTGATCGCCGACCGGACCGGCGCCCTGCTGATCGGCGACGCCGCCCACTCCATCGGCTCGTTCTACAAGGACCGGCCGGTCGGGGAGCCGGCCGACCTCACCACGTTCTCGTTCTTCCCGACCAAGACCGTGACCACCGCCGAGGGCGGCGCCGTCGCCGTACACGACCGCGACCGCTACGCCCGCGCCGCCCGGTTCCGCAACCACGGACTGGTCCGCGACCCGGCCGAGCAGCGCGACCCCGGCCACGGCGGCTGGCACCAGGAGGTCCACGACTTCGGCCTCAACTACCGGCTGCCCGACGTGCTCTGCGCGCTCGGCATCAGCCAGTTGCGGCGGCTCGAACACTTCCGCGCGCGGCGAGCCGACCTGGTCGCCCGCTACAACACGCTGCTCGGCGACCTGCCGGGGCTGACGCTTCCCGCCCGGCGCCCCTACACCTCCCCGAGCTGGCACCTCTATCCGGTCAGGATCCGCGACGGGCGCCGGCGGGAGGTGTACGACCGCATGCGGGCCGAGGGGATCGGGGTGCAGGTCAACTACCTCCCGGCCTACTGGCATCCGGTCTTCGCGGACCTCGGCTACCGGCGCGGGATCTGCCCCGAGGCCGAGGCCTATTACGCCGAGCAGCTCTCTCTGCCGCTCTTCCCCGACCTCACCGACCACCAGCAGGACGAGGTCGTCGACCGGCTGCGCGCCATCCTGGAGTGATCCGCGGCTCGCCTCCTCGCCGGCTCGCCGGCTTGCCTCCTCATCGGCTCGCCGGCTTGTCGGCTCAGCGTTCGGCGAGCATGAGGTTGCCGTCGTCGCCCCGGTCGACCAGGAAGCGCCGCTCGGCGACGGTCACGATCGGCCGTGCCTGGGTACGCACCAGCGGCCGGATCATCCGGCCCTGGTCGATGACGAAGTCCCAGCGCGACTCGTGGCCGACGACCTCGTCGATGTCCACCAGCGGCACCCTGGCCCGGAAGTCGTGCCCGGCCAGCGTGACGGGGAAGTACATCTCCTCGCCGTCACTTCTGCGCACCAGTCGCAGCACCGGGTCGCCGTCGCCCGGGTCGGCGAGCCGGCCGGAGAAGACCAGGTCGTCGCCGTCGACCCGGCACTCGCCGATCAGCGCCTGGGCCTGGCGCAGCCGCAGCCCCCAGGCCCCGCCACCGCCGCGTACCGGCACCATCCACACCCCCGCCAGGCGCCTCGGCGCGGGCACCAGTGGCGGCAGCCAGCGCGGTCCCGCGACCTTCGCCTCCAGCGTCAGCCGGTGAGCGCGCAGCCGCGCCTTCAGGTTCCAGTGCCCCCGGCGGGCGAGCCGCGGGCCCGTCAGAGCCGCCGGGTCGAACGCGAACTCGAAGGAGAAGCCGTGCTCGGGCACCGCACCGCCGCCTTCCTGCTCGACGTTCGCCCAGGTCGACGAGACGCGCTGGTCGGACAGCGGGATGACGTCGCCGGTCCTGCGCTCCTCCAGCCACGCCTGCACGCTCGCCTTGCGCAGGTCCGACGCGTCGAACCGGTCCACGCTCACGCGGCCCGTACCTCTGAGCCGGCCGTCGTGCCACTCCAGCTCCAGCAGGCGGGCCGACAGGCCGAGCTCGGCCGACACCTCCGACAGCTGCCGTGGCATGGCCGGGTGCCGGCCGTGCCAGCGCTTGCGCAGCAGTCCCGCGGGGCTGATGCGCGGCTGCAGGAGGCCCTCGCGGTCCTGCTCGAAGACGCGCGCCAGCTCGTCCAGGCGGCGCCCGTGGAGCAGGTGCGCCTGGAGCCGCTGCGCGAACGGGATGCTCTGCCAGGCCTCCGGCGCGACGCCGTCGAGATAGCGGACGATCAGGTCGACCAGGTCGGGGGCCGCCGCGGCGCCCATCCCGGCCATGGCCGCCACCGCCACGGTCATGTCGATGTCGAGCGTGTCGCGGTCGAAGTGCGGTCTGAGCGCGGGCGCGCGGTTGTCCAGCAGTGCGGCCGTCTCCAGCACCGACAGCAGGCGGTCACGCAGGTTGGCCGGCTCCAGGCAGCGCTGGGTGATCGAGGAGCCCTCCTCGTCGCGCTGCCGCCAGTGATAGACGATGCCCTTGATCACGTCCACCGACGAGGCGCCGACGTGCGCGGCCATGGCGACCGGCTGGTCCTCGTACATGCGCTCGGGGAAGGTCAGGCCGAGGGTCTCCCAGAAGTCGCGCCGGTAGACCTTGTTCCACAGCATGCGGTCGCGGATCAGCAGCGGGTGGCGGGTGATGTGGGTGCGCTTGAGCGGCTCGGCGAACGCCCGCTTGTGCGCCCACGAGGGTACGAGCAGGTTGCGGTAGAGCCGCATGACGTTGCCGCAGGCCAGATCGGAGCCGGTGGCCTCCAGGGAGGAGACCAGCCGCTGGAACGCGCGGGGCGGCACCATGTCGTCGCCGTCGACGAAGGCGAGGTAGCGGCCCGTCGCCCGTCGTACGCCGATGTTGCGGGCCCGCCCGACCCCCTGGTTGGCCTGCCGGACGAGGCTGATCCGCTCGTCGGTCGCCATCCGGGCCTCGACCACGGCGGCGCCGGTGTCGGTGCTGCCGTCGTCCACGCAGATCATCTCAAGGTCCTGGAGCTTCTGCGCGGCCAGCGAATCCAGGCAGGAACCGATGTACTTCTCGACGTTGTAGAACGGGACGATCACCGAAAGAACCGGCACAGGAACTCCTCTTCGTCAGCCGGACAGGAGGCGCAGGACCCTGCGGGCGACCTTGCGCGGGCGAGCCAGGCGGCGTGAGAGCCGGTAGCCGAGCGTCCTGCGGTAGGCGGCTGACTTCCGCTGGCTCTTTCTCAGCCGGCCCCTGGCCCGCAGCAGCTCGCGTTCGCGGTAGGTGAGCTTGGTCTCCAGACGGGACACCCTGGCCAGCGCGGCGGTCAGCTGGTCCGTCAGCCGGTCCCGCGCGCCGAGCAGGTCACGGTACGTCGGGGCGGCCTCGCTCAGCTCGGCCGGCTGCCCCAGCTCGGCGTCGAGCTTGCGGGCCAGGTCGAGATCGGCCTGGTCACACGGCCGGCCCGCCATGCCGCAGAGCGTCAGCGCCAGTTGCTCGGCCTGCCGCGGCCACGGCCACGGATGGTGGTGACCGGCGGCCAGCAGGCGGACCGCGAACCGCCACAACACCCGGCACAGCACCACGCGGTCGGCGGGCCGGTCGGGCTGCACCGGCACGGGGTGGATGGCGGCGAACCTCTCGCCGTCCCAGACCAGGTTGTCGGCCGCGGCGTCGCCGCCCGTCTCGACCCAGCCGCCGAGCTCGGCGAGCAGGTCGCGGACGGCCCGCACGTCCTCACGGGCGCACGCCTCGACCAGGACCTCCTCCACGACCCGGCCACCGGGGATGGCCCGCTCCACGCCGTCGGGCAACTGGCGGGTGGTGCTCCGAGTGACCTCGTGTACGGCGTGCCCCTCCTCGACGAGTCCGAGCGGCAGACTCACCGCAACGGACGCGGCCGGAGCGCTGCACGCAGCCGCGGCGCTGGACGCGGCCGGGGCGGTGGACGCAATCGGAGGTCTGGTCGCGGTCGTCACCCAAACCGGGGCGAGTTGCTCGCCGAGGCCGTGCCTGAACACCAGGCGGGTCAGCCGCAGCGGGTCGGCTACCAGCATCCTGTCGCCGCCACGGGCGCTCAGCGGAACCGTGAGCGCGTCGGGCAGGTCGCGCCCGAGCAGTTCGCGGGCCAGCAGCGCGCGCGGCGCCGCACGTCCCGGGTAGGCGGCGTAACACCTCTCGGGGACCAGTCCGGCCGCCGCCAGCTCATCGTCGAGGGCGCCGGACCCGTCGGGATAGCCCTGGTCGAAGCCGTGCGGCTCCCAGTGATCGTCGGCTCCCGCCCTGTCGGCGGGCCTGGCCTCGACGAACCGGTCAATCCCCAGGTCATTGCTGACACTCAGGACGAACCGCCCGCCCGGCGCGACGCGCGCGGCGAGCAGGCCCAGCGACTCACGCCAGGGCGGCGCGACCTCCTCGGCCGAGTGCGTACGCCGCAGCCCGTCGAGCGCCAGGACCAGGTCGTACGTCTCCTCCGTGGGCAACGCCGACAGGCGTCCGCAGTGCACCGCCATCCCGGGATGGCGCTCGGCGAGGGCGCACGCGTCGGGATAGGAGCGCAGCAGCACGGCCACCGACGAGGACCGTGCCACCACCTCGTCCACCAGGCCGCGCGGATGCGGCCCGACCAGCAGCACCCTGGCCCACTCGTCGCGTCTGGATCGCTCCTCGGCTCTGGCCCATTCGTGGCACCTGGTCCCCTCTTCGGCCCAGGCCGCCTTGTCGGTTTCGACGGGGAGCAGGCGCCTGACCAGTTCGAGGGCCACGCCTCGCCAGTCCGTGACGCCGGACGTATGGGATGAGTCTGACCACAGCAGCATCTCGCCGCCGATCAGCCGAATGTTCTCGGGTGCCTCGTTCATGCGCATCGCGCCCGCTTCCAGCCGAACATTCGCCGTAGCTCCTCCGGTGTCGCCTGATACTCGAATCCCAGCTCCTGCCGCGTCGCCTCCCTGGCCGCCTCGGGATCGACCTGTTCGCCGTGCAACTCGGGCCAGAGCCGCATCCGGCGGGCGGTGCCGCCGTACTCGGGCCGCTCGTCCTCGAACTGCATCGGGTCCCCGTAGACGGCGACCTCGCAGCCCACGGAGGCGCCGTAGAACAGCGCGCTGCCGAGCCGGTTGGAGGCCACCCGACGATGCCGCCGCAGCGCGGCGAGCTGGCCGGGCAGGAAGTCCCGCCCCTTACCGTCCCACCGCGAACCACGCTCGCCATGGCAGATGACCCGGAAACCCGCCGACCGATAAGCACGCCGGATGTCCGGATTAGCGAATTCCAACCAGTAAAGACAGATTGTCACAGGCCCTGTCTCCACTTCGGCGATTTCGGCGGCGAGTCGGGCATGGTCCCCCATGACCGAATGCTTTTCCCAGCCGTGGAAGGGGTACCAGATCGTACCCTCCCTTTCGGGAACGACGGCCGTTCGTGGCTCCATATCAAGCAGGTAGATCCACGGCGCGCCGATGACATAGTGACCTCGGCGGCCCATCGACCAGCCACGCCGTCTGAGCACGTCGGACCAGACGAAACGGGGGTAGCCGGGGCTGCACCAGTGGTCGTTGGGCGGGAATCCGTGGAGGTAGTTCCAGCCGTGCTGCAAGAAACCCTGTATTCGCCGGGGAGTGTCTTCCGCCACTTCACAGTATCGGCCGAGTATGCGGGAGTGCCCGTACCAGTGATTGGATTCGTCCATCATTCCCCCCGTAGCGGTTGACGCGCCATGCGACATTCCCAGCCCGGCACAGCGGGCACTCGCCGTTATACGGTTCCATTACTCACGACGGGGGCTTGGTTTCTGTTGACGGACGATCATGGCTACACTGAGTCGTTGTTCGGCGACAGAAAGTGAGCAGACATGAGCCAGCTCGACCGCCTGCGCGGCGTCTTCCGCGCCTCGCTGAGCCTGCCGGCCGACACGGACGTCGACGGGCTCCACTACCGCGCGATCCCGCAGTGGGACTCGCTGGCCCACATGGCCCTCGTCGCCGCGATGGAGGACGAGTTCGCCATCATGATCGACACGGACGAGATGATCGACATGAGCTCATTCGCCAAGGCCGCCGAGCTGCTGGAGAAGCACGGTGCCGACGCCGTCACCTGACCGCCGCGTCGCGCTCGTCACCGGCTCCACGCTGGGCATCGGCCGGGCCGTCGCCGTCCGGCTGGCCCGGACCGGCCACGAGGTCGTCGTCCATGGGCGCGACCGGGAGCGGGCCGCCAAGGCGGCGGCCGGTGTGGCCGCCGAGACCGGCGGCCACACCGACACGGTCCACGGCGACGTGGCCGACCCCGCCGCGGTGTCCGCCATGATGCGGGAGGTCCACCGGCGCCACGGGCGGCTCGACGCCCTGGTGATCAACGCGGGCGGGCACGCGGCCGGCCTGCTCGGCATGATGCACAGCGATGTGGTGAGTCGCCTCTTCCACGTCAACGCGCTGGGCGCCACCCACACCCTGCAGGCCGCGGTCAAGCTGCTGCGCAGGGGCACCGACCCGGCCGTGGTCCTGGTCTCCTCGGTCATGGGCCGCAAGGGAGCGCCCGGCCAGGCCGTCTACTCCGCCACCAAGGCCGCCGTGCTCGGCCTCACCCTGGCCGCCGCCAAGGAGCTGGGGCCCCAGGGCATCCGGGTCAACGCGGTGGCACCCGGTTACATCCAGACCGACATGCTCTCCACGCTCGACGACCGGGCCCGCGCCGAAACCATCGCCGCGACTCCGCTCGGCCGCCTGGGCACCGCCGGCGACGTGGCCGCCGCGGCCGCCTTCCTGCTCTCCGCCGACGCCTGCTTCATCACCGGCCAGGTCATCGGGGTGGACGGCGGACTGGTGCTGTAAGCCTCCGACACGATGGACGGGCGGTCTTTCATGAACGCTTCTCTACACCCCGCCGACGGTTCCCCACCGCACACCAACGGCGGGACCGTGGGCGACGGGCGAGCTTCCACAACCCCTTCCCCGCACCCCGGCGCGCCTCACACCGTGGGCGACGGGCGGCCGCTGTCCGATTCGCCACGCCCCGGCGCGCCTCACCTCGCGGACGCCGCTGACGACGGGGCTGGGGGCTCTGTGCGGCAAGAGGTGCTGTGCTTTCCGCACCCGGACGCGCGGATAGTCGTCGCCGGGGAGCCGGGCGTGCTCACCGGCGACGACCTGACCGCCCGGATCGGGAGCACCATGCAGGCCCTGGCCGCCCTGCCACCCGGCCCGGTGTTCTGCGGCATGCGCATCGATCCGCAGTCCGTGCTGCGTTACCTCGCGGCGTTGCGGGCGGGCCGGCCCATCGCGCTGCTGGACCCCGACCTGCCGCCCGGCACGCTGGCCGAGCTGGCCACCAGGTTCAAGCCCGCCGCCCTGCTCGGGTTCACGCGGGCCGCCGACGGTCTGCGGCGCGCCCGGGGCGGCACCCCCGAGCACCACCCGGACCTGGCCGTCCTGCTCGCCACCTCGGGTTCCACCGGCAACCCCAAGCTCGTCCGACTGTCACGGTCCGCCGTGCTGGCCAACGCCCGAGCCATCGCCGCCGCCCTGGCCATCGGCCCCGGCGAGACCGCGCCGACCAGCCTCCCGCTCTACTACAGCTACGGCCTGTCGGTGCTCAACAGCCACCTCGCCGCGGGCGCCACCGTGGTGCTGACCGACGCGGGCCTGCTCGAACGCTCCTTCTGGACCATGCTCGACGAGCACCGGTGCACCTCACTCGCCGCGGTCCCCTACCAGTACGAGATGCTGCGCAAACTCCGCTTCGACCCGGCCGAACACCCCGCGCTCACCACCCTCACCCAGGCGGGCGGGCGGCTGCGCCCCGAGCTGATCACCGAGTTCGCCGCCAAGGCCCGGCGATTCTTCGTCATGTACGGCCAGACGGAGGCGACCGCCCGCATCGCCGTGCTCCCCCACGACCATCTGGACACCAAACCGGGCTCCGCCGGTCTGGCGGTCCCCGGCGGCCGCCTGACCATTGACGACGGCCAGGTCGTCTACCACGGCCCCAACGTGATGATGGGCTACGCCGAAACAGCCGACGACCTGGCCAGAGGCGACGACCTGGGCGGCGTGCTGCCCACGGGCGACCTCGGCCACCTCGACGACGAGGGCTTCCTCTACATCACCGGCCGGATGAAGCGCATCGCCAAGGTCTTCGGCGTGCGCGTGAACCTCGACGACATCGAACACCTGCTCCGCGACCGCGGCCCCATCGCGGCCACGAGCGGCGACGACCGCATCACCGTCTGGGCCGAGGGCCTCGACAACGACGGCTGCACCACGCTCGCCCGGCGGCTGGGGTCCGAGCTGCGGCTCCACTGGAGCGGGTTCGACGTACGCGGCGTCGACCGGCTGCCACTGCTTGGCACGGGAAAGATCGACTACACCGCGCTGGAGGCCCGTACATGAGTGTCTTCACCTTGGCCCAGGGCGCGAAGGAGGCGGTGCTGCTGCCTGAGCTGGTCGCGCTGACCGCACGGCATCGGCGGGCGTGCCTGCCGTACCGGAGGATTCTCGACGCGATCGGGGCGGTGGGGCCGTACGCGCGGGTGGCGGATCTGCCGTGGTTGCCGGTGCGGCTGTTCAAGACGCACGAGTTGCGCAGTGTGCCGGAGAGTGCGGTGTTCAGGGTGCTCACCTCCAGCGGGACGACCGGGCAGCGGCCCAGCCGCGTCTACCTCGACCGCGAGGCGGCGGCCGCGCAGCCGCGCATGCTGGCGGCGACGCTCCGGGCGGTGCTGGGCGGGCGGCGGCTGCCGATGCTGATCGTCGACAGCCGGTCGGTGGTACGCGATCCCACGCTGAGCGCTCGCGGCGCGGGCGTGCTCGGCATGATGAACTTCGGCAGGGATCACACGTTCGTCCTCGACGAGGATGGCGGGCTGGATGCCGAGGCGGCCAGGGGCTTCCTCGCGCGGCATGGTGGTGCGCCCTATCTGATCTTCGGGTTCACGTTCATGGTGTGGTCGCACCTGCGTGAGCTGGGGCTTGATCTGTCGCAGGGGGTGCTGATCCACTCCGGGGGCTGGAAGCGGCTGGCCGAGCAGGCCGTCGACAACGCCACGTTCCGCGGGCGGCTGGGCGAGGAGTGCGCGCTGCGGCGGATCCACGACTTCTACGGGATGGTCGAGCAGATCGGCACCGTGTTCCTGGAGGGGCCGGATGGGGGCGGGCTTTACTGCCCCGATTTCGCCGATGTCGTGATCCGTGACCCGGAGACGTGGCAGGAGGCGCCTGTCGGCGTGCCGGGGCTGATCGAGGTGGTCAGCACGCTGCCCACGTCCTATCCGGGACACGTCCTTCTGACGGAGGACCTCGGCGTGGTGCACGGGGTCGACGACGGGGTGTGGCCGGGCAAGCGGTTCTCGGTGCTCGGGCGGCTGCCGAAAGCAGAGGCACGCGGCTGCAGCGACACGGCGGCACGGACGGCGGCGTGATGGACGAGCGACCGGCCGAGCCCCTCGACGCCACGCCCGGTGCTGCGCCGGTCGAGCGACCTGGCCTGGCCGCCGAGGCCGCGCGGGTCGCGGTTCGGTTTCCCGAGGGGCCGGATGTGTCCGTTGGGACGCTGGTCGGGCAGGTGTGCGAGGGTGAGCCGCTCGCGGTGGGTGATGAGCGGATTCGCGGGTTTCTCGTCGGGTTCGGGAGGCGGCTGCTGAGTCCCGAGCCGGCACGGCGCCACCCGGAGCTGGCGTCGCTCGGCTTCTTCCTGCGACCCAGCGAGCTCGCGCGGATTCTGGACGGGCCGCGAGGCGATCACCTGCGGGCGCCGCGTGGCCTCGTGTTCCACGTCCCGCCCGCGAACGTCGACACCGTCTTCGTCTACTCCTGGGCGCTGTCGGCGCTGATGGGGAACCGCAACGTGGTCCGCCTGTCGCCCCGCGCGGGCGCCGTGGCCGCGACGATCACGCGGACGCTTCAGGAGTCGCTGGCCGACGCCGATCCGGTGGTGGCCGCCACCCAGCGCATCGTCACGTACGACCGTTCCGACGCCGTCACCGCGGCCCTGTCGGCGGCCTGCGATCTGCGGGTCATCTGGGGCGGCGACGCCACGGTCGACGAGATCCGCCGCCATCCGCTCGCCCCGCACGCGCGTGACCTGACCTTTCCCGATCGGACCTCGTTCGCGGTGCTGCGGGCGTCGGCCTGGCTGTCGGCGTCGGTCGCCACCCGGGGCGCGGTCGCCGACGGGTTCGCCAACGACGCCTACTGGTTCGACCAGGCGGCGTGCTCGTCCCCGCGCACCGTCTACTGGGTCGGCTCGCCCGCCGACTGCGACGCGGCGCGCGACGGCTTCACCGTCTGCCTGGCGCGGGCGGTGGCTCAGCGTGGGTGGTCCGTGGACGCCGCGATGGCCATCGAGAAGCGCGTGGCCACGTACGGGCTGGCCGCCGACGGCCAGGCCAGTGCCATCGACTTCCACGGCAACGCGCTGGCCAGTGTCACGCTGGCCGGCCCAGAGGCGGCGCCGCGGCGGTGGCTGGGCACGGGGACGTTCGCGCATGCCCGGATCGAGGGGCTCGGGGAGTTGGCCCGGCTGGTGGAGCGTCGGGATCAGACGATGACGCACTTCGGGTTCGTCCCGGCCGAGCTGGAGTTGCTGGCGGGGGCGCTGAGCGGGCGGGGGGTCGATCGGATGGTGCCGATCGGGAGCGCGCTCAGCTTTCACCGGGTTTGGGATGGGGTGGAGCTGACCACGGAGTTCACCCGCCTGGTGACGGTTATCGCATGACGAGCACGGACCGCCGCCGCCTGGTCGGGCACGGCGGCCAGGGGGACGGGGTGGGATGACGATCACGGCGGTTACGAGCGTGGTCACGTCGCCGGTGTCGGGGCGGCGGCGGCGGTGGTCCGGCTGGGTGCCGGTGGCGCTGGTGGGCCTGGTGGCCGTGCTGGCGCTGGTCTGGAGCGGGGTCTCCGTTCGGGATCTGGCGGCTTTCGGGGCTTATGTCGGTGTGGGAGTGCTGGTTCCCGGGACGCTGCTGTGGCGGGCGCTGGGACGGGCCGGAGGGTCGCTCGCGGAGGAGCTGGCGGCGGGCTTGGCGCTGGGCTACGCGGTCGAGGTGCTGACCTACATCCCGGCGCGCGCGGCGGGGGTGCCGCAACTGGTACTCGCCTGGCCGGTGACGGTGATCGCCCTGTTCACAGCCGTACCACGGCTGCGACGACACTGGCGGCCGGGTGCGTCGGCTCGCGAGCGCAAGCCTTCAGAGAGCGAGCGGACACCCTGGGCGATGGCGGCTCGTGAGCGGATGCCCCTGTGGTGTGCGTGGGCCGTCGCGGCGGTCATCTGCTATCTCGTCGTCTGGAGTGCCCGGTCGTTCTACCTCGGCCACGGCCTGACCTGGCCGGGCAACGCGGCGCCCTACGTCGACATGCACTACCACCTCGCCCTGCTCGGCGAGCTCAAGCACCACATGCCTCCGACGCTGCCGACCGTCCTGGGCGAGCCGCTGACCTACCACTGGTACGTCTACGCCGAGATGGCCGCCACCAGCTGGGTCACCGGGATCGAGCCGCAGACACTGCTGTACCGGCTGTCGATGCTGCCGATGATGGCGGCGATGGTCGTGCTGGTGGCGGTGCTCGCCAGGCGGGTGACCGGGCGGTGGTGGGCGGGTGTGGCGGCGGTCGTGGTGACGTACTTCGCCGTCTGCCCGGAGCTCTACTGGGGAGCGGGCAATCTGTTCACGTCGCGGTCGCTGTTCACGGTGTGGACCAGTCCGACGCAGACGTTCGGCGCGTTGCTCTGTGTCCCTGTGGTGCTGCTGCTCGTCGGCCGTCTGCGCGGGGAGCGGGCCGGGGTCGGCGGGTGGGTGCTGGTCGCGGTGCTGCTGGGCGCGCTGACCGGGGCGAAGGCGACGTTCCTGCCGCTGTTGCTGACTGGGCTGGTGCTCGTCCTGGTCGTCAGGCGGTGGTCTCGGCCCGCTTTCGTGGGAATCGTGATCACGGTGCCGACTCTGGCGTTCGCGCAGTTCGTCGTCTTCGGAGGCCAGCGGCAGGGGTTGGTGCTCGAGCCGTTCGCGAGCATGCGGCGGGTGTGGGGGGCGGTGACGTACCTCGGTGGTGAGCAGCTCGCCGAGGCGCCTGTGTGGCCCATTGCCGGGCTGACGGTGATTCACCTGGCCTGCCTGGCGTGCGTGTGGGCGGGGCTGCTGGGGGTGGTCGCCAGGCGGGCGGTGCGGCTGGATCCGGGGGTGCTGCTGTTGCTCGGGATCGGGGCGGCGGGTGTCGCGGGCGTCGCGCTGCTGGGCCATCCGGCGCTCAGCCAGTACTACTTCCTGGAGGGGGCTCGGCCGTACCTGTCGATCGCGTCCGTGGCCGGGATGGCGGCCCTTGGCCGGGAGCGGGGATTCGCCGCCGCCAAGTGGTGGGCGGCGCTGGGGGCCGGGCTGGTTGTGGGGGGCCAGGTGCTGCTCGGGCCGGACGTGCCGGTCCAGGGGCTGTTCCCTCTCGCACTGCCGTACCTCGTGCTGGGGGTGGTGGCGGCGGTGGTGGCGGCCGCGGTCGCGCTGCGGCGCGGACCCGTGGCGCTCGCGGTGGTCGCGCTGCTCACCGGGTATGCGCTGCCGGCCACCGTGACCAAGGGGATCGGGCCGTCGAGCGGCATCGGACCGGCGAGCGGCGGGGTCCCGCCCACGCGTGTGCTGCCGCCGGGCGGGATGGAGGCCGCGCGATGGCTGCGTGACCACTCGGCGCCGGGCGACGTCGTGGCGACCGACGGGCACTGCCGGCCCATCACCGGGAAGAGGTGCGACAGCCGCCACTTCTGGGTGTCCGCCTACAGCGAGCGCCGGGTGCTGGTGGAGAGCTGGGCGTACGCCCAGAGCACGCTGTCGCGGAGCAAGCCGTTCGGCACCTCGTTCCTGGCCGTGCCGTTCGCGGACCAGGCACGGCTGGCGGCGAACGACGAGGTGTTCCGGCAGCCGTCGGCGGAGAACATCGCGCGGCTCGTACATGAATATGGCGTCAAATGGGCGTTCACGGAGAATGGCACGGCCCTTGACGGGTTCGCGAAACTGCGTTTCCGCAGCGGGCGGTGTTCCGTCTATCAGCTCTGGTAAAAGTCTGCCCTAGCCGAAGAATGGTGCGGAGAAACAGGCCGCGCATCAATGGACGGCCCCAGCACCATTCCCGTATGGACACGCTTTCCGCCATGGAGCTGGGCCAGGCCGTTCTCGACGGACCGGTCACCCTGGCGACTGTGGACATCGTCATTCCAGTGCTCAACGAGCAGCGGGCCCTGCCCGGCTGTATCAGGACGCTCAACGCCTTCCTCGGCGATTCCTTCCCGCTGCCGTGGCGCATCACGATCGTCGACAACGGCAGCATCGACGGCACCTGGCGGGTCGCCAGGGGCCTGTCCCGAGAGTTCCCGCAGGTGTACGCCCGCAGGCTGGAGACCAGGGGCCGAGGTGCGGCGTTGAAGGCCGCCTGGCGCGACAGCCCGGCCGACATCGTCGCGTACATGGACGTCGACCTGTCGACCGGGCTCGGCGCGCTGTTCCCGATGGTGGCCTCGCTGGCCAGCGGCCATTCCGAGGTCGCGATCGGCACCCGGCTCGCGCGCGGCGCCCGCACCCGCCGGTCGCTACGGCGGGAGCTGGTCTCGCGCGGCTACAACGCCCTGCTCCGGTACGGGTTCGGCGCCGGATTCAGCGACGCGCAGTGCGGCTTCAAGGCCGCCAGAACGGACGTGATCAGGCCGCTCATGGACCGCGTCGAGGATGACGGCTGGTTCTTCGACACCGAGCTGCTCCTGCTGGCCGAGCACAACGGCCTGCGCGTCCACGAGGTGCCCGTGGACTGGGTCGAAGACCTGGACTCGCGCGTCCGCATCATCAGGACGGCGGTCGAGGACCTCCGGGGGCTGGCCAGGGTGGCGCGGTCGATGTCCACCGGCAAGGCCGCGCTCAAGGTGGCGAAGGAGACCGAACTCACACCCACGCACCCGGACGCGGTCGTCGCCCGCCCGCCGGCCAGGTTCGCGTCGTTCGCCGTGCTCGGCGTGGCCTCGGCGGTCCTCTACGCGCTGCTCTATCTCTCGTTGCGCGAACTCTGGTCGCCCGCCGCGGCCAACCTCGCCGCGCTGGCGCTCACCGGCTTCGCGAACGCCGAGGCCCGCCGCTGGACGGCCAACGTGCTCGGCGGTCACCGCAGGACCCCGCGCACCCAGGCCGCGCTGGTCTTCTTGACCACCTACGCCATCACCGCCATGGCGCCGCACGGCCTGCCGCCGGGCGATCGCCTGTCCGAGGTGGCCACCGTCGCCGGCACGTACTGCCTGCTCACCCTGCTGCGCTTCGTCGCGCTGGATCGGTGGGTCTTCCCGAAGAAATGAAAGAGATGCGAACACAAGAGATCCGCCGCATGACCGCGCTCGAAGACGGCCACTGGTGGTACCGGGAGCGCCGGGCCGTCCTCCGGGCCGAGTTGCGCCGCCTGCGGCCGGGCCGGGCGCTCGACATCGGCGCGGGCGGTGGTGGCAACACCCAGGTGCTGGTCGAGGAGGGGTGGGACGCGACCGCGGCCGACTGCTCCGGGTTCGCGGTGGAGGTGGCCAGGGATCGGGGGCTCCGGGCCGTACAGGCTGACGCGCGTGACCTGCCGATGGAGTCCGGGAGCGTGGATCTGGTGACCGCCCTCGATGTGCTGGAGCACATCGAGGAGGACTATCTGGCCACCGAGCAGATCGCGAGGGTGCTGCGGCCGGGCGGGCGGGCGCTGATCGCGGTCCCCTGCGACATGTCCCTGTGGTCCGCCCACGACGAGGCCGTCGGCCACGTGCGCCGCTACTGCCGCGATTCGCTGACCGGCGTGGTCGAGAAGGCGGGCCTGCGGGTCGAGCGGCTGTGGAGCTGGAACGTGCTCCTTCGCCCGCTGGTCGCCCGGCACCGGCGCTCGTCCATGGGCAGTGACCTGGAGCGGGTGCCCCCGCTGATCAACGCGGGACTGGCCGCGATCGTCATGCTGGAGAGGCGTCTCCCGGTCCGTTCGCTCAGGGGCGTGACGCTGTTCCTGTGCGCCCGCCGCGAGAGTTAGGAGACCCGCGTGCCGCTCGACCGGAGCGTGCTGCTCGACGACGCGTGGCGGCTGTACGCGGACGCGCCCCGGGCCCTGCGGCTCAAGCAGCGACTGCGGGTGCTGGTCTGCCCGTTCGAGGTGACGCTCGGGTTCGTGCCGGAGGGGGCCAGCGTGCTCGACATCGGGTGCGGCTCGGGACTGACGCTCGGCCTCATGGCGGCGCGCGGGAAGCGCGTCCAGGGTCACGGCTTCGACCCGTGCCCGGTCGCGATCGGCCTGGCCGGGCGGATGGCCGTCCGGCTCCGCGACAGCGGCTCGACGCTCCGCTTCGAGCATCGCGACGCCCGCTCGCCGTGGCCGGACCGTTCCTACGACGTGGTCCACATGCAGGACGTCATCCACCACCTGCCGATCGCGGCGCAGCGGGTCGTGTTCGACCGGGCATGCGCGGCGGTACGGCCCGGCGGCCTGTTCGTCTACAAGGACATGAGCGCGAGGCCCCTGTGGCGCAACGCCGCCTGCCGGATCCACGATCTGCTCATCGCCCGCGAGTGGATCCAACCGGTGCCGATCACCACGATCGAGAACTGGGCCGCGGAGAACCGGCTCGCCCTGGAGGTGTCCCGTACGGCGCACCGCGTCATATATGGGAACGATCTAAGAGTCTTCCGCCGCCGTCTTTGGCCATAGGCTAGCGCTCGTGGTGATTCACGGCTTACTGGCGGCGTCATTGGCGATGACCGCTCTCCCCGCGACCGACGTTCAGGCATCGGCGGAGGTCAATTGCAGCCAGGTCAAATGTCTGGCCCTGACCTTCGACGACGGCCCGAGCGTCTACACGCCGAAGCTGCTCGACCTGCTCAAGAAGGAACGTGTCAAAGCCACCTTCTTCCTGGTGGGCAAGCAGGTGGAGAAATATCCGAGCATCGTCAGGCGGGAAGCCGCCGAGGGCCACGCCATCGGCAACCACACCTATTCACACCCGTCGCTGCCCACGCTGCTCGACAACGAGATCCTCGACGAGATCCACACCACTCAGGAGCTCATCCAGCGGCAGACGGGCAAGCTGCCGACGATGTTCCGGCCACCGTACGGAGCCACCGACGACCGGGTACTGGGCCTGGCGGGCTCGCAGGACATGTCGCAGGTGTTGTGGACGGGTACGACGCTCGACTGGAAGCTGCGTAATGTAGAGAAGATCAAGGCGGCCGTGTTCAGGCTGGCCAAGCGCGACGGCGTGCTCCTCATGCACGACGTGGTGCCGCAGACCGTGCAAGCCATGCCGGCGATCATCAAGGAGCTCAAAAAACACGGCTACCACCTCGTCACGGTGCCGACGCTGCTGCGCGGCAAGGGGATGGAGGCCGGGGTGAGCTACCCCTAAACCGCCTGGATCGGGAGCCATGCAGATCGAAATCGCCAAGCGCCGGCGATGGGTGCCACTTGGGACGTTCGTCGCTCTTCAGGCCGTTCTCGCCTGCTGGTGGGCGGCCTTCTACCCCGGCCTGTTCAGCCGCGATTCGGTCCTCTATCTGAGTCACACCATCGTCGGCCCGTGGGTGGGCGACCACTCGGTCCTCTACGACTCGCTGCTGTGGCTCAGCTTCAGGACCACCGGCGACCTCGGCGCGGTCACGTTCCTGCAGACCACCGCCATGGCGGCCGCGCTCACATACCTGACGGAAGCGCTCAAGGCGCTCGGCGCGCCACGCAAGACGACCACGGTAGTGGCGGTGCTCCTGCCGCTGGTGCCCACGGCCGGGGCGTTCACGGTCACGCTCTGGAAGGACGTGCCGTTCACGATCTGCGCGGTCGCGATCGCGGCCGCCTGCGCGGCGATGGCCGCCGACCGTACCGTCACCAACCGCAGGCTGCTCGGGCTGGGCCTGCTGATGACCACGCTGGGGCTGTTCCGGGCGAACGGCTTCCTCGTGGTGGGCGTCGCCATCGTCGTGCTGCTGGTGATCGTCTCGGTCATGCGGGTACGGCTGGCCCTGGTCGGCACGGTGGCGGCGGCCATCCCGCTGCTGCTCAGCAACCTGGTGTTCCCTCAGCTCGGCATCGCGGCCCCGTCGAAGACGTACGTCTACCACACGGCCTTCGGCGACATCGCCGTCGCCTACCGGGACCATCCCGAGCTGTTCACCGAGCAGGACAAGACGCTCATGTCAGCCGTCGCGCCGCTGACCAGGTGGACCGAGGGCGGCACCTGCTACACGATCAACCCGTTGATCTGGCGGCGTGACTTCAACTGGCCGCAGGCCGACACGCACGCCACCGAACTGCTCGACCTCTGGAAACGCCTGCTCGTCGAACGGCCGGCGATGGTGGTCGACACCAGGCTGTGCCGGGGCGCGATCGCCTGGAAGGTGTCCGGGGACGACACGGCTCCCGGCGGGCGGACCTACCGGTTCTCCCTGCGCCCGAACGCCGACACCTACGTGGGGCCCGGCAAGGTGCCCGACTTCCAGGGCCGGTGGGTCTACTCACTCAGGCCGATGTCGCAGGGCCTCTACCAGGTGGCGAGCTCGTGGCTGGCCACCGCCGAGGAACCCCAGTACGACTGGGTGCTGTGGCGGGGGGCGTTCTGGTGCTACCTGTCCTACCTGGCCGTGGCCGTGGGCGCGCTGGCACTGCGCAACCGCTATGTCATCGCCGTGGCGGCCCCGGTGGCCGGGCAGCAGCTCGCCATCCTGGCCAACATCTCCGCCCAGGACTTCCGCTACATGGCCTCGCCGATCCTCATCAGCGTCCTGCTGGTGCCGCTGCTCGTCGCCTCCGTCGTACGACTCGTCCGCGGCCTGCCCCCGCGGCGACCGGCGCCGGCCGAACGCGAGGAGGCAGCCGTCTAACTCGCGGCCGCGTGGCGGGCGTCGTAGCTCTCGCGGGACTTCGCCACGGACTCGCCATGCCTGACCGACCAGTCGGTGAGCGTCAGCAGCGCCTCGTGGAGCTCCAGCGCCATGGGCGTGGCCATGTACTCGACCTTGGGCGGGACCGTGGCGTAGACCGTGCGCTGGAGCAGACCGTCACGTTCCAGGCTGCGCAGCGTCAGGGTGAGCATCCGACGGCTGCCCTCGACGAGCCGCTCCAACTCGGTGAACCTGATCGGCCCGTCAGACGCCGCCACCAGAATCTGGATCGCCCACTTACCGGCGATGCGGTCGAGGATCTCGCGCGGTGGTACAACGTCCTCCATAGGACCTTGATGGTCACACATCATGACCACTGTGACAAGACACCCTCTATGGGGCTTTTCATCCTGCTTTAGCGCGGATGAAGTGGACGAGTCTGTGTCAGGAGACCAGCGGTCCGTTCCGTGCCTTCCTCGTCGACAGCAGCCCGGCGATCAGGCCGCTCACGGCGCAGACCGCCACGAGTCCCAGGTACTGCGGCAGCGAATAGGCGAACCACAGCTCGCCCGTCACCGCCTTGCCCATGGCGGTCAGTGAGGCGGCGGCAATTCCCGTCCCGAGCAGCGCCCCTGCGCACGTCACGATCAGCGATTCCCAGCACACCGCCCGGGCGAGCTGCCCCGGCTGCGCGCCCGCCGATCGCAGCAGCCGGAACTCCTCCGCCCGCTCCGCCATCGACATGGCCGTCGCGTTCAGCACCGAGATCATGGTGTATGCCACCGCCGACCCCACCAGCGCGGGAGCGACCCACGCCGACGGTCCGATCCGCGTCACGCCTGCCGCCGCGTCAGAGGTCGCCACGGCGAACAGGAAGGTGCACGCGAGCGCCACCGTCAGCATCACCGGAGACGCCACCGCCATCGCCCGGCGCGGCTGCGTGATCAATGACGACCTCGCCAGCATCCCCGTACCCGGGTCGAGCAACGCCACCGGACCCCCGAGCATCCAGCCCATCCCCCGAAGCAGCAGCGGGCCCAGCGCCGATGCCCCCACGCAGAGCGCCATCGTCGCCCCCATCCCGGTCGGAACCGCGGCCGAGGGCTTCACCTGCGGCACCAGCCACAACAACACCACTCCGCCGGCCAGCGCCACCACCCCGGCAACCGCCCGAGGCCACGGCATGAGGCGCTGCTGCGCCGCGCTCGCCAGCACGGCCATCACCAGCGCCTCCGCCCCGACCAGCCGGCGCACCTGCCGCGGCGTCATGCCGACCGACCGCAGCAGGCCCCAGGTCCTGCGCTGCCGCAGCACGTGCAGGCTCAGGGTCCCCGAAACCACGAAGATCGACGTAAATCCCGACATCAGTGCGGACAAGACCAGCAGCCCCATGATCCCATTCAGCTCGTCGTCCGCGCCCGCGGCGACGACCAGCAGGCCGCTGCCGCTCACGAACATCACCGCCATGACCACGGCCACGAACGAGGCGGCGAAGCCCGTCACATTGGTCCGCACGTTGTTCCAGGCGAGCATGAGCGTCATCGACGCCCGCCCAGGCGCATGTTGATCTGGTCGGCCGACGGCCGCTCCAGGACGTCCACGATCTGCCCATCAGTCAGGAACAGCACCGTGTCCGCCCGGGTCGCGGCCTCGGCGTCATGCATGACCATCACCACGGTCTGCCCGAACTCGTCGACCGCCTCCCGCAGCAGCGCCAGCACCTCGTGCCCGGTGCCGCGGTCAAGCGCACCTGTCGGGCACGCGGGGGTGTGCGGGCACGGGCTCACCAGCGGCGGCGAGGAGCCAGACGTCCAGGACGCCGACGAGCCCGCGGAGGCGGTCGGCGAAGCGTTACCGGGCGGTGGGCTGGCCGTGGATAATTCATCGGTCGATCGACACGTGACCTTTTTTTACCATGCTCGTGATAAGCGACCGCGCGTGCTCCGTTTCCGCAGGTGAATGCGCCCCGCCCACCACGACGTGCCCGTCGTGGTGGGCGGGGCCGACTTCGATGACCCGAACAAGAAGCTCATCGGACTCTCCGACGACGACATCTGGCTCGATGGCTATGGGCTGCTCGGTGGCCGCCGGGTCCTGGCCGCGGCAGGCATCGGCCTGGTTGACGGGTGGTGGTGGGCGTGGTCAGGGTGCGGGCAGTTCTCGGACCAGCCGCGACGTCCACGGGCAGAACACGAGTCCGGGCAGGAACGCGCCGCCCGCCTCGTCCAGATGCTCTTCAACGTAGGGGAAGGTGGCGTCGCATACTTCGATGGACACGTCGAAGAAGTCGACCGTGTCGGGGTTGTAGTGGCAGCTCCAGCGGGGGTTGTACGGGGCGGGCCTCTTCAGGATTCTCCCGACGACGTGGGGGTGGTGACGGTCATTGCATTCACGATCCGACACCGTAGGCGCCCGTGCCGTCGTCTCCTCGTCGGCCGGCCGCCAGCGTTCCAGGGCACGGCGGTCGCTCAGCTCCACCACCGGCAGCCTGGCCCCGCCCTTCTTCCCGTACGCCATCCGCCAAGCGTGGCGGAATCAGCCGCGGGTCACCAACCGGGTTACGCCGACGTCGTACCGCTCACCCCGCTGCCAGATAGGCTCGCCAGCCGCCGTGCGCCGTGATGTCGGTCGCACCGGCCAGGCCCTCCGGCGTGCACACAAAGCCGGTCACCGTGCTGCCGTCGGCCAGTTCGACCTGGCCGAGCGCGAGCGGCCGGGGAATCCCGGCGAGCAGGTCGCCCAGGCCGTCGGGTGGTAGTTCCCACACCTCGACCTCGATCGGCGCTCCGCCCTCGGCCGTACGGACCAGGCCCGGCTTGGGCGGGGTGGTCGGCAGGGCGTACAGGCGGTAGGCCGAGGCGGTGGTGGTGGTGGTGACGACGAGGCTGGCGCCGCGTTCGGTCAGCTGGTGATTGAGCGGCTGGCCGCTGAGGTGAGCGCCCACGACGGCCAGGCGCAGCGGCAGGCTGAGCGTTTCGGCGACCGCCGCCAGGTGGTCGTCGGCGTGTGCACGGCCCAGCAGCATCACGCCGAACGGTCGCCCGCCGACCGTGCCGGCCGGTACGGCCAGGGCGGACATGCCGAACAGGTTGGTGGAGTTGGTGAAGCGGCCGAGTCGGGAGTTGGCGGCCAAAGGCTCGGCCGCCACCTCGGCGAGCGTCGGATGGCCGGGGGCCGTGGGCAGCAGGAGGGCGTCCGCTTCCCCGAGATTCGCCATGGCCTGGGCTCGCAGGCCCGCGAGGGTTTCCCGGTCGGCGAACAGGCGGTGCGCGGGGAGCGCGGCGGCGGACATGATGATCCCCGCGACGGTGGGGTCCAGGTCGGGACCGCCCTTGGCGACGAACTCGCCGACCGCGTGGTAGCGCTCGGCGACGAAGGCGCCCTGGTAGAGCAGGTCGGCGGCCCGCAGGAAGGGAGCGGGATCGATCGGGAGCAGTTCCACGTCGCGGAACGAGCGGGCGGCGCGCTCGAAGGCCGTCGCCCAGCCGGGGTCGAGCTCGCCGAGCGCGTCCACCGCCGGCACGGCCACCCGCCAGGGCCCCGGCCGTCTGGGCGGCCCGGCCACCTCACCGGCCGACCCCACGGCCGACCCCAAGACCGACCCCACGGCCGCCTCTCCAGCCGACCCCGCCGCCGGTCGGCCGGGCGACGCCGTCACCGGCGCGGCGGCCATGACGGCGAAGGCGCGGCGGGCCTCGGGCAGGGAGCGGGCGAAGACGGTGACGCAGTCGAGGCTTTCGCAGGCGGGCACGACGCCCTCGGTGGGGATGAGGCCGTAGGTCGGCTTCAGTCCCACGATCCCGTTGAAGGCCGCCGGGACCCGCCCGGACCCCGCGGTGTCGGTGCCGAGCGCGAAGTCCACGATCCCGAGCGCGACCGCGACCGCGCTCCCGGAGCTGGATCCGCCCGAGACATAGGAGGGGTCAAGGGCATTGCGGACCGCCCCATAAGGGCTGCGCGTCCCGACCAGCCCGGTGGCGAACTGGTCGAGGTTGGTCGTGCCGAGCAGTACCGAGCCCGCCGCGCGCAGCCGGGCCACCACCTCGGCGTCCCGCTCGGGCGGGTAGGCGTAGGAGGGACAGCCCGCCGTGGTGGGCAGGCCCGCGACGTCGATGTTGCCCTTGACCGCGAAGAGCGTCCCGGCCAGCGGCAGGGCAGGATCGATCGCGGCGGCCTCCGCCTCGGTCTCCTCCTGCGGGCGCAGAGCGATCCATACCTCGGGCCGGTCCACCTCGGCGATGCGGGCATAGGCCTGCTGTACCCTGTCGACCGCGGCCGCCGCGCCGCATCCATCCTGCGTGGTCACGCCCGCTCTCCTCTCATCACGACCAGCGCGGTCCCGGCATCGACCTGGTCGCCGGGTTTGACCAGGACCCGCTCCACCACCCCGGTCACCGGGGCCACCACCACCGACTCCATCTTCATCGCCTCCAGCACGACCAGCTTGTCTCCCGCCTCGACCCGTTCGCCGACCGTGACGGCCACCTGCCAGACACCGGCCGCGAACTCGGCCACCACCCCGCCCGCGAGAACCTCCGCCGAGGCGGGTGGTGCGTCGGCGGGCTCGGAGTCCCGGGCGAACTCGCCGGCGGCCTCCCAGGCGGCACGCTCGGTGGCGAAGGCCGCGGCCTGCTGTTCCCGGAAGGCGGCGATGGACGGCGAGTGGGCGTCCAGGAAGTGGCGATAGTCGGCCAGCGAGAACGAGCCGTCCTCGATCTTCAGCTCCAGCCGCCCGGCCGCCATGTCCGCCCGCAGGTCGAGCAGTTCCTGCGCGCCGACCGGGTACCAGCGGATGCGGTCGAAGAAGCGCAGCAGCCAGGGCGTGCCCTGCCCGTAGGTCGACCAGACCTGGACCGTGCGGCCGACGAACTGGTAGCCGCCGGGCCCCTCCATGCCGTAGACGCACAGGTAGGCGCCGCCGATGCCGACGGAGTTCTCCGCGGTCCAGGTCCTGGCCGGGTTGTACTTGGTGGTGACCAGCCGGTGCCGAGGGTCGAGCGGGGTGGCCACCGGCGCGCCCAAGTAGACGTCGCCGAGTCCGAGCACGAGGTATTCGGCGTCGAAGACGGTGTCGTAGACGTCCTGCACACTGTCGAGCCCGTTGATCCGGCGGATGAACTCGATGTTCCACGGGCACCAGGGAGCGTTGTCCCGTACACCCGCCATGTAGCGTTCGATCGCCTCGCGTGTCGCCGGGTCGTCCCACGACAGCGGCAGGTGCACCGTACGCGAGGGGACCACCATCTCCTCGACGGGTGGCAGCCCGGCTTCGAGCTCCATCAGTACGTCCAGCAGCCGCTCCTGCGCCAGTACGGTCGGATCGAGGTGGACCTGGAGCGAGCGGATGCCGGGGGTGATGTCCACGATGCCGGTCAGCCGGGTCGCCGCCACCGCCTCGGCGAGGGCGTGCACCCGCATGCGCAGGGCCAGGTCGAGCTCCATGGGGCCGAACTCGACGAGGAGGTTGTCGTCGCCGCTCCGCCGGTAGCTGACGTCACCCCGGCGGGCCAGCACTCCTCCGTCGCCGGGCCGGCCGACCGCTGAGGGCAGGCGGACGAAGCGCAGCGTGTCACCCGGCCGCAGCTGGCCGAGTTTCCATCGCTCGCCCGTCACGACGGTGGCGGGGCAGACGAAGCCGCCCAGCGAGGGCCCGTCGGGTCCGAGGATGACCGGCATGTCGCCGGTGAAGTCGATCGCCCCGACGGAGTAGGGGGTGTCGTGGATGTTCGACGGGTGCAGTCCCGCCTCGCCGCCGTCGGGCCGGGCCCAGCGCGGTTTGGGGCCGATGAGCCGGACGCCGGTACGTGCCGAGTTGTGGTGCACCTTCCATGTGGTGGCGTAGAGGTCGGCGATGTCGTCGTCGGTGAAGAACTCGGGCGCGGCGTGCGGCCCCTCCACGACGCCGATCTCCCAGGTGCCCGGCTGCCAGGCTCCGGTGGTTCCGGTGAGCCCCCGGCGGACCGTACCGCCGCGCAGCACGTCGCCCGCGCGCAGCGCCCGCCCGCCGTGACCGCCGAAGTTGCCGAGCGTGAAGGTGGCGGCGCTGCCCAGGTAGGCGGGCACGTCCAGGCCTCCGGCGACCAGCAGGTAGGTGCGCATGCCGGTCGGCGGGGCGCCGATGTCGAGCGTGGCGCCCGCCGCGACGGTCACCGTCTCCCACATCGGGATGGGCGTGCCGTCGAGGGTGACGGGAGCGGGCGCGCCGGTCACGCAGAGCGTGGTGGCGTGGGTGAAGCGCAGCGCCGGACCCTGCAGAGTGCACTCCAGCCCCGGTGCGCCCGGCTCGTTGCCGAGCGCCTGGTTGCCCAGGCGGAAGGAGCGGTCGTCCATCGGGCCCGACGGCGGCACGCCCACCTGCCAGTAGCCGGTGCGGCCCGGCCAGTCCTGGACCGTGGTCAGCACGCCGGGCCGGATGACCTCGATGCGCCGCGAGTCGTCGCCGATCCCGGCGAGGGTGGCGGTGTGGTGCGTGGCCGCCAGTACGGCGGGGTCCTCGACGACCGCCCGCAGCAGGGCGAGGTTGGTCTCGACGCCGTCGATCCGGGTGCCCGCGAGGGCCGTGCCCAGCCTGGCCAGCGCCGTCTCGCGGTCGGGCCCGTACGCGATCACCTTGGCCAGCATGGGGTCGTAGGAGGTGGTGACCACGGTCCCGGTCTCGATCCAGGTGTCCACGCGGACGTCGGCGGGGAAGTCCACCCGGGTGAGCAGCCCGGCGCTCGGCCGGTGGTCCTTGCTCGGATTCTCCGCGTAGACGCGCGCCTCGACCGCGTGGCCGCGCGGCCGCGGCACTCCCGCCTCCAGCGGCGAGCCGTCCCCCTGCGCCAGCCGCAGCATCCATTCGACCAGGTCGACGCCGTAGCGTGCCTCGGTCACCGGGTGCTCGACCTGCAGGCGGGTGTTGACCTCCAGGAAGTACGGCAGGCGCCGCACGGGGTCGTAGATGAACTCGACCGTCCCGGCCGATCGGTAGCCGATGGACTCGCACAGTCGAACCGCGCTGTCGGCCAGCAGGTCGCGTACCGAGTCGGGCAGGCCGGGGGCGGGCGCCTCCTCCAGCACCTTCTGGTTGCGGCGCTGCAGCGAGCAGTCCCGGTCGCCGAGGGCCACGACGCGCCCCCGGCCGTCGCCGAACACCTGCACCTCGACGTGGCGGGCACCTTCGACGAGCCGCTCCAGGAACACTCCGGCAGTGGCGAAGTTGGCCGCGGCCACGTGCTGCACGCTCTCCCACGCCTCGGCCAGCTCGGCCGCGTCGCGGCAGGCCCGCATCCCGATCCCGCCGCCGCCTCCGGTGGCTTTGAGCATCACCGGGTAGCCGATCCGCTCGGCGGCGCTGCGCGCGTCCGCCAGGTCGGCGAGGAGTTCGGTGCCGGGCAGCAGCGGGACGCCCGCCGCGTGGGCCGCGGCGCGGGCGGTGTGCTTGGCGCCGAACAGCTCCAGCTGCTCCGGGGTGGGGCCGACGAACGCCATGCCGGCCGCCTCGACCCGGCGCGCGAAGGCGGCGTCCTCCGACAGGAAGCCGTAGCCGGGGTGGAGCGCGTCGGCGCCGGAGGCGATCGCGGCCTCCAGCACCCGGTCGGCGTCGAGGTAGCTGTCCTTGGCTGGCGCGGGGCCGAGCCGTACGGCATGGTCGGCCAGCCGGACGTGCGCGGCGCCGCGGTCGGGGTCGGAGTAGACCGCGACGGTCCGCAGGCCCATCCGGCGGGCGGTGCGGATGATCCTGACGGCGATCTCGCCCCGGTTGGCGACCAGAAGGGTCATGCTCACTGGATCGTGATCCTCACCGGGGTCGGGTCGAAGCCGTTGCACGGGTTGTTGACCTGCGGGCAGTTGGAGATGAGCACCAGGACGTCGGTCTCGGCGCGCAGCGTCACCCGCAGGCCGGGGGCGGAGATGCCGTCCACGATGCCGAGGACGCCGTCGGCCTCCACCGGGACGTTCATGAACCAGTTGATGTTGCTGACCAGGTCGCGTTTGCCCAGGCCGTGCCGCAGGCCCTCGGCCAGGAAGTTCTCCACACAGGCGTGCTGGGACCAGGTGTGCTGGCCGTAGCGGAGGGTGTTGGACTCCTTGGAGCAGGCGCCGCCGAGCGTGTCGTGCCGGCCGCAGGTGTCCTCGACGACGGTCAGCAACGGTGTGTGCTCGTTGGACAGCAGCACGGTGCCGGTGGTCAGGAAGACGCCGCCCTGGGCGTGGACGGTGTCCTGGGCGCTGTAGCGCACGGCGGTGTCGTGGGCGTCGTAGATCAGGCAGTCGACGGCCTGATTGCCGCCGAGGTCGGTGATGGTGAGGTGCCGGCCGGCCCGGACCACCGAGGACCAGGGAGCCCGGGCGGGAACGGTCACGTCGGTCATCACATGCCCCTGGCGGTGAGGTGGTCGGCGGTGTTCTCGAAAGCGCGGCGGCCTTCAGGAGTGGCTGCCCAGAGCGGGTCACCGGGCGCGGTCGGCCTGCCGGGCGAAGCGGCGACCTCCAGCGGGCCACAGTGGTAGCCGGGACGAGGGTCGATCGGGTGGGCGGCGTTGGCGACGAGGACGGTCACCGGCATCTCCAGGCGGAGCGTGATGCTCGCGCCGGGGCCCGCCGAGCCGGTGAACTCCAGGCGTCCCGACTCGGGATCGACGCGGACGCCCTGGAAGAAGGAGATGGAGGGCGGCAGGTCGCGCGGGCTCAGCCCGTGCTTGGCCGCGGCCAGCTTGAACAGCTCCCGCCCGGCGGGCGAGCTGCTCTGCGGGGCGCCGTCGCCGTAGCGTTCGGTGTTGCGACGCAGCGTGGAGACGCCGCACAGGGTGTCGGCGGGCGCGGTCGACTCCAGCACCGAGGCCAGCACCCGGCCCTGGTCGGACAGCAGCAGGTGCCCCGCGCCGGGGTAGGCGTTCCACAGGACCTTGATGGTGTCGGCGATGTTTAGCCGTTCCCAGGGCCGGTCGGTCACGTAGAGCAGCAGGTGGGCGCATGCGTCGCCGGTCGCGTCGGTCAGCGTCAGCTCCGTGCCACGGGCCAGGGCGCGGTGCGTGTAGTTGCCGCCCGCGACCGTCTCCGACCAGGTCAGGCCTGCTGGGGCCGGTACGCGTGGCATGGCCGGGACCACCGTGCCCTCCTGGGCACGGGCGTGCTCACGCGCGCCGTACGTGGTGGCTGTCGCCATCGGGCTCCTCCTTTATTTTCTGTCGCTTGACAGAAATTAAGATCGTGACGTTTCGCCCGCGAATCGCGGCTGTTTCATTTCTGTGAAACGGAGGGGTCCGCGGCCTGTGGAAGGATCGGTACGTGACCAGACGAGGGGTAGGACGTCCACGGGCCGTCGCGCGGCCCGAGACCGGCCTGTCCTCGCGCGAGGAGCTCCTGGCGGCGGCGGCGGAGCTGTTCACGTCCAACGGCTACAGCGCCACCACCACCCGGGAGGTGGCCGAGCGCGCCGGGGTCCGGCAGGCGACTCTCTACCACTACTTCAAGGGCAAGGAAGAGCTGCTCGCCGAGTTGCTGGAGAGCACGGTGCGGCCGTCGCTGGAGGCCGCGCGCCTGCTCGCCGCCTCCGACGCGCCCGCGGGGGCGCGGCTGTGGGCGCTGGCGCACCGCGACGCGGCGCTGCTCTGCTCCGGCGAGCACAATCTGGGCGCCCTGTACCTGCTGCCCGAAGCCGACCGGTTCCTCGACTTCCAGGAGTTGCGGACCGCGCTCAAGCAGGCCTACGCCGGACTGCTCGCGCCGATCACCGCCGAGCTGCCGCAGAACGAGCGTGACATGCGCGCGGACCTGGTCTACTCCGTGGTGGAGAGCGTCATCCTGATCCGCAGGAACGCCTCCGCCCTCGCGGTCGAGGCGATGGCGGAGGCGGTGGCCGACGCCGCGTTACGTGTTGGCGGCGTCGGTGAGGGCGACCTCGCCCACCTGCGGGAGCTGGGCCGCGCGCTGCTTGGCGGTGGCTGAGCGCCGATACAGCAGGCCCGCCCCTACCGCCACGACCAGGAACAGCGTCGTGAACCACTGGAAATACCACTCACCGCTGGCAGGGGCATACACCTCGGCCCGCGGCCAGGCCAGGTTGACCGCCATGCCGACGCCGTAGACCACGGCCAGCACGTTGACCGGCAGGCCCCAGCGGCCCAGGGAGAACAGCGGCTTGCCGTTCTCGTCCACCCCCTCCGGGGCGCCGCCCCGCCACGACCCGCGCAGCCGCTGCCACAGCAGCGGCCCGGTCACCATCGCGTAGGCGATGTACAGGGCCACGATGCAGGTGGTGCCGATCGCGAGGAAGGCGTCGGGCGAGACGAAGTTGATCGCCGTGACGAGGGCCGCCAGGACGCCGGTGACCAGGGCGGGGCCGGTCGGCATGCCGCTGCGGGGCGAGACCCGCCCCAGCCGCGCGGCGAAGGGCACCACGCCGTCGCGGGCCATAGAGAAGAGCATGCGGGTCGCGGAGGTCTGGATCGCCAGCGTCGCCACGCAGATCGCCACGACGACGTCGGCCAGCAGCAGTTTGCCCACGCCGTCGCCGAGGGTACTGGTCAGCACGTAGGACAGGCCCTCGGTGGCCAGGTGGCCGTCGGTGAGGCTCGGCGCGGCCAGCAGCGCGGCGAAGACGATCAGGCAGGCGAGCAGCCCGGCCGCGCCGAGCGCGGTGATGATCGTGCGCGGCGCGACGGTGGACGCCTTACGGGTCTCCTCGCTCAGCTCGCCCGCGCTGTCGAAGCCGATGAACACATAGGACGCGGCGAAGGCGGCCACCAGCAGCGCGGCGAAGGCGCCGCCGGGCAGGCCCGTCTCGAAGGTGATGGTGGGCGAGCGGTCGGCATGGGTGAGCAGCAGGACGACGATGAGGACGGCGCCGATGATCTCGGCGGTGACCCCGACGACGTTGACCCGGGCCATGATCTTGTTGTCGAGCAGGTTGACCGCGGTGGTGACGGCGAGCAGGAGCAGGCCGAACAGCGCGGCGTTGGCCGCGCCGTCCGCCGACACCGGCGAGGGGTCGGTGCCGATCAGCTGGAAGCCCGGCCAGATGGCCGGGAGCACGACCTGCAGGGCCAGCGCCGCGGCGGCGATCACCACGACCTGGCCGAGCACCATGATCCAGCCGGCGAACCAGCCGAACGTGGGACTACCCATGCGGCTGGACCACTGGTAGATGGCCCCCGAGATCGGGTAGCGCGCGGCCAGTTCCGCGAAGCAGAGCGCGACCATGAGCTGGCCGGCCAGCACCAGCGGCCAGGTCCAGAAGAACGCCGGGCCGCCGAAGGAGAAGCCGAGGCCGAAGAACTGGAAGACCGTGGTGAGGACCGAGATGAAGGAGAAACCGGCCGCGAACGAGGCGTAGCGGCCCATGCTGCGGTGCAGTTCCTGCCGGTAGCCGAACTTTTCGAGGACGCTCTCGTCGGCGGAAGGTGAAGACGCCATGGGCACTCCCGAGGGGGCAATTTCTGTCGATTGACAGATAATTAGTCTCGGTCTGTTGCCTCCACGTGTCCCGGCAGTTCCCCAGCGGTAACGCTGCGCTCACATCAGCAGGTGCGCGGCTGGTCAGCGGCGCGTGTCGCACGCGGGGTCAAGCTTTGTAGGCGCTCGTCAGGTGTGACCGCGACGCCTCGAGGTGGGCGGTCATGGCGCTCGCCGCCGCCTCGGGATCGTTGCGGCAGATGGCGTCGAGCACCGCGCGGTGCTCGTCGGCGGCGTGACTGGCGATCCCGTGGCGGAAATAGAGGCGGTAGCCATGGGTGTGCGCGCGGAACCTGCGCAGTGTGTCGGCGATGAGCGGGCTGCGGCTGGCCTCGGCGATCGCGTTGTGAAACAGGGCGTCCAGTTCCGCGAAGCCGCGATACGCCTCGTAGGTGTCGCCGAGCAGCGGTGGCATCATCTGCTCCAGCAACGCTCGCATGGCGGTCACCTCGGCGGCTGTGGCGTACTGTGCGGCACGCGCGGCGGCGGACGGTTCGAGGAGCAGGCGGACGTCGTACAGGTCGTCAAGGGCGGCCCGGTCGAGCAGGGGGGACGCGCCTCCCCAAGGGGAAGCACCTGCCCGTCGAGCGCGTCGGCGCGCTGTTCGCCGCCTGTGACGCCGACCTTGACCCCGACCCGGATGAGGTCGAGGGCGAGGCGCGCCGTGAGCGGCTACGTCGCACGGCGCTGCGGGACGAGGCCCTGCTGGCAGCCCTGTACTCGACCGGCGCTCGCCGCTCCGAGCTGGGCGGGGCGTCGCTCGCCGACTACGACCCGGCCGACCGGTCCCTGCACGTCCGGCACGACAAGCGGAACAAGGAACGGCTCGTCTACCTCAAGTCCAGCGCGATCGCCAGGATCGAGGCATGGCTGACCGTGCGCGGCAGCGATCCGGGCGGGCACCGCAGCGCACATGAGCGGCCAGACGGTCGGGGACGTGATCGCCAATCGCGCCGAGCAGGCCGGGCTCGCCAAGGCGCCCGACGCGCACGACTCCGGCGCACGTTCACCGGCGCGTTGCTCGGCGCCGGGGTAGACCTGGCCACCGCGCAAGCCCTGCTGGGGCATGCTTCTCCGGCCACTACGGCGCGGTATGACCCGGAGCGGGCCCGTCGCGCGGCCGCGTTGCCGGCGGCCGCGCTGGAACCGATGTTCGGCCCCGGCCGGACGAACCTGCACGGCCCGCTCGCGGTCGTCCGCCCCCGCATGAGCGACGTCGCCTATCGAGCCGCCACCAAGGTCCTTTACCAGCGGCTCGACGTGATGGTGAACCCGCCCCTGGTCAGCGAGATGGTCGCGGCGGTACTCGCCGCCCACGACATCGTCATCACCCACACGGAGCCGAACCTTCACCGCCAGATGTGGGAGGACACCCGCTTCCGTGAGGAGATCGAGCGGCGCATGCGGGAGCATCTGCTCGGCAAGGTGGTCGAGGAAGGGTGCGTGCCGGTGACGCTGCCCACGGCGGCGTACCGCTACTTCGCCGAACCGACGTTCTTCATGCCGTCGCTCGACATGCAGCGGCGGCCCGTACTGCCGGAGTTGGTGGAGCTGGGGGCGCCGTGGGAGATCATCGAGGTCGAGCTGTCGGTGTCCGTGCGTCGCGTCGAGGAGGGTAGTCAGCCCGGGGAGTCACAAATCTCCAGCTCAGCCACTACTGGCCGATGATTTGAGTTCGGCTGATCTTCCCGAACAATGTGGAGGCCCTTGAGCGCGTCATCGGGCAGGTTGGTGTGAAAACGATCACAGCGGTACGCCAACCCGCTGCGATGCCCCACAGTCGGCTCCGTGTTCCCGAGGAAGGCACCCATGTCCCGCAGGCCCGCCTCCTCCAACTCGATCGCCGGGCGCTTGTCCTGCTTCTTCCGCTCCTTCAACGGCGGCGTACTGCCGGGAAGTGGGGGCGTGTCGGTTATGGAGAAGGCGTTCAAGTCTCCACACAGGATCGCGGGCCGTCCGTGCTGCGCGAGGAGGCTGCACGCCTCCGCTTCCATGCGCCGCTTGAGCGGGCTGGATGGGGCGAGGTGGACGTTGGCTAACTCCGCCGCCTCGGGCTTCGTCATTGCCTGGTTGCTTCACCTGGAAGCCCCCGCACATACGCTTCCACATCGCCTTGATTCAACGAACTACCGCTAACTATCTCTGCTGGGGCGCCAAACGCGTCGCCACTATCGCCGACGCCATCTGTTCAGGCTCGTTTTGGGGTAGGCGCGCCACCAGGAAGCCCTCGCCCCGGCCACAGAGCGGGCAAGCCAGGTATGAAGGTCACGCTCTGGCATGGCGAGCCGTACCGGATGAGGCCACCCTCGTGGCCCCGCTGGGCATGCGCTGATTGCGACTGGGTGGGCGCTGGCCGGCGTGCGGGGACAGGTCACAGCGAGGGTGTAGGTGTTCGACACCCCGCCGGTGAAACTCCAGGTGAGCGAGTATCAGATGCTCAAGGTGACCTGCCCGGCCTGCCGAACTGCGAGCCTGGCCGTCTCGAGGTAGACGCCGTCCTTCCATATCTTGTTCAGGCGGCGATCCTCTGCGATGCCCGGTCTGAGCACAGCGCGGGTCCGTCGCGCTCGGCGAAGGCGTCACCGACTGCTGTACCCCGGGCAGCCGACTGATCGCGACTGCCCCGACGGCGCCGACGGAGATGATCGTGATGAGGACTGCGCTCACGGCGAACCGGTGTGACCGCAGCCACCGGGTTGTGTCGCCTCCAGCCCCCATCCCCGTCGTCGTCCTTCACCACCGCCCCGCTCTGAGATGATGAAGCCGCAGCTCTCAGCCAACGACGGTGCAAGTCAAGAAGCCCAGCGGTTTGCCGGTCTCGAGTACGAGCAGGCGCTCGAACTAACTGATGATCACGGGGTGGCCGTACTCATGTGGCCTCAACAGCAAGATCACAAAGTGTCTCTGGGGCCCTCCCCTGGAGTACCAGGAGGCAGCGTATGCCCACGAAGCCGTCCCTGCCCGAGGTGGTCGCGGCGCTGCTACGCCGAGACCCGGTCGTGCTGTGTACCCGGCTGGCGCTCACACACGAAGGAGTTGCCCGGCTGCCGATCCCGGGGCGCCGGAAGTTTTGGGTAGTGAGCGATCCCGAGTGCCTGCATCGAATCCTGGTCACCGACGCGACACAGTTCGACAAGGGCGGGCCCATCTATCGGATCATCGCCGATGCCCTGGGCGAGGATGGCCTGTTCACGGTGAACGATGAGGCGACCTGGCGCCTGCTGCGCCAGATCATGAATCCCGCCTTTCGCCGAGCCGAACTGCGCACCGTAATGGAGTTGACGGCTGATGCTTGGCGACGCCGAATGGACGCATGGGATCTGCGCGGTCCGATAGAGCTCTTCAGCGAGCTGAAGCTGCTGAGTGTCGAGGTGTTGATGCGGCATGCGCTGGGGAACGCAGTCGATACGGCCGAGCTCACGCAGCTCGCCCTGCCGGTCTTCGACGGCATGGCGGGGCGAATCTTCCTCCCGCGCTGGGCACCCGGGGCGAGCGGCTATCGAAAGGCCATCGCGGCGCTGGATGGCAGAGTTAGGTCAATCATCTCCTCGCGCCGGGATCAGGGCACCGAGGCCGGGGACCTGCTTGGGCAGCTGATGACCGCCACCGATCCGCAGACCGGTCACCGTCTAAGCGACCGGCAGGTACGAGACCAGGTCTTCACGCTGTTGATGGCGGGATTCGACTCCACGGCAACGGTGCTGTCGTGGGCGTGCGTCCTTATGGCCGAGCGAGGGGATCAGTTGGACCGGCTACGGACCGAGGTGGCCAATGTCTGCGCGGACCGCACCCCTACGCTGGAGGACCTTCCGCGGCTCGTCACCGTGCAGGCTCTGCTGCAGGAGTCGCTGCGCCTGCATCCCGCGTTCCCCATGTTCTTCCGCAACGTCAAGGCAGAGACTCAACTTGGTAGGCACCGGCTCGCCGTGGGCGACCAGATCATCATCGCCCCCTATGCGACGCACCGCGATCCAGCCCGATGGCCGGGCCCGGCGGGCTTCGACTCCGGCCGATTCGCCGACAGGCTCGACCACGAGCAACGGGCCGCTTATCTGCCGTTCGGCGAGGGAAAGCGGAAATGTATCGGTGAGGACATGGCCACCATGACCGGGCTTCTCATCCTGGCTATGTTGGCGCAGCGGTTTGCCGCCTTTCGCCGCCCGGACGGCCATAGCGGTCAGGCGGCCCGATACGCGATGACCCGTCCATCGAGGGACAACGCCCGCTTGATCCTCACGCCGATCGATAAGTAGGCCGACCTAGTACGGCAGCCTCCAAAATTTGTGGATGTGTCCAGGTGTGTGTGGTGGTGTAAACCGTACAGTCCCGAAGTACTAGGATCCATGCCCGGCGGTATTTCGCGCCCCCTAGCACCTTTAAATAAGTAAGCGAGAGTGATGGGATCGTTGGCGGTGGATCTGGCCGGCTTCAAGGTTGCGCACCTGTATCAGGAGAGGCGCATCGTCAGGGTTTGCGGCGTGGACGACCTGCGGGCGGAGGCTCTGGAGGCCGTGGCGGACAGCACAGCGTCAGTGACCTACCGATCCCTCCATGGCGGCCTTATTACGGCACCGGACGAGATTTTCCGGCTGCTCGACACCCTTCTTGAAAAGCGGCTGCCCGAGGCGTTCACACCGCTGGAAGAGCGCGAACATTGGGAAGACGACGACGAAGAAGCCGGGCCCCTGCCGGCCGGGCCCGGACCCTACGGTTCGGGTGTGCGGGCCTTGGGGTCCACCGGCGAGCGGATAACCCTCATTTCCAACGGGAATCTTGCCTTGCCCAACGCTGGGTTCGGGGACGATGGTCCAGACGACGATGCCCCGCATCGTCGAGAACCTTGGCAGGAAGTGACCGGTACCCCTGACCTCCTGCAGGCCTGGCTGATCGGTCGGATGCGCTGGACGATGAACGACGGCGACTACAGCGAGTTCCCGCAGACCGAGCAGGAGCGAATCCAGCTTGCCGAGACACAAGCCGGCCGAGCAGAGCTGGCCGACCGGCTCCTCACCGCGTTCCCGCCGGAACGAAGTCGCTATTTTGCCGGTGCGCATGCCGGTTGGGATCGTTGGTCTGAGGACTACCTGTCCCGCGACGAGGTGATCGCCTTCGCCTCCGAAGACCACGTGGCGGTTCTCTGGCTCGCCCTGTACCGCTATTACGGGTGAACTGCTTGCCCGGCCGCTGAAGGCTGGCTCCTGAGGTGGTCAGCGCGCCTTGGGGAAGGCGGCGCGCAGTTCAGATCGATTGACGATGAACGCGGCCGGTACGAGCGTGAGGGCACCTGCGATCTGCATCGCCACGAACCACGGCGGGAGGGCACCGGGGATGCCGTCGATGGCGATGATCGCGATCGGCACGATGACGGAGATGATGCGCACGCGTACGTAGGCCCATCGCGCTCCCCGCGAGGCGAGAACGGTCAGCCAGTAGGTCACCACGGCACTCGCGAACATCCCACCGGTTCGCCCCCACATGAACGAAGTCACCTCGCGGCCCGTGACCGAGAGGATGACGACCACGATGAGGACCGCGACGCTGAGCGCGCCGTAGGCCGCGACGAATTTCTTCACCTTGCCGAAGGCTCGTTGGGTGTGCGGGTGGTTGATGTGGCCGGCCTCGGCCGTGGTGCGATTGGGGGTTTTCATGGTTCTTCCTTCCAAGGGGATTTCAGAGCACGCGGCGGACGCCGGGAAGCCGGCGGATCGGGCTGGCGAGCGCGAAACAGGCCGGGAGCACCACGACAGCCGCCATCGCGAACTTCGCCGACGTCGATAGGTCCAGCACACTGAGGGCATAACCTGCCGCCGTCACCACGAACGCGTGGATCACGTACGACCGCCAGGCCGACCCCGGCGGCTCCGCTGGGTGGGTTTCCATGTCGGCTTCTTCCTCTGGGGTGGTGTCGACGTTAGGGAGCGCATGGGTGGCGCGGTATGCGCCTGGACGTACGGGTGGGTGGGGCTAGACCCACTTCGCAGCCGATCTGGCGGGGACACGGCTCTGTGCGGTGCACAGTGAAAACACCGAAGTGAGAAGGAAGAGTCATGCGACAGCTGGTGTCATGGGTGGCGAGTGCCTGCGTGGGGTTCGTGCGCGCGTGCGTCGTGATGGTCGTCAGCATGCTGGTCCCGGCGGTGTGGGCCGCTGCCGTGGCGCTGTGGATCTGGTGGGGCGGAGGCCCGTGGTCGTGGACAGCGCCGTTCGTGTGGGCGTGTATCGGCACGCTGGCCCTGTCCCGCCCGGTGTGCCGGATGGTCCGCTCCCTCGTCGCGAAGTGGACAGGCACCGTCATTCCCGCCGTATATCGGCAGGCCGGGCCGGTGACACAGATGTCAACCGGGTACTGGTGGAACGGCTACTCCTACGAGCGCACCAGCCGCGACGCCCGCCTCGATCAGCGATGGCGAACCCGGTGGCGCGATCCCGCCCTCCGGCGTGACCTGCGATTCACCGCGATCGCACCGGTCACCGCGGGCGTGGTCGCCGCCGTCCCGCCGGCCGGAGCCGCGGCAGCGATCTTCGGGCTCTTCCAGCCGTCGCCCGCCATGCGCGTTGCCGGCGTGCTCGGCGCGGTCGTGGCCGTCGCCGGCGCCCCGTACGCCTGGCGGGCCGTCGAGCCGGTAGCCGTCCGCTTCCTGCGCCCGTCGCCCGCGATGACGCTGGCCGACCGGGTGGATGAGCTGACGGCCCAGCGCGCGGACACCACGATCGCGCAGGCCGCCGAGATCCGCCGGATCGAGCGGGACCTGCACGACGGAGCGCAGGCCCGCCTGGTCGCGCTCGGGCTCTCTCTGGCGACCGCGGAGAAGCTGATGGAAACCGACCCCGACCAGGCCAAGGCGCTGATGCGGGAAGCGCGGGCCGGCGCCACCACGTCACTGACCGAGCTCCGCGAACTGGTCAAGGGAATCAACCCGCCGGTGCTGAACGAGCGAGGGCTCATCGATGCCGTCCGCGCTCTCGCCCTGGACAGCCCGCTCGAAACGGCGGTCAGCGCCGACGTTCAGCTACGTATGGACCCGCCGATCGAGTCCGCCCTGTACTTCGGAGTCGCCGAACTGCTGACCAACGCGGTCAAGCACGCCCACGCGACCCGGGCACGCATCACCATCGCCCGGGACGACACCGGCATCGTCGTTCAGGTCGAAGACAACGGCCGGGGCGGGGCCGACGTGCGAGCCGGCGGTGGGCTCGCCGGGCTACACCGCCGCCTCGCGGTCTTCGACGGCACCTTGGAGATCACCAGCCCGGCAGGCGGCCCGACCCACGCGAGGATGATGCTGCCATGCGCATCGTTGTAGCCGAAGACCTCTACCTCCTGCGCGACGGGATGGTCCGCCTCCTCCAGGCGTACGGACACCAGGTGGTGGCGACCGCGACCACCGGGCCCGAGACGCTCGACGCGCTGCTGACATGGCGGCCGGACGTGTCCATCGTCGACGTTCGCATGCCGCCGACCCAGTCGGACGAGGGCCTGCGGGCTGCTCTCGCTGCCCGCAACGAGGTTCCCGGGCTGCCGATCTTGATCCTCTCTCAGCACGTCGAGCAGCTGTACGCCCGCGAACTCCTGGCCGACGGCTCCGGCGGCATCGGCTATTTCCTCAAGGACAGCGTGTTCGACGCCGACCAGTTCATCGATGCGCTGGAACGCGTCGCCGGTGGCGGGACCGCCATGGACCCGGCCGTCATCGCCAAACTGCTGTCCAGCGGCTCCTCGAACCGACGACTCGGACAGCTCACCGAACGCGAACACGCCGTGCTCGGCCTCATGGCCGAAGGATTGTCCAACCAGGCCATCGGCCAGCGGCTCTTCCTCAGTGAGAGCGCCATCAGCAAGTACACCACCTCCCTGTTCGGCAAGCTCGGCATCACCGATGACGACAACAACAACCGCCGCGTCCTCGCCGTCCTCACCTACCTGAACAATCCCTGACGGAGGGCTTCTCGCAACCGAACGTGTCCCCCTTCGCCAAGTAGCGCGGCACGGTCTTAGCTCGCGCCTCCTGCAGAGCCTCAGCGAACTCGCTGAGCGCAGCGTCAAGATCCTCTACGATCTCCTGCTCGATCACCGCAGGTTGCCTCCTTGGCCGAGCTCTGGACACTCCCGACAACCGACTATGCGTGTGTCAACCGAATGATCCAAGTCGGCCATGTGGATGTAGATGGCTGCAGGTCTCAGGTGTCAGGGGTTCGCGGGTGGGTCGAGGAGTTCGATCTCGATGGCCAGGACCCCGAGAGCTTCTTTCTCAGGGCCATAGATGCGGCGGATGTTGGTGAGTTGCTGGTCGCGGGGGCTGTCGGGGTTGACCTTGGCGGGGCCTTCGGTGTCGAGCATCTCCTCGAACGAGGCGTAGCGGGCGACGCGTTTGACGCGGGTGAGGGCGTCGTCGCGGCCGCAGACAAAGCGGATGTGGTCGCCAGCCGTCAGGGTGCGGAGGTTGGGGTACTGGACGCGGACCTCGATTGTTTTGCGGCCGGTGGCGACCAGGTCGAAGTAGCGGCGGTAAAGGTTCATCTCGCGGACTCGCATCGTGTCCGCCAGCACGTTGTTCGGGCTGATGATCTCCACGGAATCGACACGCTCGTTCATCACGTCATCACCTACTGGTCAGGCGGTCGGCACGGGGAGCTGGGCGAGACGCGTCGCTCTTCCTCAGTGAGAGCGCCATCAGCAAGTACACCACCTCCCTGTTCGGCAAGCTCGGCATCACCGATGACGGCAACAACAACCGCCGCGTCCTCACCTATCTGAACCAGCCCAGAGTTGTTAATCAATCGGATGATTGATAGTTTGTCCGCATGGCGGCAGGTGAGGTTGGCAGCAAGCGCAATGCGGCGCACACCAAGGAGCGCATCCTCGATGCGGCCCTCGACGAATTCTCCTCCAAGGGCTACTCCGGCGCTCGCACCGCCGCCATCGCCAAGCGCGCCGGGGTCAACGTGCAGCTGATCTCGTACTACTTCGGCGGCAAGGAAGGTCTCCTGGAGGAGCTCCGCCGGAGCTGGCGGGAGCGGCACGATAAACCCGTACCGACCGCTGCGACCGAGCCGTTCCAGGAGAGCTTCCGCGCGGCGCTGAACGCCACACTGCAAGATCCGCGCAGAGCTCGTCTGGTCGTCTGGCAGGCGCTCGGCGACTATCCCGGCGACGCGCAGGCCCTGGCGGAGGAATGGCACAAGGTCTCGGCGTCGGCCGTCGAGCAGATGCGGGCCCGCCAGGCGGCGGGGGAGGTCGGCGACGAGCTCGAGCCAGAGTTCTTGGCGTTGCTCTCCTTCCTCCTGGCCTTCGCGCCGGTGGCGCTGCCACAGGTGATCGAGGCGATCTATGGGGTGGACCCGCTGTCAGCCGAGTACCGGGAACGGGTGAGCAGGCAGGTGTTCTCGTTGATGGACGTACGGCCGCACTTGTAAGGAGCGGCACCCCCTGCCGTACGAGAACATCCCCATCCCGTTGGTACGCCAGTGGGCGGGTGACGAGATCGCCGACATGTTCCAGAGCTTCGAGGACAATCCGGTGCACACGGACATCACCACATTGCACGCGGAGTTTCCTGGCGTACGGTGGCACTCCTATCGAGACTGGGCGAAGACCGTCGACTGGGAGTGGGCCCTGGCACAGAAGCCCACCTGGGCCTGAACCCGGTCATTGTCCAAGCGCCCCGCTGATCTCAACACTGCAGTAAGTGCCTGTTGACGTTGGCGGGGCCTTGGATGTCTGGCATCGCCCTCGAACGAGGCATAGCGGGCGACGCGCTTGACACGGGTGAGTGCGTCGTCGCGGCCGCAGACGAAGTGCGTGGGGTACCGATCGACCTGGCCCACCGGGCCATCGGGAATCACCGACGCGGGAGGGCATCATGGCAGGACGACGATGCGTCCCCTGACACGGTCGGGCCCGCGGCTCTCTTGGAGGCGGTGCGCCTCGGCGGCCTCGGACAGAGACAGCGTCGCACCGATGCGGGTCCGGAGCCCGTCCCGCGCCAGCAGACCGTTGATCGTCGTCGCGGCGGACTGCAGGTCGCTGATCGACGCGTTGCTGATGACGAATCCTCGAATGCTGATGTCCCGGAGGTAGAGCTCGCCCGCCGGCAGGATCGGTCGCGAGCGGAGCCCGGCCATGACGATGATGCGCCCCCCTTGGGCCAGCAGAGGCAGCGTGGCCTCGATGTGGTTCTCACCTGAGTTGTCCCAGAAGATGTCCACGCCATCCGGGGTGGCGTCCTGGATGCGCTTCGTCACGTGCGGGTCACGGTAGTCGACGACAGTGTGCGCGCCGAGAGCGAGGCACCAATCGGTGTCGCGTTCGGACGCGGTGGCGACGACTCTCGCGCCCGCGGCCACGGCGAGCTGGATGACGGCGCTGCCGACCCCGCCTGCCGCGCCGTTGACGAAGACGGTGTCGCCGACGCGGATCCGCCCTTCGCGAAACAGCCCGATATGGGCCGTCGCCGCGGTGTGCAGGACGCTCACGGCCGTGTCCGGAGCGACACCCTTCGGCAGCCGGTACAGGCGCTCGACGGGAACGATCGCATACTGGGCGAACGAACCCTGACGGCCGCCGTGGCCAAGGCTGTTGCACCACACGGGATCTCCGGGCTGGAATCCCGATACTCCGGCACCGACGGCGGCCACGGTCCCGACCAGGTCACGGCCGATGATGAACGGGAAGGGGGTGTGGGTGCGATAGGCGCCGGAGCGGACGAACGTGTCGACGTGATTCGCTGCCAGCGCTTCGGTGCGCACGAGCACGTCCGTCGGGCCGGGCACCGGAACCGGCAGGTCACCGACTCGGATGCCGTCCGCGGGGCCGTGGCCGGTGATGTAGGCGGCCGTCATGACCGCTGGTGTGCTATCCATCCCAACTCCTTTGTCCGAGACGGGCGACGGGGGCCGCCCGCATCTGAGATCACCACCTGGTGACGCTGGGTCACCCGCGGTCCGAGGGCTCGGCCGAGACCCCGTAGGTGGCCGCCCAGGTCTTGGCGAGGCCGGCTTCGTCGGCGTCCCCGAAGGTGTAGGCCGGCGACAGCACGGGCAGGGCCCGCTCCACGAGGATGAGAACGGCCTCATGGGCGGGGTAGGCGGGACCGTGCAGATCGAGCAGCCAGGCGCGCAGCCACTCGTATGCCGGGTGCCCTGGGGAGACCAACGTCGCGGTGCCCTTGAACCGGTAGCCGCGGCGTCGGATGAAGTCGATCGAATTGATCTCGATCCGCGGATCCCGGCGGAGGTTCTCGATGGTGGTGGGTGAGGCGATGTCCATGAAGATGAGGTGCTCGTCGTCGTAGACCCGGACCGAGCCTTTCGGGGACAGGTTTGGCGATCCGTCCGCGCAGACGGTCGCGACGAACGAGAGTTTCGAGCTTTCGATGATCTCTCGCATGTCTTCGGTGATGATGCCCACGGGTGCTCCTTCGGGCTCAGGTTTCGTCAGTACAAGGTCAGTTGTTTTTCGGGAACGGTCCCTGGGCCAATTCTCGTTTGTGCCGTCATTCAGCGGTCGTTGCGGGCCGATTCACCGAACCTCCGGTAGATGTGAGGTCTGCGCCGCGGGTCTCCGGGCCGAGTGCGGCACCGCAAACGATGAGTATTCCGCCGACCATGAGGAGGACCACCGGGGTGTACTTCATCGGCATGAGATCTGCCAGCGCGGTCTGGTAGAAGACGTAAAATGCGGGGACGATCACAGCCGCCGTGTAGCCCAGCCCGTAGCCGCTGGACCGGACGCTGACGTGGAAGCGCTCGATGATGTAGGTCGTGACCACTCCAAAGGTGGAAACGACGACGATGACGAGCGCCACGGTGACCAGCGTGATCATGGCGTAGCTGCTCGCGGTTCTCGAGACGATGAGCGTGTACAGCGCCGGCGCGGCTGTCGCGGTCAGCAGTCCCGTGATGATGAAGAAGGGGCGGCGACCGATGCGCTGGCTCAACAATCCGGCGCCGATGTAGGCGACGGCGAGCAGCGCATAGGCCACGACCAGCAGCATCGTCACCCGCACGTCACTCAGTCCGGCTGACCTCTTCAACTCACCCGGCAGCACGGCACCGATCATGTTGAAGGCGAGCCAGAGTCCGCTCATGAGGGTGAACACCTGAAGGAATCCGCGTAGGTTCCCTTTGCGGAACAACTCCAGCACCGGCGGGGTGGACGACTTCGGAGCTTCCCGCCAGACGTCCGACTCATGGACGTTGCGCGACATCCAGACGACGAGGCCAAGAGCGAGCAGCCCGCCGACGATGAAAGGGATCCGCCATCCCCACAGCACGTACGGCGAGTCCAAGCCGTTCGCCGGCACGATCTTCAGCAGACCGAATGTGAACAACGCGATCGTGCAATAGGCCAGCGGAAAGCCAGTCATGATCATCGCGCCGAACAGGCCGCGCTTCGAGCCGGGGCTTTGCTCCAACGCCAGTGGTGTCGCAGCGGTGTACTGCCCGCCAAGGAAGATCCCGTCGATGAAGCGGAGGAATATCAGAGCGAGGATGCCCGCCAGGCCGACGGTCTGATGGCCGGGGAGACATGCGATCGCGAGCGTGACGACACCGAAGCCGGTCAACGCGATCAACGACGCACGGCGGCGCCCGGTCCTGTCACTGATGTGACCGAAGATCACGGCACCGAGCGGGCGGCCCAGCAGCGTGGCGGAGAAGATCAGGGCAGTGATGATCTGTCGTGTCGAGTCCGAGGCACCCGCTGGCTCGAAGTACGCCGCTGCCGGTGCCAGGACGATGATGGGCAGGTAGACATCGAACATGTCCACCCACAGCCCGGCCCACGCCCCGAACAAGGCCCTGCGCCCCTGGCGTGACGTCTTGCCGTCGTGTTTCGCGGTGATATCGCGCATCGAATTCTTTCCTTCTTTTTTGGGGGGAGCGACTGGTGGACGGCATCAGGAGCCGTAGAGCCAGTCGATGTGCCGGTAGTCCCGGGGATCCCGGCCGGTCAGCAGCTCGTTGCGCAGCAGACGGGCGATGCCGTCGACATGCCAGATCTCGCCCCATACGCGTGCGGCGCTCTGGACCTGCCCCGTGCGGACGGCACGGGCGTCCTGCGTGGCGATCAGCGCCGCGGGCCAGTCACCCTGCTCGGCCAGCGCGGTGACGGTGTGGGCGTCCTCGATCGCCTGGCATGCGCCCTGGGCGAGGTACTGGAGCATGGGATGCGCCGCGTCGCCGAGCAGGCCCAGCCGCCCGTCGGTCCACCGGGTCGCCGGTGCCCGGTCGTACATCGGCCAGTGCGTGTCCCGCCACAGGGAGGTCAGCGACTTGCGCACGTGTTCGCAGCAGTGCGAGAACGCGTCGTCGACCTCATCGGGGCCGCCCCACGCCGCTTCGCCCCGCTGGAAGGCGGGGCTGCGGAAGACCGCCACCTGGTTCACCATCTCCCCGCGCCGCAGTGCGTACTGGACCAAGTGGCACCCGGGGCCGATCCAGGCGACGACATCGTCCAGGTCGAGCTCGACGGTCAGGTCGTCGGCCGGCAGGGTGCCGCGATAGGCGACGTACCCGGAGGGGATCGGCTGATCACCGACGATCTGGTCGCGGAGAGTGGAGTTGAGACCGTCGATCCCGAGCACCGCGGCGCTCCTGTAGACCGCACCGTCAGCGCAGCTGGTGACGGCGTCGTGGGCGGTTGACACCACACCGGTGACTCGCCGGCCGGTCTCCATCGCCACACCGATCCGGCGGCAACCCTCAAGCAGGATCCGGTGCAGGTCGCTGCGGTGCACGACGACGTAGGGCGCGCCGTACCGCTGCCGGAACTCCTCGCCGAGATCCAGATGAGTCAGCTCCTCGCCGGTGACGGCATCGCGAAGCACCAGCCGGCGGGGTCGCACTCCAGCCGCGACGACTTCCTCCAGCAGTCCCCATTCGGCGAGGATGCGCGTGGCGTTCGGCGCGAGTTGCAGGCCGGCGCCCACTTCGCCGAATTCCGGCGCCTGCTCCAGCAGTTGTACGTCGTGTCCGGCTCGCGTCAGCGCGAAGGCCGTCGACAGCCCGCCGATCCCGCCACCGACGATGATCACTTCTCTGTTCACAGCCATCTCCCTAGGTCGGGGCCTGAGGCCCGGCCAGTGAGCACTGCCGTCATCGGTGCTCTCACCGTTCGGTCCTGAAGATGATGCGAACCGTATGGAAGAAATTCTGCTATGTGAATACAATTCTGTTGTGAGGAACAAACCTGCGTACCTGCTGGAGTCGGTGGACAACGCGCTCCGGCTGCTGCAACTGCTCCGCGACCATGGCCGCCTGAGAGTGAGCGAGGCCGCCGACGAACTCGGCATCGCCCGTTCCTCCGCCCACCGCCTGCTGTCCATGCTCGTCTATCGCGACTTCGCCACCCGAGACGATCAGCGCGGTTACCTGCCCGGCCCCGGGCTGGCCGCCGCCCCCATCGCCAATCGGACGCTCCAGGTGCTGCGCCACGCGATGCTGCCGCACATGGAGATGCTGTGCTCACGCGTGGACGAGACCGTGAACCTTCTCGTCCGGATCGGGACGCAGACGCGTTTCCTGGCCTCCGTCGAGTCGACCCAGGTGCTCCACGTGGGCGACCGGCAGGGAACCGTACTGCCCGCCCGCAAGACGTCCGGAGGCAAGGCCCTCCTCGCCGAACTGGACAGGGACGAACTGGCCGAGATGTACGGAAACGACGAGGACTTCCCCCGCCTGTGCCGGGAGCTCGAATTGACCAAACGGCAGGGCTACGCCCTGAACCTGGAGGACACCGAGACCGGGGTCGCGGCCATGGGTCGATGCGTGACCGACCGGACCGGCCACGCCGTGGCCGCACTGACCATCTCCATACCCACGGTGCGGTTCGGCAAAGAACGCGTGGAACCGCTGGCCGCCGAACTGCGGGACGCCACCGAGCGGGCCGGCCGGAACCTGCCGCCCCTCTGACCAGCATTGTTCTTCAGTGCGGAATTCTGTTCACGAACCAGAATTTTTCTCCTACGGTGTGACACATTCCACACAACCGGCGTGCTCCACCCGGCTCCCACATCCCCACCTCGGATGATCAGCACCTCAGCCTCTGGCGAGCCGGATCGCACCACCCCAAGGAGAAGTCATGGCGGAGACATTCGTCCTCATCGTCGGTGCCTGGCACGGCGGCTGGACCTGGCGGCCGGTCGCCCAGCACCTGCGCGCGGCCGGACACCGCGTCCTCACCCCCAGCCTCCCGGGCATCGCCGACGGGGCCGACCCCGAGCAGTACAGCCTCGCCGACGTGGCCGACTTCATCGTCGACCTGGTCGAGCGCCACGACCTGCACGACGTGACGATGGTCGGGCACAGCTGGGGCGGCTACCCGATCACCGGCGCGGCTCCTCGCCTGGCCTCACGGCTGCGCAAGCTCGTCTACTGGAGCGCGTTCGTCCCCGCCGAGGGCGCGCCGCTGCTGGACGAAGTCCCGCCGGCCTACGTGGAGCTGTTCACCCAGTTGGCCGCGGCGTCGGGGAACAACAGCGTGACCCTCCCCTTCGATGTCTTCTCCACCGGGTTCATGCAGGACGCCGAGGAGAACATGCAGCGGCTCGTACACAGCCTGCTGGTGCCCCAGCCGATGCGCTACCTGACCGAACCCGTCGCGCCGGTCGATCCGGCGGCCCTCGGAGTGCCCGCCAGTTACGTGATCTCCCGCGAGGACGTCTCGTTGCCGCCCGGCGAATGGGGCTGGACTCCCCGGTTCCCCCAGCGCCTCGGCGAGGTGCCCGTCATCGAGACACCCGGCAGTCACGAGGCCAACTTCACCCGCCCCACCGAGCTGGCCGAGGCGCTGCTCAAGGCATGACCGAACTGTTCATGGCCGACGTCGCGCCGGGGCACCCCGCGATGGAGGCCGACGTCGCACCTCTGATCCGCGCGTTGCGTCCCGCGCTCACCCGCGAGGCCTACGCGGAGTTCGCCGAGGAGGCCCACCGTCAGGGCCTGATGTTCACCGCCGCCTACGACCCGGCCGGCCGGTGCGTCGGCGTGGCCGCGCACCGGGTGCTGGCGACCAGCCGGGGCCGGCTGCTCTTCGTCGATGACCTGATCACGCATCCGGATCTGCGCTCCAGCGGTGTCGGCAGCCGGTTGCTGGCCGAACTGGAGGTCCGCGCTCGCAAGGCCGGCTGCGCGCGGATCGAGCTCGACTCCGGCATCACCAACCACGGGGCGCACCGCTTCTACCACGCCCGGGGAATGTCCATCGTCGCTTTCCACTTCGGCCACGAGGTGCGAGCCGGCGACTAGCGGTAGTTCGTCGAATCAAGATGGTTGGGCACTTTGCAGACGTGTGATGGCAACTCACAGTGACAGCCGACCCCGGAAGGTAGGGCATCGTGCCGACGCGGACAGCGCCTGTCCACGTGGAGAGTGGGTCAGAGTCACGCGCACTTGGCCATTGACATCAGCCCAAGAGCCCTGAAGCGATATCTCCAGATCATTGCGGTGATCGGCAGCCAACCGACAGAGATCACGCCCCAGAATCTGAAGGAGGAACGACGAGATGGACGAGCACGCACGTCAGGCAGTCACGTTCCTGCGGCTGCTGCTCACGCTCGAGGGATTCCATTACTCCGATCACATGACCTGCTGGGTTCTTCCCCGACCGGTGAACGCCTCCGGGGCGAACACGGCCAAGACGCCAGGCCACTTCGTGCGGACGGTCGCCGGCTCTTGGGAAAGCGCGGAACGGGCCAAGGAATACGCGGACTGCGCCCTTGAGCGGACACGGCAGTTCGCTGCGGACGCTTCCCATGAGATGCGCACCCCGCTCGCCGGACTGCGGGTGGAGCTGGAGGAGGCCATGCTGCATCCTCAGCAGACCGACCTCTCTGACCTGCTGAAGCACGCCCTGCGGGGCGTCGACAGGATCGAGGCGATCGTTGCCGACCTGCTGCTACTGGCCCAGGTGGAGGCGACCGCGCCCACTGAGCGGGAGGCGCTGGACCTGGCCGAGCTGGTCCGGGCCGAGATCTCCCGGCGGTCGTACGGCGTCGAGATCCGCCTGGAACTCCAACACGGGGTGACGGTCAGTGCCGTCCGCAGCCACGTCAACCGCCTGCTGGCCAATCTGCTCGACAACGCTCTCAGGCACGCCCAGCAATCGGTGCACATCCAGGTACGCAGCGATGGCGATGGCGTCGAACTGGCCGTCGCCGACGACGGAACGGGCATCGCGGAGACCGACCGTGAACGGATCTTCGAACGGTTCGTTCGACTGGACGCCGCGCGCAGCCGCGACCGTGGCGGCAGCGGTCTCGGCCTGGCGATCGCCCGCGACATCGCCTTGGCCCACCATGGGACCCTCCGCGTCGAGGACTCACCCATCGGCGGCGCCCGCTTCGTGCTCCGACTGCCCGTAGTCGGGTAGCGACAGCCTAGAGGGCCTGTCCGGTGTTCGGATCACGAGGCCGCCCATTCTCCTGCGCGACGCTGTCCGGCCCTGGCGGGGCAAAGGGGTATGGCGCGTATGACCTCACCGATGATGAGACGGACATCACCGCATTGCACGCGGAGTTTCCCGGCGTACGGTGGCACTCGGTCGCATATCGGCTCATGTGAGCTCCGCGCGAATGGCTCGCTCCACCGCGAGTTCGGCCCTCGAGCCGACTTGCTGTGCGGCCCTCAGAAGTTGTACCGACGGTAGCGGCACCACGATCGAGCAGCTCGGCGACCGCAGAGTCGATCACATCCTGACCCACGCCGTCCGCAGCGGACTCCGCGATGGCGCGTACGGGTCTGGTCACCCGAAATCCTTCATGCTCTTCCGCCTCATCACTCGTCAGCTCCCCTCGGTGGAGGACCACCGAGGAATTTCGCCGACGGAAATCGGGCGGGACCGTCAGATGGATCCGGGCAGGATTGGCGACGCCCAGATCATGAACAGCGAGCGCGGTGGTGTGGGACACGACCGCTTGTCCCCGGCTCCACAGCGCCCACCGGACGAGGTGATCATGTTCGCCTTGAGGGAGATCGACGAACTCCCGGAAGCGATAGACGCCGCGATCGATGCGCGTCCAGTGACCTTGGCGGACCTGATAGTGCTGCGACTGGTGGGAGTAACCGTCCTCAAGGGCCTGGCCCGCAGTGAAGTAGCCACGCTGGTGCGCTGCCCGTCGCCAGAGCCGCACACGAGGCGTGTCTTCACGTGACTCCACAGCGCCAGTCTAGGTCCTAACAGAAATTCTTAGTTTTGCGCAGCGCCAAGACGCCAAACTAAAAATTGCTTGTAGTTACAAGCGATGGCTTCACCGCAAGCTCGCCAACCCAGGCCCCGGTTACTCCCACTCGATGGTGCCCGGGGGCTTGCTCGTGATGTCCACCACCACCCGGTTCACGTCACGCACCTCGTTCGTGATCCGGGTCGAGATCCGTGACAGCACGTCATAAGGCACCCGCGCCCAGTCAGCCGTCATCGCGTCCTCAGACGTCACCGGCCGCAAAACCACCGGATGCCCATAAGTCCGCCCGTCGCCCTGCACCCCCACCGACCGCACATCGGCCAGCAGCACCACCGGGCACTGCCAGATCTCCCGATCGAGCCCAGCCCGAGACAGCTCCTCGCGCGCGATCGCGTCCGCCTCCCGCAGCAGGTCCAGCCGCTCACGCGTGACCTCGCCGACAATGCGGATCCCCAGCCCAGGACCCGGGAACGGCTGACGCCACACCATCGCCGCCGGCAGCCCCAGCTCCTCGCCCGCCCGGCGCACCTCGTCCTTGAACAGCGTCCGCAACGGCTCCACGAGCTTGAACTGCAGATCCTCGGGCAGGCCGCCGACATTGTGGTGCGACTTGATGTTGGCGGTGCCCGTGCCGCCGCCGGACTCGACCACGTCGGGGTAGAGCGTGCCCTGGACCAGGAAGTCGACCGGACCGTCGGCCATGATCGCGCGCTGCTCGTCCTCGAAGACCCGGATGAACTCGCGGCCGATGATCTTGCGCTTGTCCTCCGGGTCGCTGACGCCGTCGAGCGCCTTGAGGAAGCGGTCGGCGGCGTCGACGACGCGGAGCTTGACGCCCGTGGCGCGCACGAAGTCGCGTTCGACCTGCTCGGCCTCGCCCTTGCGCAGCAGGCCGTGGTCGACGAACACGCAGGTCAGCCGGTCGCCGATGGCCCGCTGGACCATCGCGGCGGCCACCGCCGAGTCGACGCCGCCGGACAGCGCGCAGATCGCGCGGCCGTCGCCGACCTGCTGGCGGACCGCCTCGACGGCGTCTTCGACGATGTTGAGCATGGTCCAGGTGGGGCGGCAGCCCGCTGCGTCGAGGAAGTGCTTGAGCACCGCCTGGCCGTGCTCGGAGTGGAGCACCTCGGGGTGGAACTGCACGCCGTAAAGACCGCGCCCGGCGTCCTCGAAGGCGGCGACGGGGGTCTGATGGGTCGAGGCGGTCACCGTGAAGCCGTCGGGTGCGGCGGCCACGCTGTCGCCGTGGGACATCCACACCTTCTGCGCGGTGGGCAGCCCGGCGAAGATCACGCCCTCGCTGAGCACGTCGAGGTCGGTGCCGCCGTACTCGGCGACGCCCGTCTGGGCGACCTCGCCACCCAGCGCCTGGGCCATGGCCTGGAAGCCGTAGCAGATGCCGAACGTCGGCACGCCCGTCGAGAACAGCCCGTGGGGCACGGCGGGCGCGCCCTCGGCGTAGACCGAGGAGGGCCCGCCGGACAGGATGATCGCCTTGGGCTTCTTGGCCAGCATCTCCTCGACCGGCATCGTCGAGGGGACGATCTCGGAGTAGACGTGGCACTCACGCACCCGCCTGGCGATCAGCTGCGCGTACTGCGCGCCGAAGTCGACGACGAGCACTGTGTCGAACTCAGACACCGAGAGGACCCCCCAAAGGCGAATGCGGTGCTCCAAGTGTATCGGGGGGTGAACCTAGAGGATGCTGCCGATCAGCCCCAACGGCGGCGAGCCCAGGTCGAACAGGGCCTTGTGGAAGCGCTGCAGCGTGAATCCGGTGCCCCACTCCTTGCGCGCCTGCTCGCGCAGGTCGAGGATGAGCAGCTTGCCCCAGGTGTAGCGGCCGTAGGTGGGGTCGAACGTGGCCCGTCTGGCCTCCGACAGCGCGGCCGGTCCGGCCAGGTGCGTGTCGGACGCGAAACGCCGGGCACCGTCCTCGACCGTCATCTGGCCGGTGTGCACGCCGATGGCGCAGGCCAGCCGGGTGACGCGGATCAGCGCCTCCACCCAGACGCCGATCTCGACGCGCGGGTCCTCGGCCTCGAACCCCTCCTCGACGCAGAGCTCCTCCGCGTAGTGCGCCCAGCCCTCGGCGAACGCCATCGAATGCAGCAGCCGCCGGACGTCCGACCCGGCGCGGCGCAGGGCGCGGCCGTGCGAGAAGTGCCCGGGGGCGACCTCGTGCACGTTGATCGCGGGCAGTGTGGTGTCGCTGAAGACCTCCAGCCACTCCTCGATGTCCCGCGCGGGCCAGGAGGGGTCGGGCGGGGTGATGTGGTACCAGGAGGGGCCCTCCGGCTCGCCGGGAGAGTTCCACGACATCATCGCCATCCCCCAGCGGCGCGACGGGGGCGCCAGGCCGACCAGGCACTCACCGTCGTGGTAGGGCACCAGGTCCTTCTCGCGGGTGAACGCGATGGCCTTCTCGGTGCCGATCCTGGCCGCCTCGATGACGCCGTCGGCGTCGGGGTGCTGCTTGACCAGCTCGCGTACGACGTCGATCGGCGGCTCGCCCCGCCGCCCCAGCTTGGCGCAGGACTCGGTGAGCAGGGCAATGAGCCGGTCGCGCTCGGCGTCGGCGCGCTCGGCCAGCCTGCCGAGGTCGACGGGGAGCCCCTCGGTGGCGCCCATCAGCCGGGCCAGCGCCTCGCCGCCGAGCGCCGCGTCGGGGTCGCCGACCGCCGCCGCCCGCTCGACGTGCGCGACCAGCAGGCCGTGCGCGTCGAGCGCGGCCCCGTCCGTGACATCGGCGGCCAGGCCCTGGACGGCCGCGACCAGCGACCTCGCGACAGGCGCGCTGACCCGGTCGAGCGCGGCGATCGCGTGCGTCACCGCCTCCGGCCAGAGCGCCAGGTGCGCGGCCTTGGCGGCCTCGCGCTCGGCCTCCGGCGCGTAGTCGCGGTCGTAGCAGGCCAGGTCGAGGTTCGACAGGTGGGGCAGCGGGTTGCTCCGATGCAGCTCCAGCTCGCCGAACTGGGTGCGCAGGCCGTCCTCGAAGATCCGGAGATGCGCCGAGTCGTACGGGTCGGCCGGTGCGGCGCCTTCGCCGAGCCGCGCCAGCCCGGCCCGTACGCCTTCCGGCGACAGGTCCTGGATCCTGCCGTCGTACTCATGCCTGCCGCCCGACTCTCGGGCGTCGGCCACGTTCAGATCCGTGATGGCACGGAGCCTGGGGTCGAGTTCCGTCATGTGGCCGACGCTAGCGCACACCCTTGATCTTGAGGAGTCCAGTGAGACCTGGCTCATCAGACAGTGTGCGGCGGCGTTCTGGCCTCGATCGCGTCCAGGAGGCGTTCGAGCGTGGCGTCGTCCGTGGCCGGGGCCATGACCGTGACGCGCAGGTGGCGGACGCCGTCGAGCTCCGTCGAGGTGAGGTAGAAGGCGCCGTCCGCCATGAGGCGTTCGCGCAGATCCGCCTGATCCGTGGCGCCGTACCGGAAGCAGACGATGTTGCTCTCCGGCTCGTACGGCAGCGCGAACCCCGGCCGCCGCCGGGCCAGCTCCCAGAAGCGGTGGGCGGTGGCGTACTGGCGCGAGACGTACTCGCCCAGGCCGCGCTCGCCGCGCCAGGCCAGGTTCAGGAAGATCTTGAGTCCGAGCTCGGACTTCGTGCACTCGACCGTACGGCCGATGAGGTCGAAGCCGCGCTCGCCGTAGAACAGGTAGCTGGCCTCCTGCTTGAAGGCCGCGTCGAGGTCGTTCTCCCTGCGTACGAGCACGGCGGCGGCCAGGGCGGACGTACGCAGCATCTTGTGCGCGTCCCAGATGACCGAGTCGGCCAGCTCGATGCCGTCGAGCAGGTGCGCGTGCTCCTCGGCGAGCAGGGCGGAGGCGCCGTGGGCGCCGTCCACGTGGAACCAGACGTCCCGCTCGCGGCACCATTCGCCGATGGCGCGCAGGTCGTCGTACAGGCCGGTGCCCGTGGCGCAGGCCGCCGCGACCAGCGCCATCACCCGACGTCCTGAGACATCCGGCAATTTGCTGACGTCTATGCGTCCCAGCCGGTCCGTCGCCAGCGGCACCATGGCCCGCTGACCCAGTCCCAGGATCGAGGCCGCCCGCGAGACCGAGTAGTGCGCCGACTCGGGCGCGAGGATCACCAGGTCGCCGGGCACACCCTCCTCCCAGGCCTCGGGTACGGCCCGCGCCCGCGCCGCCAGCAGCGCCGTGAGGTTGGCCAGCGAGCCGCCATGGGTGAGCACACCGCCACCCTCCGGGAAGCCCACCTTGGCCAGCATCCACCTGAGCACCTCGAACTCCACCGTGGCCGCCGCCGCGCCCATCTCGTAGATGGCCATGGGGTTGTTCGTGGCGCCGTGCACGAAATCGGCCAGCGCGGCCGGGAAGTCGGGCGAGGCGCTCTGGTGGGCCAGATAGGCGGGATGGTGCAGCCTGGTCCCCTCCGCGAGGAAGGTCCGCAGGAAGTCGCGGTAGGTCGTGGGCGTCATCCCGCCCTTGGCGATCAGCTCGCCGAGCCGCAGCCGTTCGGCCAGCTCACGGGGTGGGCGGCGGCTGATCACGGGCTCGTCGCCGCGCTGGCTCCGGTCCACGTAGGCGGCCAGCTCGCCCACCGTGATCCCGGCGGCCTCGGCGAACTCCTCGATGTTCCACATGCCGCAAATATTGGTTAATGCGATGGCGCCCGACTAGCCTTACCGAATTGGAGGCCGGTAATAGTGCATAACGCCGAACTGGATTCGATCGACCTGGCGATCCTGGCCGAGTTGCAGAAGGACGCCCGGCTGCCGAACAAGGATCTGGCCGAGCGGCTCGGCGTCGCGCCCTCCACGGCGCTGGAACGCGTGCGGTCGCTGCGCCGTCGCGGGGTGATCACCGGGTTCCGCGCCTCGGTGGACACGGCCCGGCTCGGCCGCCCGCTCCAGGCGCTGCTCGCCCTGCGCATACGGCCGCACACCAGCCGGATCGTGGACCCGTTGCGCACGTTCGTGCTGGGGCTGCCGGAGACGATCACGCTGTTCCACGTCGCGGGCACCGAGGACTACCTGGTGCACGTGGCCGTGGCCGACGCCGACCACCTGCACCGGCTGGCGCTGGAGAAGTTCCTGATCCGTACGGAGATCGTGCACCTGCACACGACCTTGATCTTCAAGACCGAGCACCAGCCCATCCAGCGACCGTCAGAAATGTGATGAGAGCCGATCGCGGGAAATGTGACAATAACCCGCATGTCACTCCGGATCACCACGCTCGCCGAGCGTCCCGAGTTCGCGCCCACGTTATGGGAGATGGACCACTCGTGGCGCGTCTTCATGTTCAACGACCCGATCGCCGACCTGTTCTACCCGGTCGCCGCGACGGACTACGCCGAATACGTGCTGGTGGCCGATGACGACGCCGAGCCCGGCCGGATGGTGGCCAGAGCGTGCATGATCCCCTTCGCGACCAGGGGCGCCGAGCTGCCCGACGACGGCTGGGACGGGGTGATCCGCCAGGGATGGCTGGCCGTCAAGCGGGATCGCCCCCTGGACGCCGTCTCCGCGCTGGAGATCACCGTCAGGAGCGACCTGCTGGGCTCGGGGCTGTCACCGCTGATGCTGGCCGCGATGCGGGACCAGGCCGCGCGGCTGGGGTTCGGCGAGCTGGTGGCGCCGGTCCGGCCGAACCAGAAGCACCTCGAACCGCACACGCCCATGACGGAGTACGCCTTCAGGTCCCGGGACGACGGCCTGCCGCACGACGCCTGGCTGCGTGTGCACGTGCGGGCGGGCGCGAAGATCGTCAAGGTCGCGCCGCGCTCGATGGTGATCCCGGGCACGCTCGACGAGTGGCGCGAGTGGACCGGCCTGCCGTTCGACCGGCCCGGTCCGGTCGAGGTCCCCGGCGCGCTCAACCCTGTGCACTGCGACGTGGCCCACGACCACGCCGTCTACGTCGAGCCGAACGTCTGGGTCAGCCACCCACTGAACTGACGTACTCCTTAAGAGAGCGTCACCCCTTCGCCCGGCTCCAGCAGGTGCACGCGGTCGCCGAGCCCGGCGAGGGACTTCACCAGCGTGTCCCGGCCCTGCGTGAAATGCCCCCAGTGCTCGAAGTGCAGCGGCACCACGTGACGGGCGCCCAGGATCTCGGCCGCCTCTGCCACGTCGTCGCTGGTCAGCGTCAGGTAAGCATCACCCACCAGCGGCGTCCGCGCCCCTCCGGCGAACAGCACCGCCACGTCCACCGCTCCGACGCGCCCCGCGATGTCCCTGACCACGTCCAGCGAGGCGTTGTCCCCGCTCACGTACACGGTCGGCAGCCCCTCGCCGCTCAGCACGAACCCGGTCACCTCGCCCACCAGGTGCTCGCTCCCGTCGGGCCCGTGCTGCGCGGGCACGCCGGTCACCCGCAGCGCACCGCCGCCGGGGCGTACGAGATCGGTGTGCGTCCAGTTCGGCAGCGCTCGGACCGGCTCGCCGATCCGCTCGGCCGCCGAGCCCGTCGACAGCACCACCGGCGCCGAGGACAGGAAGGCGCGTCCGGCCTTGTCGAGATTGTCGGGATGCTGGTCGTGTGAGAGCAGCACGGCGTCCACGGTCCCGGCGTCGCCGGGCCCGAACGCCGGTCCGGCCGTCTTGACCAGCGCCCGGTTCCCGATCGGGTAGTCACCCGGCGGGTCGAACGTGGGGTCGGTCAGCAGCCGCACCCCACCGATCTCCAGAACCGCGGTCGGGCCGCCCACGTAACGAATCTCCATGGAGATCACGACACCCGCGCCGGACGCGGTATTCCGCTCACGCGCGCAGGCCGTCGATGATCCGCCGCATGCACCGGTGACAGAGCGCGCGGAACCCGGCCTCGTCCATCGCGACGCGCCCGCTCAGGTACTGCTGGATCAGCCCCTGCATGCTCGACGTGACGGTCAGCGCCACCTCCAGCGGGTCGTCGCGGCGCAGCAGCCCGGTGCGCATCCCCTCCTCGACGACCTCGACGAGTACGGTGAACGGCGGCCCCTGCCCTTCGCGGAAGTCCTCGGGGAAACGCCGGGCCTGCGCCCAGGCGTCCGACATCAGGAACGTGTACAGGTGCGGCCGGCCGAGCGCGAAGTCGAGGAAGCCGTCGAGCAGGACGTCGATCCGCTCCTCCAGCGTGCCGGACCGCGGGAGTCGCGCCCATTCCGCGGCCAGTTCGCGACCGCTGGTGGTGGCGACTGCCCGCAGCAGCGCCTCGCGGTTCGGATAGTGGCGGTAGATGGCCATCGCGGTGACGCCGACGGCATCGCCGACCCGGCGCATGCTCACCGCCTCGGCGCCCTGCTCGACGAGGATCCGTTGCGCGACGTCCGCGATGCGGGCAGCCGTTCCCTGTTCCTTCACGTATACAACGTATACCTACTTCAGGCGCAGCCTCTTCATGGTCTTGAGGGTGGTGACCAGGACATTCGCCCATTTGTCGTACGTCATCGCGAGGGGCGGCTCGAAGCCCAGCCACGTGGCCTGCGCGGCGACGGTCTGCGCCTCGGTGTAGCGGAGCAGGCCCTCGGCGCCGTGCCTGCGGCCCAGCCCGGACGCCTTCATGCCGCCCATGGGCGCGTCATAGGAGGCGTACGCCGAGCCGTACCCCTCGTTGATGTTGACCGTGCCCGCCTTGATCCTGGTGGCGAGGGCGCGGCCGCGCGCCAGGTCGGACGTCCAGACAGAGGCGTTGAGCCCATAGATGGTGTCGTTGGCCAGCGCGACCGCCTCGTCGTCCGAGGAGAACCGGTAGAGGCCGACCACCGGCCCGAACGTCTCGTTGCGGCAGAGCCGCATGTCCTCGATGATCCCGGTGAGCACGGTCGGCTCGTAGAACAGCGGGCCGAGGTCGGGCCGGGCCTTGCCGCCGGTCAGCACCGTGGCGCCGTGGGCCACGGCGTCGTCCACGTGCGCGCTGACCGCGTCCAGCTGGCGCTGTGAGGTGAGCGAGCCCATCTGGACCGACCAGTCGTGGCCCGTGCCCAGCTTCAGTCCGGCCGTCTGCTCGGCGAAGCGCGCCGCGAAGGCGTCGAACACGGCGGTGTGCACGTACAGGCGCTCGATCGACAGGCAGAGCTGGCCCGCGTTGGTGAAGCAGGCGCGGATCGCGCCCTGGACGGCGAGGTCCAGGTCGGCGTCGTCGAGGACCACCATCGGGTTCTTGCCGCCGAGCTCCAGCGAGCAGCCGATGAGCCGCTTGGCGGCCTCCTCGGCGATCTTCCTGCCGCCCCGGGTGGAGCCGGTGAAGGCCACGTAGTCGGCGCCGTCCAGCAGCGCGTCGCCGACCTCGGCGGGCTCGCCGAGCACGACCTGCCAGACCTCGCGCGGCACCCCCAGCTCGGCCAGCAGGTCGATGGTCCACAGCGTCGACAGGGCGGTCTGGGTGTCGGGCTTGTGCACGATGGCGTTGCCCGCCAGCAGCGCGGGCACAGCGTCGGTGACGCCCAGGGAGAGCGGGTAGTTCCACGGCGTGATCAGCGCGACCACGCCCTTGGGCTGGCGCAGCTCCGTCACCCGGGTGGCCACGGGGAAGATGCCGGCGCGCCGGCGCGGGGCGAGGAGGCGGGGGGCGCGCCGGGCGAAGTAGAGGCTGCAGCCCGCCACGTCCAGCACTTCCTCGAAGGCGTGCTTGCGGGCCTTGCCGGTCTCGTTCTGGACGATGTCGAGGATCTCGTCCCTGCGGTCCAGGATCGCGTCGTGCAGGAGCAGGAACGGCCGGGCCCGCTCCGCGACCGGCCGCGCGGCCCACTCCGCCTGCGCGGACCTTGCCTTTTCATATGCCGCACGTACGTCATCCGCCCCGGAAACGGGCAGCTGAGCGAGTGGTTCGCCGGTGAACGGTGCGGTGATCTCGGTGGTCTTGCCGCTGGACGTCACGTGCATAGGAAGCAGGGTATTCCGGATCGCTACTGGCCGGTAGTTTTTGCCAATCCATGGCATGGGGTCAGAATCCCTTCATGCCAACCTTCGCGCCACTCAGACCGGGAGACCCCGAGAGGCTGGGAGGTCTGCCCCTCCTAGGCCGGCTGGGCGAAGGCGGCCAGGGTGTCGTCTACCTGGCCACAGACCCCGCGGGCACGCACGTGGCCGTCAAGTGGCTGCGCCCCGATCAGGCCGGCGACGAGGTGAGCGTGGGCCGGTTCCTGCGCGAGGTCCAGGTCGCCCAGCAGGTCGCGCCGTTCTGTACCGCCGCGGTGCTCGGCACCGGCATCGAGCACGACCGCCCGTACATCGTCAGCGAGTTCATCGAAGGCCCCTCCCTCCAGAAGGTCGTCCAGGAGGAGGGCCCGCGCACCGGCACGTCCCTGCATCGCCTGGCCATCGGCACGGCGACCGCGCTGGCCGCGATCCACCAGGCCGGGATCGTGCACCGCGACTTCAAACCGGCCAACGTGATCATCGGGGCCGACGGGGCGCGGGTGATCGACTTCGGCATCGCCAGGGCGCTCAACGCCACCTCGACGATCAGCAGCATGCCGGTGGGCACGCCTTCGTACATGCCGCCCGAGCAGGTGCTGGGCCACACCGTCGGGCCGGCCGCCGACCTGTTCTCGTGGGGGAGCACGATGGTGTTCGCGGCCTCGGGCCGGTCGCCGTTCGGCAGCGACACGATGCCCGCGGTGATCAACCGGGTGCTGAACCACCAGCCGGACCTGAGCGTGCTGCAGGGTCCGCTGCTCGACGTGGTGGCCGCGTGCCTGGCCAAGGATCCGGCGCAGCGGCCGACGGCCGAGCAGGTGATCATGCGCCTGCTGCAGCACCCGGTGCCCAACTCCGGCATGCTCGCCCAGGCAGCGGCGGCGGCCGCCCCGGCGGAGCCCTGGCGCCCGCAGCACAGCCAGCCGCCCATGACCGGTCAGCCGGGCCAGCCCTCCATGGGGCCGCCCTCCATGGGGCCACCTTCCATGGGCGGCCATCACAGCCAGCCCTCCATGCCCGGCGGGCCATCCTCGATGCCCGGCGGGCCGCCGTCGGCGCCTGGGCACCACGGCCCGCCCCCCATGGGCGGCGGGCCGCCTTCGATGCCTGGTCACCACGGACCACCTCGCGTGGGCGGATACTCGCCCACGACCGACCACCGCTCGACGCGCCCGAGCTCCTACGACCCCCGTCACCCCCCGAAGAAGAGCCGGGCGCCCATCGTCATCGGCGTGACCGTGACCGTCGCGCTGCTCGTACTCGCCGGTGTGGCCGTGATCATCAGCCAGACCAAGCCCCCGGGCTCCGCCAGGCCCACCGACCGCGTCGCGGCCTCGGCGTCCGCCAGGAAACCCAGCGCCGCACCGACGGGCGTGCCACGGACGGGCACGAAGAGACAGTTGCCGGGCGGCACCATCTCGCTGTACGAGAATGCGGCCGACCCGAGCACGCTGACCTCGTACGAGGTCTACAACAAGAAGGCCGACGACTGGATCGACTACGCCCGCAACTCCCTGCGCGGCACGTTCACGAAGTACTCCCGCAACTGGGAGTCGCTGGTCTCGCCCGACGGCCACTCCCTGGCCGGCCGCGGCCGCAACTACACCTCCGACAACTACGACTCGGTGATCATCACCGACCGGCAGTCGGGCGAGAAGACCTCGATCAAGACCGTGCGCAAGCCGCTGATCAGCAGCATCCGCGCCTGGTCGAAGGACGGCTCGAAGCTCCTGCTCAACATCGAGAAGGAGACCGGCAAGAACTGGCTCTACCTCGGCTTCGTCATCGTGGACGTGGCCGCGGAGGACGCCAAGGTGGTCACCGTGGCCGACACCTCGGTCCGTAAGACCGCCTTCGGCTGGGACGGCGACGAGGAGGGCGTGGTCAACATGTCCATCGGGCAGGGGCTGCGCTTCTTCGACACCACGGGTGAGGCCACCCGCACCCTGGCGAACATCGGCACGCTGGCCTCGGGCACGCAGGACATCTTCTCCCCCTCCGGCAAAATCTTCGTCACGAACTGCCCGAAGGGCGGCGACGGCGACCACTGCGTCTGGGACACGCGGAGCGGCGATCGGATCCGCCGGTTCACCTCCGACTGCGACAAGGTCCTCGGCTGGTACGACGAGACCCACGTCTACTGCTGGGAACAGGACAACGCCACCAGGGACGAGATCCAGGTGGTGGACTTCAAGGGCAAGCTGGTGCGCAAGTTGCTCGACATCCCCGAGAACCTTGACTTCAGCCCTGTCTTCACGGTCAATCCTGGTGGATGATCCTGAACCACCCGGCCCGCGGATCCGTCAATGAGGTCATGAAGACGCTGATCCGTACCGTCGTGGCCGGCGCGGCCCTCGCTACGGCCATCTCCGCCTGCACCTCCGCTCCGGTGGGCACGGCGCCCACGAAGCAACGCCTGCCGGCCCTGCGCCTGGTCTCCTACAACGGTTGCGACGACATGCTCGCCGGGCTCCGCGAGCACGCGGCGGGCAACGTCAGCCAGTTCGGCTTCGGCGGGGCGGTGCCCATGTTCATGACCCGTGAGAAGTCGGCGATGACCGCCGACGCCGCCCCGGAGCACTCCACGACCAACACCCACGAGGCGGGAGTGGACGAGCCCGACCTGGTCAAGACCGACGGCAACCGGATCATCACGGTCGCGGGCGGCACGCTGCGGATCATCGACACGGCCACCAGGAAGGTCACCGGGTCCCTCAAGCTCACCAAGGCCGACGAGCCCGCCTACGCCCCCGCCGACCTGCTCGTCTCGGGCGACCGCGCGCTGGTGCTCTACAGAGGGGGCGACATCATGTACAAGACGTTCGCCCCCGTCGGCCAGACCAGATACCTGCTCGTGGACCTGGCCGGCGAACAGCCCAAGCTGCTCGGCACGATCAAGCCGCAGGGCACGTACGTGGACGCCAGGATGGTCGGCTCGACCGTCAGGCTCGTCACCCGCAGCCAGCCCGACATCACCTTCCCGCAGCCGAAGGAGAACGCCTCCGAGGCCGAGATGAAGCAGGCGAACGAGGCTGCGGTACGAAAGGCGCCGCTCGACGCCTGGCTGCCCAAGATCGAGATCACGGACGCGGCCGGGACCGTCACCAAGAAGGCGGTCGACTGCGCGCGGGTCAGCCATCCGGCCGACTACACCGGCACCTCGCTGCTGACCGTGCACACCATCGACCTGGCCCAGGGGCTCACGCAGGCGGGCACCGACCCGATCAGCCTGGCGGCCGACGGCGACACGGTCTACGGCACCGGTCAGAGCCTCTACGTGACCAGCAACCCGCGCTGGTGGTGGCCGGTCCCGATGGCCGCCGTGGAGGACACGCCCCAGGCCCCCGCCACCGAGCCCGACCCGGCCGAGCCCAGCCCCTCGGCCAAGGTCACCCTCAGCCCCGAGCCCACCCCGACGGCCCCGCCCGAGGAGACCGAGGTACACCGGTTCGACATCAGCAAGCAGGGCCCGCCCTCCTACGTCGCCTCGGGCAAGGTGCCGGGACGGCTGCTGAACCAGTACTCGCTGTCGGAGTACGACGGCAACCTGCGCGTCGCCACCACGCTCAACTCCACGGACCAGAAGACCAGCGCCAGCAGCGTCTACGTGCTCAAGGCCGACACCCTGGACAAGGTGGGCGAAGTAGGCGGCCTGGGCGAGGGTGAGCGCATCTACTCGGTCAGGTTCATCGGCCCGGTCGGCTACTGCGTCACGTTCAAGCAGGTGGACCCGCTCTACACGCTCGACCTGCGCGACCCGGCCGCCCCCAAGGTGACCGGCGAGCTGAAGATCACCGGCTACTCCGCGTACCTGCACCCCGGCAACGACGGCCGGCTGATCGGCATCGGGCAGGAGGCGAGCGACAAGGGCCGGACGCTCGGCACACAGATCTCACTCTTCGACGTCAGCGACCCGGCGAACCCGCGGCGGCTGTCGCAGATGTTCCAGAAGGACTCGGGCTCCGAGGCCGAGTGGGACCCGCACGCGTTCCTGTACTGGCCCAAGACCGGCCTGTCGGTGATCCCGCTGAACACCTACTCGGAGAAGAGTGAGGAGATCGGCGCCATGGTCCTGAAGATCGACGACACGGCGGTGACGAAGCTCGGCATGATCAAGCACCCGGTCCAGCGGCAGAAGGACGCCACGTACCAGCCGAGCATCCAGCGCGCGATGGTCATCGGCGACTCGATCTGGACCGTCTCCACGGACGGCGTCCAGGTCAACGACGCGACCACGCTGGCCGAGCAGGCCTACATCCCCCTCCACTGAGCCAGTCCTCCCGCGGAAGGGGCGCCGGCCGCACAGGCCGGCGCCCCGGAAGGCTCACCGCTCCGGCGTGGCGACGGGCACGATCTCGGGGGCGCCGAGCCGGATCGCGTCGGCCTCCTGGTCGGTGTCCTGTTCCTGGGACAGGCGTTCGGCCTCGACCCGCTTGGTGAAGTACTCGACCTCGCGCTTGACCTGCTCGCCGTCCCAGCCGAGCGGCTCGGCGAGCAGTTCGGCGGCCTCGCGGGCGCTGCTCAGGCCGCGGTGGAAGGTCTCGATCGAGATGTGCGTACGCCTGCTCAGCACGTCGTTGAGATGCCGGGCGCCCTCGTGGGTGGCCGCGTAGACGATCTCCGCGCGCAGGTAGTCGTCGGCCCCGCCGAGCGGCCGGGCCAGCGACCTGTCACGGTCGATCAGCTCCAGGACCTCGTCGACGAGCGAGCCGTACCGCTGGAGCAGGTGCTCGATGCGCGCCACGTGCAGGCCGGAGGTGTCCGCGAGCCGGTGCCGGGCGTTCCAGCGGGCCTGGTAGCCCTCGGCGCCCACGAGCGGGATGCGGTCCGTACACGACTTCGGCACGCGCTGGTCGAGCCCGTGGGCGACGGCGTCGACGGCATCCTTCGCCATAACCCGATAAGTCGTATATTTTCCGCCGGCGATCATCACCAGGCCGGGGACCGGGTGCGCCACCACGTGCTCGCGCGACAGCTTCGACGTCTCCTCCGACTCCCCCGACAGCAGCGGCCGCAGCCCCGCGTAGACCCCCTCGACGTCGTCACGCGTCAGCGGCACGGACAGCACGGCGTTCACGTGGTCGAGCAGGTAGTCGATGTCGAGCCTCGACGCCACGGGATGCGCCTTGTCCAGCTTCCACTCGGTGTCGGTGGTGCCGATGATCCAGTGCCGCCCCCACGGAATCACGAAAAGTACCGATTTTTCGGTGCGAAGGATGATCCCGGTGAGCGAGTGGATCCGATCGCGCGGCACCAGCAGGTGGATCCCCTTCGACGCCCGTACATGGATCTGACCCCGGCCGCCGACCAGCTCCTGGATGTCGTCGGTCCACACGCCGGTGGCGTTGACCACCTGCCGGGCGCGTACCTCCAGCTCGGCGCCGGTCTCCAGGTCGCGCACCCGTACCCCGGTGACCCGCTCCCCCTCACGCAGGAACCCCACGACCTGCGCCCGAGGCGCCACGTGCGCGCCGTAGGTGGCGGCCGTCCGCAGCATCATCATCACGTAGCGCGCGTCATCGACCTGCGCGTCCCAGTACTGCACCGCGCCGGTGAACGCGGCCCGCTTCAACGCCGGCGCCAGCCGCAACGCCCGGCTCCTGGACAGGTGCCGATGCCCCGGCACCCCGCGCGCCAGCCCCGAGGCGAACCCCAGCGCGTCGTACAGGGCCACCCCCGCCCCCACATACGGCCGTTCCCACCCGAAGTGGGTCATCGGAAACAGGAACGGCACGGGCCGCACCAGATGCGGCGCCAGCCGCTGCAACAGCAGCGCCCGCTCCTGGAGCGCCTCTCTGACCAGCTCGAAGTTGAGCTGCTCCAGGTACCGAAGGCCGCCGTGGATCAGCTTGGAGGACCGCGACGACGTACCGGAGGCGAAGTCGCGCGCCTCCACCAGGCCCACGTCGAGCCCACGGGTGACGGCGTCGAGCACGACCCCCGCGCCGACCACCCCGCCGCCGACCACGACCACGTCGAGCTCCCGCTCCGCCATCCGGTCCAGCGCCGCGGTCCGCTCTCCAGGCCCAAGCCGGGCGATTCCCCTTCCCGCCATGACCCTCCTCTTACCCGCCGCAGCCCGTCATGCGACAAACCGCTCTCTCTTCTTGTACGGCACGCATGGGTTACCCGCCACCCGCCGACCGTGGCGAGGACCTCCAGGAAGACGGCCGCTGACCGGATCCCGGCCGGCCGCCGTCACGGCCCGCGGACGAGCGGAAACGCGCTGAGACCGCGGAAGATCAGGGAACACGATGAGACCGCGGCAGCCCACGGAACGCGCTGAGACCGAGGCGGGACCCGATCAGGCGCGGATGACCTTCACGCCCGCGTCCGTCAGCTCATTGGCGAGGCTGTCGGAGAGCTGGGCGTCGGTGACGAGCGTGTCGATCTGGTTGGTGGGACAGATGCGGGAGAACGCCCGCTTGCCGATCTTCGAGGAGTCCGCCACCACCACGACCTGTGAGGCGCGGCTGATGAGCAGGTAGTTGACGCTCGCCTCCCCCTCGTGGTGGGCCGAGGCGCCCAGCTCCACGTCGAGCGCGTCCACGCCGAGGAAGGCCACGTCGAGTGTCACCTGTTCGAGCACGCCCGAGGCCAGCGGCCCGATGAGCTCGTAGGACTGCGGCCGGGCCACCCCACCTGTGACCACGATCTTGACGTGCTGCCGGACGGTGAGCTCGGAGGCGATGTTCAGGGCGTTCGTGACGATGGTGAAGCCCGATTCCAGCGCCGGGCTGGTCGCCAGCGTGCGGGCCAGCTCGGAGGTCGTGGTGCCGCCGTTGAGCCCGATCACGGCGCCCGGCGAGACCAGTTCGGCCGCGGCGGAGGCGATGCGGTGCTTCTCGTCGGCGTGCCGCGCCGTCTTGTAGCGCAGCGGGAGGTCGTAGCTGACGCTCTGGGCGACCGCGCCGCCCCGCGTGCGCATGAGCATCTGCTGCTGGGCGAGCTGGTCGAAATCACGGCGGATCGTGGCGGTGGAGACGTCGAGCGACTGGGCGGCCTCCTCGACGGAGAGCCGTCCTTCCTGCGCGAGCAGCTCGAGAATCGCGTTCCAACGATCGTATCGGGACACGATGCCTCCCCTTTGAGATCCGTCGGGAGCAAGCGTGGCACAACCTGGCAGGTCAGGCTACCAGTGCACATTTATGCTCTGTTCTGATATAAAAACAGCAGAAACAATCAATCCTGGGGAGGCAAGTGGTGACCACCCACACCGAAGCCGAGATCGGCTCCCAGCCCGAGTGCTGGCGTCGCGCCGTCGACGACGTGCCCGCCGACGCGCTGCCCCGCCCCGGAGAGCGGGTCGCCGTGGTCGGCTGCGGGACGTCGTGGTTCATCGCGATGGCCTACGCCACGCTGCGGGAGCAGGCGGGGCAGGGCGAGACCGACGCGTTCGCCGCCTCTGAGGCCCCGGCCGGACGCGCGTACGACCGCGTGCTGGCCCTGACGCGCTCCGGCACCACGACGGAGGTGCTCGAGCTCCTGCGCAGGACCGGCGCCAGGACCACGGCCATCACCGCCGACCCCGACACGCCGGTGATGACGGCCGCCGACGACGTCATCGTGCTCGACTACGCGGACGAGCAGTCGGTCGTGCAGACGCGGTTCGCCACCACCCAGCTCGCCATGCTCCGCGCCAGCCTCGGCGAGGACCTCACCCAGGCGATCGACGACGCCGAGCAGGCCGTGTCGGCCTCGCTCCCCGACGAGCTCATCGGCGCCGAGCAGTTCAGCTTCCTCGGCACCGGCTGGTCGGTGGGCCTGGCCCAGGAGGCCGCGCTGAAGATGCGCGAGGCGTCACGGTCGTGGACCGAGGCGTACCCGGCGATGGAATACCGTCACGGCCCGATCAGCATCGCCGGCCCCGGCCGCGTCACCTGGATGCTCGGCACCGCCCCCGAGGGCCTGCGCGAGCAGGTCGTGGAGACCGGCGGCACGTTCTTCCAGACCGGTCTCGACCCGATGGCCGAGCTGATCAGGGCGCAGCGGGTCGCGGTCGCCAGGGCGTTCGCCAGGGGCCTCGACCCGGATGAGCCCTTGCACCTCACTCGATCTGTGATTCTTTCTTCATGAGCCTTACTCTTGCCGACGCCCGCATCGTGACTCCCGAGGGAGTTCACGACGGGTGGTTGACCATCGAAGACGGCCGCATCACGCACGTCGGGCACGGAGCCGCGCCCCGCGCGGGCCACGGCCTGGGCGGGCGGCACGTGGTGCCCGGCTTCGTCGACATTCACAACCATGGCGGAGCGGGCGGCTCGTTCCCGACCGGCGAACATGACGGCGCGCGTGAGGCCGTGGCGCTGCACGAGCGCCACGGCACCACGACGATGGTGGCCAGCTTGGTGACCGGCGCGCTGGACGACCTGGCCCGCGCCACGTCGTCACTGGCCGAGCTGTGCGACGACGGCCTGCTGGCCGGCATCCATTTCGAAGGCCCGTACATCTCCCGGGCTCGTTGCGGCGCCCACGACCCCGGGCTGCTGCGCGATCCCTCGCCGCAGGAGTTCGCCGGGCTGCTCGCCGCCGGACGCGGGCACGTACGGATGCTGACCATCGCCCCGGAGCTGCCCGGCGCCCTCGACACGATCCGCGCGGCCGCCGCCGAGGGCGTGATCGCCGCGCTCGGCCACAGCGACGCCACCTACGAGCAGACGCTGGCGGGCATCGAGGCCGGCGCGACCGTGGCCACGCACCTCTACAACGCGCTGCCTGCGCTCGGCCACCGCACCCCGGGCCCCGTCGCCGCGCTGCTGGAGGACGAGCGGATCACGGTCGAGCTCATCAACGACGGCGTGCACGTGCACCCGGCCATGCTGCGGCTGGCCTACGAGGTGGCCGGGCCCGCGAGGACCGCGCTGATCACGGACGCGATGTCCGCGGCCGGCATGGGCGACGGTACGTACGTGCTGGGCTCCATGGACGTGATCGTCACCGACGGGGTCGCCCGGCTGGCCGAGGGCGGCTCGATCGCGGGCAGCACGCTCACCATGGACGTGGCCTTCCGCCGCACCGTCCAGGAGGTGGGCCTGACGCTGCCCGAGGCGGTCCAGCTCACCTCCCTGACGCCCGCCCGCGTGCTGGGCGTCGCCGACACCACCGGCTCGATCGCCGTGGGCAAGGCGGCCGATCTGGTGGTCCTGTCCGACGAGCTGGAGGTCGTGGGCGTGATGAAGCGCGGGGCCTGGATCGTGGAGCCCTGATGATCCTCACCGTGACGCTCAACGCCGCCCTCGACGTCACCTACCAGGTGCCCGGCGTCGACTGGGACGGGGTCAACCGGGTCACCACCGTACACCGGCGGGCCGGCGGCAAGGGCGTCAACGTGGCCCGCGTCCTGGCCGCGCTCGGTCAGGACGTGCTGGTCACCGGCCTCGCGGGCGGCCCGACCGGCCAGGCCATCGAGGCCGACCTCCAGCGGGCCGGACTGCCGCACGCCTTCGTGGGGATCGCGGCCGACTCGCGCACCACGCTGGTCGTCGCGGACTCCCCGCGAACGGCGCTGTTCAACGAGCCGGGGCCCGAGGTCACGGCGGCCGAGTTCGGGCGCATGACCGGCCGTTTCACCGACCTGATGGCCACGGCGGAGGCGGTCGTCATCTCCGGCAGCCTGCCCAGAGGCGTGCCGCTCGACGCGTACGCGACACTGGCCGCCATCGCCGCCGAACACGGCGTGCCCGCCATCGTGGACGCCGACGGCGAACCACTGCGGCACGCGCCCGGCGGCCGCCCCTCGATCGTCAAGCCGAACGCCGAGGAGCTCGCGCGGGCCGTGCCGGAAGGCGGTCCCGAGGAGGGCGCGCAGGCGTTGCGCGGTCGCGGGGCCGAATCGGTGGTCGTGTCGATGGGCGCCGAAGGGCTGCTGGCCGTCACGCCCGAGGGGATCTTCCGGGCGCGCATGCCGTACAAGGTGGAAGGCAACCCGACCGGCGCCGGCGACTCGCTGGTCGCGGGGCTGGCGCTGGGGCTCGTGGAGCGGTCCCCGTGGCCCGAGCGGCTCACCAGGGCGGCGGCGCTGGGCGCCGCGGCGGTCGCGGCGCCCGTGGCGGGCGACTTCGACCGCGACGTCTACGCCGACATCCACCCACGCATCGTCATCGTCTGAGGAATCGTTCAAGGAATCGTTCAAGGAGTCGTCATGCCCCTCGCCCGAATCGGCGACATCGTCCGCGAAGCACCCGCGGGGGTGGGCGCGTTCAATGTGATCCAGTTGGAGCACGCCACCGCCATCGTCGCGGGTGCCGAGGCCCTGGGCCTGCCGGTCGTCCTGCAGATCAGCGAGAACTGCGTCCGCTACCACGGCGCTCTGGAACCCATCGCGCTCGCCTGCCTGGCGGTCGCCAGGGGCGCCGCGGTGCCGGTGGCGGTGCATCTCGACCATGCCACCGGACGCGCTCTGGTGGAGGAGGCGGTGGAGCTGGGGGTGGGTTCGGTGATGTTCGACGCGTCGGCGCTGCCCGACGAGGAGAACGTGGCCGCCACCGCCGACGTGGCCGCCTGGTGCCACGAGCGCGGCGTGTGGGTGGAAGCCGAGCTGGGCGAGGTGGGCGGCAAGGACGGCGTGCACGCGCCCGGCGCGCGGACCAAGCCGCACGAGGCGGTGGACTACGTGGCGCGCACCGGCGTCGACGCGCTGGCCGTCGCCGTGGGCACCTCGCACGCGATGACCACCAAGGACGCCGTGCTCGACCTGGCGCTGATCGCCGAGCTACGCGCCGCCGTACCGGTCTCGCTGGTGCTGCACGGCTCGTCGGGGGTGCCCGACGACATTCTTCGCGAGGCCGTACAGCACGGCATGAAGAAGATCAACATCGCGACGCACCTGAACAAGGCGTTCACCGGCGCGGTACGCGACTACCTGGCCGGGGACACGAAGGTGGTCGACTCGCGCAAGTACCTGCGGGCGGCCCGCGACGCGGTGGCCCGCGAGGTGACCCACCTGCTGGGCGTCCTCACGGGCTGAGCCGCCGTCATGGAAGCTGTTTGCGCATGGCCACGACCGTACGGCTGTCGCGTTCCTTGCGGCCGGTCACGACGTAGCCGAGCGACTCGTACAGGGCGATGTTGCTGGCCATTTTGACGTTGGTGTAGAGGCGCAGGGCGGGCAGGCCGAGCCGCCGCGCCTCCTGCTCGGCATAGGCGAGCAGGCTCCGGCCGATGCCCTTGCCGTGCAGGCCGGGGCGTACCGCCACGTTGTCGATGTAGAGCACCCCGTCCTCGGGGATCAGCACGATGAGCCCGTCGAGGTCGTCGCCGGTCACGTGCACCCGGCCCTCGGCGATGAGCACGCCGTAGTCGGCCTCCATGGGGCGGGGCCGCGCGCCGATGACGGCCACCCACGGCTGGTAGGCCGCCTGTACGAGCTCCTCGACCGCGCCCCTGTCCGTCTCTTTCGCAAGCCTCATGCGTCTGATGATCGCAGCCTTGACACCACTCTATCCGTAGTACTACGGTGACATCACTTCGAACTAAGTACTACAACTGGAGTGGATTTGCGAAAGCTCACCTACTATGTGGCGATCTCCATCGACGGCTACATCGCCGGCCCGAACGGCGAGTTCGACTTCTACCCTCTGTCCGACGACCTGGCCGCGTACATCCACGAGGAGGTCCCCGAAACCGTCCCCACCCACATCCGGAAGCAGATCGGCTTCGACGCCCCCAACAAGCGCTTCGACACCGTGCTCATGGGCCGGGGCACCTACCAGCCGGGCCTCGACGTGGGCGTGACCAGCCCGTATACGCACATGCGGCAGTACGTCGTCTCGACCACGACCCCGGAGATCGCCGACCCGGCGGTGGAGCTCGTCGCCGGCGACCCCCTCGCGCTGGTCCGCCGCCTGAAGGAAGAGGAGGACGGCCTCGGCATCTGGCTGTGCGGCGGCGGCAAGCTGGCGGGCACGCTGCTGCCGGAGATCGACGAGCTGATCGTCAAGATCTACCCGGTGGTGGCGGGGTCGGGCATCGCCGCCCTCGACGGCGCGTTCCGCCCGACCCTCTTCAACCTGACCGCGACGCGCACGTTCGGCAACGGCACGGTCCTCATGACGTACGCGCGCTAGGAGTTGATCGCGCTCAGCAGTTCCTCGCGGTAGTCGTCCATGTCCAGGGGGTTCCCGTAGTCCCGGGAGTGGACGATCAAGCCGTCGCGCACCCGGACGACCATGATGTAGGACCGAACGATGGGCCGCCCCGAGGCGACGAGAGAGCCGTGGATGTCGAACTCCACGACGACCACCTCGGGGTCAACGGTCTCGTGGATCAGCGCGTTGTCCGTCCGCTCCCAGCGCAGCACGCCGGCGGCGGCCTCGAACCTGGCCCGCAGCTCCTCCCGCCCCTGCGAGCGCCGGGGGATGCCGGCCGGGGCGAACGGGATCTCGATCACGACGTCGGGGGCGTACAGGTCGGCCGGCCCGCCGTCCACGGAGGCCAGCAGGAACCGCTCGACGACCTCGCGAGCGGCCAGGGGTGTGGGTACGGTCATGCGAACTCCCAGGTTTGGTAGAATCGGAACGCTCAACCCGCTTAGACGCTACGGAACGCACGTTCCGCTTGTCAATCCGGGCACCGAACCAGGCGCAGGGGAAGGCCGCATGACGAACGCCGCACGCGCGGACGCCCGGCACAACCGCGCCCGCGTGCTTGAGGCCGCCCAGGAGGCGTTCGCGGCGGAGGGCCTGTCCGTGCCGCTCGACGTGATCGCCAGGCGCGCGGGCGTCGGCGCGGGCACCGTCTACCGGCACTTCCCCAGCAAGGAGGCGCTGTTCGAGGCGGTGGTCCACGACCGGATCGAACGCCTGGCCGACGAGCTCACCGCCCTCCTGACCACTCCCGGAGCGGCGACCGGAGAGGCGTTCTTCACCGCCTTCTCCTCGACCGTCGAACAGGCCGGACTCAACAAGGCGCTCTGCGAATCCTTCGTCGCCACCCCCAAGGCCGAGGTGGCGCCGGAGGCCCGGCGGCGCTACGGCATCGCCCTCGCCGCCCTGCTCGACCGGGCCTGCCAAGCGGGAGCCGTACGCCCTGATGCCCAGATAACAGATGTCATGGCACTCATGGCGGGATGTGTCGCGATGGAGGCCCACAGCGCCACCCCCGGCAGGGCCACCACCCTCGTCCTGGACGGCCTCCGCACCGGACGTTCACCGCTGCCCACCGTAACAAAACCCGTTACGAAACCCGGCTACCGTAACGAAACCAGCGAGGAGCCCGGTCCCCCGGCCCGCTGCGAGGAGTGCGGCACCGCCATCCCCACCTCCCGCACCGGCCGCCCACCCCGCTTCTGCGGCGGCGCCTGCAGGCAGAAGGCCCACCGCCGCCGAGCCACCGGCTGACCTCGGCGGATCACCAGGCCAGAGGCTTGCCGTCACGGAAGAACCCGCCGGTCGGCCCGCCATCCGGCAGATCCACCGCCCACAGCACGCTGCGCGCCCCCTCGCCGACCGGCCGCCCACCGGGGCCGCCCATGTCGGTGGCCACCCACCCGGGGCAGACGGCGTTCACCAGGATCCGATCACCGCGCAGCTCCGCGGCCAGCATCTTGGTCAGCGCGTTGAGCGCGGTCTTCGACACGGTGTACGCCGGAGTGCCGCCGCCCATGACGGCCAGCGACCCGGCCTCGCTGGAGACGTTCACCACCCGGCCATGGCCACCGGCCCGCAACAACGGCAGTAACGCCAACGTCACCCGCCAAGCCCCCAGCAGGTTCGTCTCCAGCGCCTCCCGAACGACGCCGAGATCGGCGTTCTCGGCCCGCTGCCAGGTGTCGTAGTGGATGGCGGCATTGTTGACCAGCACATCCAGCCTGGCGTACGTCAGCCCCTCGGCCAACCGGCGCACCGACTTCGGGTCACCGACATCCAGTTGCCGAGGCACCACGGTCCCCCGCAGCCCGCGCGCCGCCTTCTCCGCCTTCGCCAGATCCCTGGCGGTCAGGACGACGGTGTCGCCCGCCCGCGCGAGCCGGCGGGCGACCTCCAGCCCAATGCCCCGATTTGCCCCGGTGACCAGGCAGACTCGATCCATTCCACGGAGCCTATCCACGCTCCGTGATCACCGTGTGCGGGTGAAGAAGTCGGTGACCGAGTCAGGAATCCGGGGTCCCGGCCGGGGAGAAGCTCGCCGTCCACAGGTCTTGGTCGGACGTGCGGATCGAGGTCGAGGTCAGTACGCCACGGCCTCGGTAGGCGCGCATGATGCGCACGTGTTCGGCCAGCCGTACGAACCCCCGCAAGGCAGCCTCATCACGCCAGACCGACACCGACCCGCATCGGCGGTCCCGCGCGTCGGTCCACAGCCACAGCCCGATCGCCCCGTCCAACTCCGGCCACAGCCGGGCCAGCCGCCATCCGGCGAAGGCCGCGCGCGGCAGGTCGATCAGGCGGTTCAGCTGGAAGTCGGTACGGCTGACCAGCACCGGATCGTCACCACGCGGCTCCGGACCGGCGATCCAACGGGACTTCAACTGGCCACCGGCTCTCTGAGCAGGAGCCCCGCCGCCTGGCGGGTCTCGGGGCTGAACGGGGTCGGGCGGAAGGTCGCCGGATCGAGGTTGACGTTCACGCGGTGCCCCTCGGCGTGCACCACGGACCCGTCGGACGACAGCACGCGGAAGCCGTACACACCGCTCGTACGACCCAGCCGCTCCATCCAGAAGTGCACGACAGGCTCGCACGCGCCCACGATCGGCGCGTGGAAGGTGATCTTGAATTCGCGTACGGCCATGAACACGTCCTGGAACGCCGACACCGACGGGTCGAAGTTCCAGCCCAGCTCGGCCCAGTAGGCGGAGATGGCGCGTTCGACCAGCAGGGTGTAGCGGGAGTTGTGCAGCAGGCCCATGGCGTCGAGGTCGTCGAAGTGCACCTGGACAGGCAGGTGGCAGCCGTCTTGCGGTGTGGTCAACGGTCAGTCCTCCGGAAGCAGCGAGGGGTCGGTGGCGTGCGCGCGCAGCCGTTGCAGGACCGCGCGGCGGGCGTAGGTGAAGGCGGTGTCGCGGTCCAGCAGCCGGGCATGGGTGACGGTCGCCTCACCGAGCGCCTCGATCTCGTACGCGAGCTGCGCGGGGTCGACGCCGGTCAGCTCGCCCAGCTCGATCGCCTTTTCCGCCTGGGTACGGAGCACGGCGAGCCAGTCGGCCATGGCCTTGGCCACCTGGGCCCGCACGGGCCCCGGCCGGTCGTCGAACTCGACCTGGGCGACGAAGAAGAAGCACCCACCGGGCAGCACCCCGTCGGCGTAGAACCGCAGCCGGCTCTGGTGCAGGGCGTACAGCCGCCGCACGCCTGGAGGGTGCTGAAAGGCGGGAGTGACCACGTGTTCGACCCACTGGCGGCGAGCCCAGTCGATGGTGTCGAGCTGGAGTTGCTCCTTGTCACGCCAGTGAGCGAAAAATCCTGACTTACTGACCCCCGCCGCCTCGGCCAGCCGCCCGAGACTCAGCCCACCGAGCCCGTCAACCGAGGCCAGGGACACGGCGTGCGTCAGGATCGCCTCCCGACTGCGCTGCCCGCGAGCTTTCCTTCCATCTTCCACGGACATGACCCTAGCATAAATAAGACCGACCGGTCGTTAATGTTACCTGCGAGGCTCCCTCGGCGGGCCCGAGTAGCCGCTGAACGCCGTGTGCCTGGGCTGGAGCCACGTCCGCTCCGGCCCAGGCACACGGTTGAGGGGTGCTGGATAGTCGGTCAGGTCGGCTTGTGGATCGGCTTGCCGAGTTGCTTGTCGGTCGGCAGCGGCTCCACCTGGTCGGCGGGCGGAGCCGTAACCGTCACCGGGGTGCCGAAGTCGTTGAAGTCCATGACGATCCGGTTACCGGTGTCGCCGAAGACGATCTCCAGACGCCGGACCCGTCCCTGGTCGTCCACGTCCACGGATCCGGTGAGGCCCTTGGCGTCGCCCAGCGAGAACGTGAACCGCCGGCCTGTCCAACCCTGGCTGGAGGCGGAGCCGCCCTCACGAACATCAGTGGCCGAACGGAGCCGCTGCAGAGCCGCCTGGGGGTCCAGCGGAGCGAGCTTGACCAGGCCGACGACCGCCGGCGCGTTCTTCAACTCCTCGTCCGGGCGCGGAGAGGCCATCCACTTCGCCTGGCCCGGCTCCCGGCTGTACATCAGGTCGCCGACGAACCGGGTTTCGCCCCCATCCCCAACCCTCGTGATCACGCCTACCCGCCGGACGGGGTCGAAGGCGCCATCCCACGCCTTGGGGCCGCTGATGCTGTGCAAACGGTAGCTCTCCTGGCCGGTGTTCTCGACGGCGGCGGCCACCTGAGCCTCCGCCGAAGACTGATTCGGCGGCAGTACCAGCACGAACGCTCCCAGCACGGCTGCGACGCCCAGCGAGGCGATCGGGACCAGAACCCGAGCCAGCCTGCGCTTCGGCAGCGTAGGCAGCGTAGGCATGAGGTCGATGCCCGCAGGCCGGTCCTCGGTGGCTTTGACGAGCAGGGCGCGGAGTTCTTTCTCGTTCATGGACGGCTCCTCGTGTTGGTGTCTCACCGGATCCCACTCCCCTCCGCCTCGTTTCGGTTGACCACCGTGTCGGACGAGATCAGCCGCCGCATCGCCTGCAGACCGCGATGCGTATGGGTTTTGACCGTCCCCGTCGAGCAGCCCATCAGATCGGCGACCTCCGTTTCGGGCAGGTCCGCGAAGAACCGCAGCACTAAAGCGGTCCGCTGCCTGACCGGCAGCTTCGCCAGCGCCTTCCGAACGTCTGCCGCCACCGCCCGGGCCTCCGCCAAGTCCGCGGGACCGGGCAGATCGGGCAGCTCTGCGCGCGGGATCTCACGGCGCCACCGGGCCCGCCACCATGACCGGTAGGTGTTGACCAGGATGCGGCGCAGGTACGCGTCGGGCTCACTGCGGGTGTCCAGCCGATGCCACACCCGGTACAACTTGCCGAGACAGGACTGCACCAGATCCTCAGCCGTGTGCCAATCCCCGGTGAGCAGGACCGCCGTTCTCAGATGGTGGTCTCCCCGGTGCCGGACGAAGTCCACGAAATCCGCGTCCACCCGGTCTCCTCTCGTCGGTGAAAGCCACCCCTGACACTCCCTGAGCCCCATCCCAGGTTGACGAGAAAGACATGGAATGTCCCGCCACGCTCTCGCGCAGGCCGGCGCTAGAGTCCGGTCATGCCGATCGCAGAGCAGTACCGGCGCTTCGCATCCATGGAGGCCCACGGCAGATCGCCGCTGTACGAGCAGCTCGCCCTCGGGGTAGCAGATGACCGCGACCTGATCGGGTTGCTGTCCGGCCTTCCCCCGGCCAAGCGGCAACCCAACCTGCTCTTCGCCGCCGCCGCCCGCCTCCCACAGCGGCCACCGGCGCACACCACCACCAACATCCTCGCGCTCGATCAACAGCCGGTCGCGTCCACCGCGCTCCACGGCGGCTGGCTCCGCTGGCTGACCACGTAGTGGGGTGGGGCCCTCGCGGCGCAAGGTCCGGGGCCACAGACTGTGCTGGTAATTGACCGCAGAAGGCAACGCTCTTCACGTGCTGTGATAACTCCCGCAATTGCCAAACACGGGGGTTAACCAATGCAGAAGAACGTCCGCTTACGCCTGACAGTCCTGGGGACCGCCTGTGCGCTGCTGCCCTTTCTGGGCACGGGGGCCGCCACAGCGCAGACCGCCATCGACGACCCGGGCCGTACGACGCAGGCCATCGACGACCCGGGCGGCAAGACGCCGACCAGGGACGAGACCGGCCCGCGCGGGGCGGTGCCCGGCGGGTTCGCCGACTGGAAGGCGCTGTTCTCGGAGCAGACCCGGCTGAACGGGGTGGCCGACCGCATCACCGAGTCGGCCGAGAGCGCCGAAGGATTCGGGGGAATCGTCGTCGCTCCGGAGAACCACGAGGTACGCCTGTACTGGCGGGGCACGGTGCCGCCGGCCGTACAGACCACGATCGACCAGGGACGGCAGACGGCTCCGGTAGCCGTACTGCCGGCCGCCTACACCAACGCGCAGCTCCTGCAGGAGGCCGAGAAGTGGGCCGAGGCCGGCCAGGCGAGCGGCGCGGCGCCTCAGCCGGACGGCAGCGGCATCCGGCTCTCGGTCTCCGGGGAGGACGCCGACCCGCAGCAACTGCAGCGGCCCGGCGGCACGACCGCGCCCATCACATTGGAAAGGGGAGAACAGTACAGCCCCGCCTACAGCAGGCAGGACGACGTCCCCAGCTACTACGCGGGCGGCCGGACCTGGAACCAGCAGTCGGGGGCGGGCTGCAGCTCGGGCTTCGCGGTCCGCGACAAGTACGGCACACCCGGGTTCCTCACCGCCGCTCACTGCGGCAATGTCTGGGACCAGTTCTACGACGGCGGCGGCGTCGGCAACCCGGCGAACTACATGGGCGAGCTGTCCTGGCGCGTCGCCAAACGTGACGCCGCGATCGTGCTCGGCGACGCGACGGCCAACGTCTTCGACGGCAGCAGCACCGCCTCCACCAGCAACAAGGTGGTGGCGCTGTGGAAGGCGTACGTCGGCAACTTCGTCTGCAACTCCGGGGCCACCCTGGGCGAGAACTGCCTCATCAAGGTGACCGAAACCGGCTGGAGCGGCACGTACACCAACGGCCAGTACGTCAAGCACATGGTCCGCGCCAGAAGCGTCGTAGGCGGCTGCGCCGTCGCGCACGGTGACAGCGGAGGGCCGGTCTACTCCTACACCAACTGGTTCGACGAGGTCGCGGCACAGGGCATCACCTCGGCGGTCAGCAAGAAGGTGTACTGCGGAGGCCTTGACGGCGGATCGGTGATCGTGTTCTCCCGCGTCTGGGACGTGGACCTGGAATTCGGCGCCAAGCTCCAGGTCTGGTAACCCTCCAGACCCCAGCGGAGCAGAGCGGTCACGACGGCGCCGGCCAGCCCGGCGCCGTCGTGACCGTCAACAAGCGGATCGAAGCCGCATGTGGCGACGGTCCGCGTTCGCACGGCCCGCCATGCGGATGATCAGTTCACGTCACGCCGGGCGTACCAGGCGGCCTCATACCGGTCGATCGCCGAGCCGAGCTGGGCCAGCTTCTCGGTGAAGGCAACCGGGTAGATGCCGGGCTCGGTGGCCGGCCGGTTGGCGTCGACGTACTGGGTACCGAGGTTGGTGAAGGCCACGACGACGTAGTGGCGCCCTTCCTTGCCCGGCAGGGACCTGACGATCCCCGCGTCAGCTCCCGAGTTCCCCACCCATCCGGTCTTGTGCCCGAACGTGACCTGCGCCTGCTCGTTGCAGGGCCGGACGTCCTTGCCGAACTTGTTGCCCGCGACCGTAACCGTGCCGTCGGCGGCCACCCACCGCGAGTCCACCCGCTGCGGGATGCCCGCAGCCGGGTAGGTGCTGCCGCACCGGTTCGCGGTGGAGAGCATGTCGTTGAAGCCCTGCTCGTCGAGCAGCTTCTTGAAGACCTGGCGGGACGCGGAGCTCAGCACTTCGCCGGTGACCGGCGCGCCGTTGGGGGCGGTCCAGGCTGTGCCATGTACGCCGTTGACCAGCGCGAGCAGCTTGGCCGTGTCCAGCGAACTCATCGTGACCGGGTTGGACCAGCGTCCGCCGTTGACCGGGTTGGTGTTCTTCAACTGCATGGTCTCCAGGCCCAGGTCCTGGAAGGTCTGATTGAGCTCGTCCACCGCGCCGCGGTCGTGTAGCAACTTCACCAGCGCGCAGGACGCGGCGTTGGAGGAGGAGGTGATCGAGGCGTCCATGTAGGCGCCGATGGTGTTGCTCATCGGCCCGCCGCACAGCGAACTGAGCGTTGTGGGTTGGTAGGCGTAGGTGTCGTCAAGCTTGATCTCGCCCTTGTCCACCAGGCGCAGCACCCCGAAGGTGACCATCAGCTTCAGGACGGAGGCCGGATAGGGGAGCATGAAGTCGATGGGCGCGTTCTCCCGGCCCGGCACGATGTCGATGGTGCCCTTGCCCTGGTTGGCGTACCATCCCGCGTCGTCCCACTGCCGGTATCGCACCTGGTCGGTGTGGAAGTTCTGGTCCACCGGCACGGCGATCCCGCGCGGATACTGCGGGCTCATCAGGACCGTGCCGGAGGACACCGGCCGGCCCTGCCGGTCCAGTTCCAGTACGGTCACGTCGAGTTGCGGCTGCTGGACGATGGGCTTGGGGTCGGCGGCGGCGGCGAACAGCCGGGCGTAGTCGGCGGCCGTCCTCGCGTCCTTGTCGACCACACCGGCCAGCGTCCGAGCCTGCGGGGATGCCGGCGGCGCCAGGTCGAGGACCTGCTCGAAGCGGAGTTCGTTCATGGCCTCCTGTAGGAAGGCGGCCACCTCGCCGGTATCGGTGGCCTGGGCGGACGGTGTCGCGGCGCATAACAGCACCGAGGCGGCGGACAGCGCGGCCACAGCACGACGACTCGTTCTGGTTCGGAAGATGGGCAAGATTCGTGATCCTCTTCGGTAAATGTTCACGCTCCAGGGATCTGCGTCTGGGAGCCGAGATGGGCCTGGGCATCGTCCATAGAGGACACTCGACGACAGCCGTCACACGGCCAGACGACCCGCCGGCGACGGTGATCTCACCTCATCGCCGGAGCTACCCCGTCCGAGTCCGGCCATGGGCGACGATCTCGCAGCCCTTTGCGGCTCTTCGCCCGTTGGTTGATGACACTTACACCCCGTCATCGAGGCCCCCTTCGATGCAGGTTCGTGACCTTAACACAGGCTGGATCTTGGTTTAAGGCTTTCGCCCCTTTCGACGCTCAGGCAGGGCGTGGGAACCCGCTCCTGTCATCGCGCCCCCGCCCGCCCATGCGGAAGCGTCGGCTTTGGTGGGTATCTCTACCCACGATCGTCGTCCGGTGCTGATCACTGGGACCTGACCGACGCCCACACCGTCTTCGCCGCGGTGAAGCACACATTCAGTGCATGGAAGAGGAAACCCGACTACCCCGACCGTGCATACCTGATGGAATGTAGCGGCGGTGTGATCTTTCCTTGGGTGCGGGCAGGGCTGGAGGCGATGGTGCAGCGGAAGGTGGAGCTGGCCGGCCGGTACCGGCTGGAGGAGCCGCTGGGCCGGGGCGGGATGGGCGAGGTGTGGCGGGGGGTCGATCTGCGGCTCCGGCGTCCGGTCGCTGTCAAGATCCTTCCGTTGACGATCGCGGCGGAACCGACCGGGGTGGCCCGATTCCGGCGAGAGGCCGAGGTCGCCGCGACGTTGAATCATCCAGGTATCACCACGGTCTTCGACATCGACGAACACCGGCATGAGAACGAGCTCTGGCTGTTCTTGGTGATGGAGCTGATGGTCGGCCGCGACCTGCGCCATCTGCTCGCCGCCAGCCCCAAGGGCCTGCCGATCGAGCAGGTGACGGAGTTGGCCGCGCAGATCACCGATGCGCTCGCCGCCGCCCACCGCCGTGGCGTGGTGCACCGTGACATCAAACCGGCGAACCTGTTCCTGCTGGAGGAGGGCCGGGTGAAGATCTGCGACTTCGGGATCGCCCGCCTCGCCGACGCCACGAAGATCACCGCCACCGGCTCTTCGGCGGGGACCCCGCTGTACATGGCACCCGAACAGATCCAAGGCGGGGAGGTCGACCACCGCACCGACCTGTACGCCTTCGGCTGCGTCCTGTACGAACTGCTCACCGGGACCACCTGGATCGAGTCCGACTCCAATGTCGGCGCGATCCTCTACCAGCACCTCGACCGGCCCCCGGCGCCACCGAAATCGTCGCGCCCGGAGATCCCCGACCATCTCGACTCGCTGGTGCTGGACCTGTTGGCCAAAAAGCCCGACGACCGGCCCCAGGACGCCGCGTCCGTCCTCGAACGCCTGCGCCCGTTCCCTGAGGTGCGGCGGCCTCCAGTGGAGGTGATCGACACCCCGGACACGCCCGCGGCGGGCCGGACACCGACCCTGCGCGTACAACCGGTGGCGCCGCGACCAGAGCAGACCGCCCCTACGCCGGCGATGACGTCCCCGCCCGCCCCGGGCCGGATCCGGCGCCGCACCGTTCTCTTCGGTGGTCTCGGAGCAGCCGCCCTCACTGGCGTCTCCGCGGCATGGCTGCTGTTAGACGCAGAATCCACCCCCTCTATCACCCTCGCCACCGGCAGCGACGACGACGTCTCTTCGGTGGCGTTCAGCCCGGGCGGCAGAACCATCGCCACCGGCGGCGACGACAACACCGCCCGACTGTGGGACGTGACCACCGGCCGCACCACCGCCACCCTCAGTGGCCACGCCAACCCGGTTTCTTCGGTGGCGTTCAGCCCCGACGGCAAAACCATCGCCACCGGCAGCCATGACAGCACCGCCCGACTGTGGGACGTGGCCACCGGCCGCACCACTGCCATCCTCACCGGCCACACCAAGTGGATCTCTTCAGTGGCGTTCAGCCCGGACGGCAAGACCCTCGCCACCGGCAGCGGCGACTACACCGCCCGATTGTGGGATGTGGCCACCGGCCGCGCCATCGCCACCCTCACCGGCCACAACAACAACGTCACTGCGGTGGCGTTCAGCCCGGACAGCAAAACCCTCGCCACCGGCAGCGGCGACGGCACCGCCCAATTGTGGGAGACGACCAACGGCCGCACCGTCAACCTCATGGGCCACGCCAACAGCGTCAATTCAGTGGCGTTCAGCCCGGACGGCACAACTCTCGCCACGGGCAGCGACGACGACACCGCCCTGCTGTGGGACGTGGTCACCAGCCGCACCACCACCGCCCTCACCGGCCACACCGACGACGTCTCTACGGTGGCGTTCAGCCCGGACGGCAAGATGCTCGCCACCGGCAGCGATGACAACACGGCCCGATTGTGGGAGGTGGCCACCGGACACACCACCGCCACCCTAACCAGCCACACCGGCTCGGTCTCTTCGGTGGCGTTCAGCCCGGACGGCAAAACTCTCGCCACCGGCAGTTGGGACAACACTGCCAGGCTGTGGAAGATCAAGTGACCATCACCTCGCCGGCTTTGGTTGACATTTCTACCCACACAACACGCCGCCCCAGACCACCGTCGCGCACGCCCCATTCGACCGCGGACATCTCGACTATCCGCAGGCCCCTCCCCCCACAGTCATCAGTGCCCGCCTTACGTACCCGGGGGACGGTCGCCGCCCCCTCGTCGATCACCTCGATGTAGGCCGTCTCGGCATCAACAGCGGCGATCTTCATCGCGACCAGGCCCCCCGGTCGGCCCGACGCGGTGTGCGTCACTGCGTTCGCGACCAGTTCGCTGGCCACCAGCCGCACGTCAGCCACGTCCGCATGACCTGCGGTCGTCAGGATGTCCGCCACGCACCGACGAGCCAGCGGCACCGCAAGCTTCACTCCCGGCAACACGATCTCGCCCAGAAACAACCCGCTCATTGCCCGCCTCCGCAGATACGTCCGATAGCGCTGACCGCTGGTTCCAACCCACTACTCGCGCCAGGCTTGATCTCGGATGGGTCGCGTCCGGTCCCCCCTCGAACACCGCGCCACCTTGCCTGGCGGGCAGGGCGCATCCTTGCCGATAGCGCCAGACACGATCCGAGCTCCACGCCGGCTCCGGTGGTCGCGGCACGGAGCTTTCGACGAGTTCTGCCACTGCGGTCGTCACAGACCGTAGGGGTGCGGAATCCTTGACCCGATGGTGCCCGTACAACAAGGAGCATGTAAAGCGTTCTATCGGAACAGTTCCAGAAGTTATTGTTCCGAGCAGCCGACATTTCCCAACATATGAGGTTGAATCGTGGCAAGCAGGCTGTCTTCCCCAACGGTCCGCCGCAGGCGGCTCGGTGCCGAGCTCAAAACGTTGCGAATCGCCGCCGGCCTGAATCGCGACCAGGCCGCAGAGCATCTCGGGGTAGCGCCAAGCACGATCACGAAAGTGGAAAACGCGACTTCAGCCGCACGTCCCGCCGATGTGGCCATGCTTCTCGAGTTCTATGGCGTCGATGAGGAGCGCAGGGAATTCCTTATAACGCTGGCCCGCGAGGCGCGTCAGCGTGGCTGGTGGCAGGATCATAAGAAGGCGATCCGGCCATGGTTCGAGACCTTCGTCGGGCTGGAGTCCGCCGCGATCGAGTTGAGACCGTACGACTCCGAGTTGATCCCCGGCCTGCTGCAGACGGCCGACTACTACAGGGCCCACCTCAGTACGACGCCCATTCGCTTGAGCGCCGAAGAGACAGAGCAGAAGGTAGCTTTCCGTCTCGCCCGCCAAGAGCAGTTGGCCGCACCGGACGGACTTCGGCTGTGGTCGATCACCAATGAAGCATGCATCCGACGCATGGTGGGCGGCACCACCACAATGAAGGCCCAGTTGAGGCACCTGATCGCGGCCGCTGAACGCCCCAACATCACCCTGCAGATCCTGCCGTTCGCCGCCGGTTCTCACCCTGCCATGGACGGGAGCTTCGTGATCATCGAGTTTCCCGAGCGGACTTCTCCCGATGTGGTCTATCTGGAGAGCCAGACAGATGCCCGTTATCTAGAGGAAGCCGATGTCGTTGACCGATATAACGTAGTTTTTAACCACCTTCGAGCTAAGGCGCTGGACCCCGGCGAGAGTCTGCGACTGCTCGTCCAGGCGGAAAAGGATCTCTGATGCGCACATCAAACGAAGGAGCAGGCATGGAGATCGACCTGTCAGAGGTGCATTGGCGCAAGCCGAAGCGAAGCAATGCCGATGGAAACTGCTTTGAGGCAGGACTTGTCCACGTTCCCGCCAACGCGGGCTTTCACAAACACGGCCATCTGGTCGTTATTCGCGACAGCAAAGACCCCGACGGCCCGAAGCTGTACTTCGACAAAGCCGAGTTCGCTGCCCTCGTGCTCGGCATACAGGACGGTGAGTACACCGATCTGTTCGCTGTCTGACCGAAACGTCACTGATCAGGGCGCATTCCTGCGCCCGCCGACCCTCCCCCCTCTGGCGTCCTGGGGAGGGCTTTTGGCTTCTGTCCCCAAACGCCAGAATAATGGAACCGTTCCCAAGGAACTTCTTTCATCGAACGTATGGCGAGTGGCGCAGCCCCTCTCTACGGTGAAGGCGTCCGCCACCGGACGCGAGGTTCCTCCTCTGGAGCCCGCCAATGCGTGCCCGCGCTACTTCGGAGGCTTCATGCGCCAATCCCTCACCGCTCCTGCGGACCAGAGCTTCGTTCCCTGGGGTGTGAGCCGGATGGCCCCCTTCCCTTTCCAAGGCGAAGGGCCCACCACTCATTACCGCATCAGCATCGACCCTGTAACTCAGAAGGGCGTCTGCCTCGACCCGGTGACCAACCAGCCGATCGAGACCGCCGGCAAGCACGGCTCCAACGTGCAGAAAGCAACCCCTACCGCGCCGCCTACCCCCGACGGCGACGGCAGTAGGGACGGCGGTGCCAAGCCGGACTCCACAACGGACTGGGTGTCGGACTGATGCCAATCCCAGCCCCGGTCTTGGTGGTCGCCTGCCTGGATGACCCCACCGCCGACCTGGTACTGGGTGAGCTGCACGGCCGGGACGTCCCGGCCGTGCGGTTCGACCCCGGCGCCGACTTCCCACGCCACGCCACGCTGGAGGCCTTCCTCGACGGCACGGGCATGAAGGGCTCCCTCGGCACCCAGACGCGCCATCTCGACCTGGCGGGCGTGCGCGCTGTCTACTGGCGTCAGCCAACGCCATATCGCCAGCCCGAGGACCTCGACACGTACACGGGGGCGTGGGTCGCCGACCAGTCCCGTTTCGGTCTGGGCGGTGTCATGGCCGCGCTACCGGGGGCTTTCTACCTCAACCACCCCTGGCGCAATCGCGACGCCGAGCACAAGCCCGTCCAACTCGCCACGGCCAGCGCGTGCGGGCTCGCGATTCCGTACACGCTGATCACCAACCGGGTCGACAGTGCCCGTGCCTTCGCCTCACAGATGGGGAGTGTGGTCTACAAGCCGCTGTGGTCCACCCCCTACCGGAACGCCGCTGGAGAGGCCCGCACCGTGTGGGCGGACGTTATCGACCCCGGCACTTTGAACGAGAGCGTCAGCGGGGCCGCGCACCTGTTCCAGCAGCAGGTGGACAAGGTTGCCGACGTACGCGTGACTGTGGTGGGCGAGCAGGTGTTCCCGGTCCGCATAGACGGCGCTCCCGGTCTGGACTGGCGGCACGACTACCCATCGCTGACCTACCAGCTCATCGAGGCGCCCACCGCCGTGATCAAGGGCATGCGCGCCTACCTCGACACCTTCGGGCTCGTTTTCGGGGCTTTCGACTTCTCCCTGACTCATGATGGCCAGTGGGTGTTCCTGGAGTGCAATCCCAACGGCCAGTGGGCCTGGTTCGACGAGCCCATCCCGCGGCAGATCTCCAGCGCGATAGCCGACCGTCTGACTCGCCCAAGGGAGCTCTCGTGAGCACCGAACTCCGCCAAGAGCTGGCAGAACTCCTGGTCGCCAAGGGATCCCTCACCGACGCCCGCTGGGCGGAGGCGGTCCGAGCCGTGCCGCGCGAGCTGTTCCTGGGAGAGGCGGTCTTCCGGCCCACCGACTGCACGAACGGGCCGCTATGGGAGCCGGTCCAGCGCGCGAAGACGTCCCGCGAGCAGTGGCTGCGCATGGCCTACGAGAACCGCACATGGGTCACGCAGGTCGAGGGGGTCATGGCCGAGGCCGCCAAAAGCTCCTTGTCCGGGCCGCCCACGTCTTCCTCCACCCTGCCCAGCCTGGTCGTACGCATGCTGGAGGCCGCAGGGATCAGCGACGGGAACAAGGTCCTGGAGATCGGCACCGGCACGGGCTACTCCACGGCCCTGCTCTGCCATCGCCTCGGGGATGGCAAGGTGACGTCGATCGAGTACGACCCCGAGGTGGCGGCCCGCGCTGCAACGGCCCTCGCCGCCGCCGGTTACGCGCCGACCCTGGTCGTTGGTGATGGTCTGGCGGGATATGACAAGAACGCCGAATACGACCGGCTGATCGCGACCTGCTCCGTACGCTACATTCCGGCCTCGTGGATGTGGCAGGTCCGAGGCGGCGGAACCATCACGGCGCCGTTGTCCGGTTGGATGGGCGGCACGGCTCTGGCGCACCTGACGCTGGCCGACGACGGCACCGCCACGGGACCCTTCCTGGCCGACGACCTGTCGTTCATGTTCGCCAGGCCCCACGACCGGCCGCCGCGCTCCCACTACCTGATCGGCCTCGGTGAGCAGCGCGAGAGCGTGATCGACCCGCGCGTTCTGAACGACCCGACCGGCCTGTTCGTGGCCCAGCTCGGCGCCCCTTCGGCCGAGAAAATGGGGGCGGACGACCGGATCATCCTCCTGGACGTGGCAACGGGCTCGCAGGCCACCACCGAGCCGTCGCCGGACGGAGGTTGGCTGGTACGCCAGCACGGACCGTTGAAGCTGTGGGAGGGCGTCGAACAGGCGGTCTCGGCCTGGCAGGCAGCGGGTGGGCCGCACCAGTCGGGGTTCGGCCTCACCGTCACCAGGCAGTCGCAGAAGGTGTGGCTCGGCAACCCCGACGGCCCCTCATGGCACCTGCCCGCCTAGCGATCTAGTGATCCAAGCTCGAACCGGCGGGTCACCTCTTGTAGCCGTAGAGGAAAGTACGCACGCCCGCGGACACCATGGCGGCGATCTCGGCCTCGTCGTGGAGGGCCGTGCGGTCGGTGAGGTTTTCGGCGGAGATGAGCAGCATGAGGTGTCCCGCCGCGCGAAGCGGATCGGCCAAGGTGAGCTGGCCGCTGCCGTCGATCTGGCATAGCCGGTCGGCCAGTTCCTGGCGGACGCGACTGGGCCCGGTCTCCTGCCAGAATTTGAGTGCGGTCGGGGGAATGTGCTCGATCTCGGCGTTGATCTGGCGGATCAAGGCGAAGTGCGGGGCGAGGTCGGAGGTCAGCAGCCGGAGCCACGCGAGCCCCAACTCGACCAGGTCGTTCTCCAGGTCGACGGCCTTTGCCAGGTGGCGGTCGATGATGTCGATCATCGTGTCGGCCACTCGCCGGGTGCTGTCCTGAATCACGGTCTGGAACAGCTCGGCCTTGTCGGTGAAGTGGTTGTAGATGGTGCGATTGGAGACACCCGCCTCCGCCGCGATCGCGTCCAGACTCGCCCGGGTGTAGCCGTCTCGGGCGAACAACTGCAGCGCACCGTGGACGATCGCCCGCCGCTTGTCGGGCTGCCCACCGGGCTTTTTCTTGTCCGTCATGCTTACCGAGGCTACCGGTTTACACCGCTCGTTGCACTATATACACCGATCGGAGTAGTGTTTACATCGATCGGTGTAATAACCCTCTTGAAGAGAGACTCTCATGACCAAGATCGCGATCATCGTCGGCAGCACGCGCCCGGGCCGACGCGGCCGCACAGTCGCCGAGTGGGTGGCCGGCGTGGCCGCCCAGGAGCACCCCACTGTCGACTTCGAGCTTCTTGACCTGGTCGACGTCGGCCTGCCGCTGCTCGACGAGGAGCAGCCGGCGCTGTTCGGCCAGTACGGCAACGAGCACACCGCCCGCTGGGCCAGGACGATCGGTCGCTTCGACGGATTCGTGTTCGTCACCCCCGAGTACAACCACTCGGTCCCCGCAGCCCTGAAGAACGCCCTGGACTTCGTCTACGCCGAGTGGAACAACAAGGCGGCCGGTTTCGTCAGCTACGGACTGCACGGCGGAACCCGCGCCGTCGAGCACCTCCGGTTGATCCTGGCTGAGCTGAAGGTCGCCACCGTACGCACGCAGGTCGCCTTGTCCCTGTTCCATGACTTCACCATCCCGGCCCCGGCCGAACCGGGCACCTTCACCCCCGGCCCGCACCAGGACAAGACCCTCATCACCCTGCTGGACGAGGTCGTCATCTGGTCCAGCGCGCTGCGGCCGGTCCGGGAAGGAGCTCTGGCATGACCGACATCACCGCCCCGGCCGTGCCAAGGGAGCCGATCGGACCGCAGCCCGCCGACAGCGGCCCGCTGCCGGACGCCGCGCTCGACGAACTGGCCGAGAAGATCGCCGTCGGGGCGGAGATCGTTGGCCTCGGGGAGTCCACACGATTCTCCCGCGAGACCTTCACCGTGCGAGACCGGCTGTTCCGGCGGCTGGTCCAGCGGTACGGATTCCGGGCACTGGCCCTACAGGACAACGCCGCCGTCGCCGCGAGGCTCGACAGGTACGTGACCGTCGGCGAGGGCACCGCCGAATCTGCTCTCGGCGACGCCTGGCGTCCCTGGCGCACCGTCGAGATGGTCGCGACGCTTCACTGGATCCGCGCCTTCAACCAGGACCATTCGGATGATCCCCTCCGGATTTTCGGCGTGAAGCCCGCGCAGGCACAGTCCGCGGACTACGACACCATCCTCGAACATGTCCATCGGCTGGCCCCGGAACGGCTGGCGGACCTGGCGTCCCACCTGAATCCCATCCGAACCGCCCATCAGACCGATGAGCACGTGCAGCGCGCGCGGGGACTGCACCCGGGCCGCCCGTTCGCCGACCACGCCCGTGACGCGCTCGCGCTGATCCGATCATTGCCGGACATCGACGCCGACGACGCCATCATGGAGCGGATGCGGCTTATCGTCGACTTCCACGAACGCAGCGTCGCCGGGCGAGGCAGCTACGCGGGCGATGCGGAGGTGTGGGCCAACACGATAAGCGACTATCAGCGCCGGACCGGCCGACGGGTGGCCTTCTGGGACGGCATCGCGCACACATCGGCGGCGCCGGCAACCTTGGGCCTGGCTCCCGAACGCGGTCCCCAGCCCAGTGTCGGCAGCCTGCTGCGCGAACGCCACGGTAGGCAGTACGTCTCCGTGGCGATCGGCTTCCATCATGGAGATCTCGGTGTCGCCGTCGTCCCGGAGCCGGCCAGGGACCTGATCGACGCCAAGCTCGGCGAGGTGAAACTGCCCGCCCGCTGGCTGGACCTCCGCCCCGACGACATGCGCCGCCGATGGGACGGACCGGCGAAGGTACGCGTCATCAGCGGTGTCTACGATCCGTCCCGCGACGCCGCCGAACATATGGCTGTGGCATCCCTGACCGACGCCTTCGACGTGCTCATCCACATCCGCCAGGCCTCCCCAGTGCGATGGCTGCCCTGATCCGGTCGATCCGCGCCTCACAGCGGAGACATTTGACCCCATCTGTTCACTCTCATAACGCTTTTCCCGTTGCTGACCAAGAAGGGGGGTAGTCGACGAAGGGAGCATGGCCGGTGCGTCGCAGACAGGCGGACATCGCTACAGACCCGGAGGCTTTCGAAGCCTTCTACCGGCGCCACGTCGACGCGATCACGTCGTTCCTGGCCCGCCGGGTCGATGATCCGAACACGGTCGCCGACCTGGTGGCGGAGGTCTTTCTCGCGGTGCTCGACTCCGCCCACACCTACCGGCCCGGACTCGGCAGCGAGATCGCGTGGCTGTACGGCGTGGCTCGCAACACCCTCTCGGCCGAGCGGCGGCGGGCGTTCAAGGAGACGAGACTGGTCGATCGCGTACGCGGACGAAGGCCGCTCGACTCCGACGACGTCGCCGAGCTCGAAGAGCGGATCGACGCGGAGAGCGTGGCCAGGCGGGCCTTCCAGGCCATGGCCGGACTACCGGACGGTGACCGCGCGATGCTCGAACTGGTCGTCATCGACCAGCTCACGATCAGCGAGGCGGCCGCCGCTCTGGGCATCCGGCAGGGCGCCGCCAGGGCCAGACTGCACCGCGCCCGCCACACGCTCAGGAACGTGCCGGAGATGGCTCCCTTCGTCATGGAAGGAACTCGATGAAATTTGAGGAGCACGTACTGATGGAACTCAAAGCCGAAATCGTGGCCCGGAACAAGGCCCGGCGCCTGCTCATCAGGCGACGCCTGCTCGCCGGAGGGGCGGTGGCCGCGATCGCGGCGGCTGCGGCCGTCGCGGTGCCGTTCCTGAACGGGTCCGAGACTCCGGCCTACGCGGTCACCAAGAACACCGACGGCACGATCACCTTGAAGATCAACGAGTTCAGGGACCCGGCTCAGGTGGAGAAGGACCTGGCGGCCGTCGGCGTGACCGCCGACGTCTCCTACGTCAAGCCCGGCACCCGATGCGCCCCCGACCGCGGCGACGCCGATTTCGGCCCCTCCTTCTCCAAGGAAGAGCTCAAGAGCAAGGATCCCGAGGTCCACAAGAAGATCAGGGAAGCAATCGAGAACTCGGCGAACGGCAAGACGTTCAAAATGGGCGGCGGCCAGGTGCGGATCAGTCCGCAGTACATCAAGCCGGAGCAGACGGCCGTCATGGAGTTCACCGAGAACGAGGACCAGACCTCGGGCCCGGAGAAGCCCAGAGCCCTGTGGGGGTTCAGCGGCTACCTCGTCACCGGTCCGGTCAAGCCCTGCAAGGTCATCGACGACCCGTCCTGGGGCAAGATGCCCGACCCCAAGACGAACCCCGAGGCGTACCCACCGCCCGGTAGCTGATCCTCGCCGGGCGGGAGTACGGCAGACGACGCCGCACTCCCGCCCGGCAGCCACCACGCGATCCGCCGGAATTCTGCTATATGCGCCACATGGCGGCGAGCCGGCGAGTGGCGAGCCGACGTGGCACCGCACATAGCAGGGCGTCGCGCAGCCACGCGGTGGCACCGGTCTGCGACGTCAGCCGCGACTGCCGGGACGATGCACGCATCATGCGACTGGTACGGGGCCGGCGCTCCGCGTCGTAGCGGCGGAGACACTGGGTGACGTCCGCCGGCTCGGCGCCGGCCAGGTGCCGGGTCACCGCGGCCGCGTCCTCGAAGGCCTGGCTGGCACCCTGGCCGAGGTCGGGCGTCATGGCGTGTGCGACGTCACCGAGAAGTGCGATCCTGCCGATCGCGAACGAAGGCAGCGGTTCGGCCAGGCGCGCGATCGGATCGACGTAGATGTCGGCGGGCGGGGTGGCCTCGATCAGCGCCGGGACCGCCGGGTGCCAGTCGGCCATCAGGGCCAGCAGCTCCCGGCGTGCCTCATCCGCGCCGGGTGGCGTTCCGTGTAGCGCGGCATCGGTGAACCAGTACAGATCGCTCTCGCCGACCGGGAACAACCCGAACATCGACCCGGTGCGTCGATCGATCAGGATGCCGGTCAGAAGGTCGGTCACGTCCAGGCCGGGGGGATTGGGCAGCATGCCGCGTAAGTCCAACCGGCCGACCTGCCGCAACCCGGGGTGGTCGGGGAACAGTTGGCTCCGCAGCCTGCTACCGATGCCGTCGGCCACGATCACGGCATCGGCCCTGGTGATGGGCCGTCCGTCGCTGATCACCGTCACCCCGGTGGCGTCGGGCTCCAGGCGCTGAACGGGCGTCGCGGTATGCACCAGCTCGGCGGGCAACGGGGCACGCAGTGCCTGATGCAGTAGCGCTCGGCTCACGGCCGCCGTCGTCCCGACCGTCCGCAGCGCCTGGGCCGCGTCGGTGACCAGCAGCGGCCGAGTCCCGCAGTCCACCGCTGATGGCGAGCATGGGCCGGCTGCGAACGTAGTCACCCAACCCCAGCTCATCCAGCGCCTGGACGCCGTTGGGCGTGATCACAACGGCGGTGCCCGCCTCCCGAAGCTCGGCGCCGCGTTCGTACAGCGTCACCTCATGGCCCGCCCGATGCAGTCCTACCGCGGCCGACACTCCACCCAAGCCTGCACCTACCACCACGACCCTCATGCCACTCCTCCGCATCATCGGACCAACCACTACGATCGTCCTAGTACGGATACTGGCATATCATGGTCAGGTGCCGCCGACCAACCCAGGCCGTCGCCGGGCCTTGACAGATGCCGCCATAGATCTCCTGGCGGCGGCCGGCGTACACGGATTGACCCACCGCGCGGTCGAGAAAGCCGCCGAGCTCCCGCCGGGCACCGCCTCCAACTACTTCCGCAGCCGGGAAGCGCTACTGGTGGCCGCCGCGGAGCGCATCGTCGAGCTGCACCTTGCCGACATGGACCAGGCAGCTCAGCAACACAAGACCGCCGCGGCCCCTCCCGCGAGCGCCACCGAACTGGTCGTTGATCTGCTGACCGAATCGCTGCTCGTGGCGGCGACGACTCTGCGTACCCGCTATCTGGCGATCTTCGAACTCCGGCTGGAGGCGGTACGACGCCCGGTACTGGCCTCGGCTCTCGCGGGTCTGCAGGACAGCTCGACGCGGTTCACCGCCGGCCACCACGCCGAGCTCGGCCTGCCCATCCCCCGCGAGAGGATCCCCGCCCTGCTCGCGCTCTATGGCGGTGCGCTGTTCACCCTGGTGACCGCACCGCCCGAGAGCATCAGCAAGGACGTCGTCCAAGGTGTCGCCCACACCATCGTGCACGGCGCGCTACGTTGAGCGCCCGCGCACTCAACAAGCCCAGCCGCACCGGTACGCGGGCGTCTGTCTCAGCGCACCTTCGCGAAGAACGCTCGAACGTCGCCGACCAGCAGGTCCGGCGCCTCCATCGCGAGAAAATGGCCGCCCTTGCCCAGCTCGGTCCAGTGCACGACATTGTGGTCGCGCTCTGCCCAGGGACGAACGGTCACGTCGTGGGCGGAGACCAGCACCCCGGTCGGCACCGTGCCACGCTCCGGCGCCCAAACGTCCGCGCCGTCACCCCAGTCCGGCTCGGTGGCGCTGATCTCTTCGTAATAGCACTGTGCCGCCGACCCGGCCGTGCCGGTCAGCCAGTAGATCGAGACGTCGGTCAGGATGCGGTCGCGATCGATGCTGTCCTCGGGCAGCCCTTCCTCCGGCTCGGTGAGTTCCTTGAACTTCTCCACGATCCAGGCGAGCTGGCCGACCGGCGAGTCGTGCAACCCGTACGTCACCGTCTGCGGCCGCTTGGAGTTGCACTGCAGGTAACCGTCGTTGAAGCCCTGCATGCGCTGCCAGCGCCCCTGCTCGATCTCCGACAGCCCGTCCATCTCGCCCTCCGCCCCGATCGGGAACGTGATCATGGCATTGATGTGGACGCCGATGACATGCTCCGGGTCCTGCTTGCCCATCGCGGGGCCGACCCACGAGCCGGTGTCATAGCCCTGCACGCCGTAGCGCTCGTACCCGAGCCGGGCCATCAGCCGGACGAGGAGCCCGGCCATCCTGGAGGAGTTCATGCCCGGCCCGGCCAGCGGTGTGGAGAACCCGAACCCCGGCAGCGACGGAATCACCAGATGGAACGCGTCGGCCGCGTCGCCACCGTGGGCGCGTGGGTCCGACAGAGGGCCGATGACGTCGAGGAAGTCCACCACGCCGCCCGGCCAGCCGTGCAGCAGGATGAGCGGCGTCGCATCCGGCTCGGGCGAGCGTACGTGGAGGAAGTGCACATTCTGCCCGTCGAGGGTGGCGAGGAACTGCGGATAGGCGTTGAGCGCCGCCTCATGCGCCCGCCAGTCGTAGCCGGTTCGCCAGTATTCGGCGAGCTCCTTCAGGTACGTCACCGGCACGCCGCGGCTCCAGCCGACGCCCGGCAGCTCGTCCGGCCAGCGGGTGCCGGCCAACCGCGCCTTGAGGTCGTCGAGCTGGGACTGCGGAATGTCGATGCGGAAGGGGCTGATGTCGTGGGTCATGTCTCTGACCATAGGGACGCTTAGGACAGGTTCGGTCCTAAGCTGCGGCAGACTTGCGAACATGCTGGAGACCTCCGCGCGGCTGCTCAAACTGCTGTCACTGTTGCAGACCCATCGCGACTGGTCCGGCGGCGAGCTCGCCGAGCGACTGGGCGTCAGCACCCGTACGGTCCGCAGGGACGTGGAGCGGCTGCGCGAGCTGGGTTATCCGGTGGACGCCGTCCAGGGCGCCGCCGGGTACCGGCTCGGCATCGGAGCGTCACTGCCGCCGCTGCTGCTCGACGACGACGAGGCGGTGGCCGTGGCAGTCGGCCTGCGGACGGCGGCGGGCGGCTCGGTCGCCGACATCGAGGAGACCGCGCTGCGGGCGCTCACCAAGCTCGAGCACATGCTGCCGCCTCGGCTGCGCTATCGGGTGAACGCCCTGCACACGACGACGGTCCGGGTCGGCGCGGCCGGGCCCGTGGTCAGCCCGGACACCCTCATGGCAATCGCTGACGCCTGCCGCCGCCACGAACGCCTGCGTTTCGGCTACACCAGTCACCGCGGCGGCGACACCGTACGGTCCGTCGAGCCGCACAGCCTCGTCAACTTCGAACGGCGCTGGTACCTCGTCGCCTGGGACACCGATCGCCGCGACTGGCGCACCTTCCGGGCGGACCGCCTCACCCCGCGCACACCCACCGGCCCGCGCTTCACACCCAGGCGACCACCGTACGGTGACGCCGTCACCTACCTGGCACACCGGCTGTCCTCGCGAGCCTGGCCCTACCAGGCGGTCGTCACCCTGCACGAGCCGGCCGAGGCGATCGCCGACCGGGTGTGGCCGGGGATGGGCGTCGTCGAGGCGGTGGACGACCACAGCTGCCTGCTGCACGTCGGGGCCGAGAACCTGTGGGCGCTGGTCTGGATGATCACGTCGGTCGACGCCGACTTCACCCTGACCAGCGGACCGCCCGAGCTCGCCAACGCCCTGCGTGCCCAGGCCCGCCGCTGCCTGGACGCCCTCCTCGAAGGCTGACGCCGCTCAGTCGAGCCCGGCCGGCCGCGACAGCCCGGCGAAGCCGCCGCCGGCGCCCGGCCGTGGCGGGCGTGCTTCAGAAGTCCGCGTGCTGGGAGATCACGGTTCGGATCGTGGTCACTCGTTCGGGTAGTGGTCCGGCGGGGATGTCGATGAGTTGGTAGCCGAATGCGCGGTAGGTCTGCTCGTGGAGGCGTTCGAACGTCAGCGAGTCTTCGAAGCTGATCCGGCGAGCCTCAGTCCGTTCACAGAAGCCAAGATTGCGGATGAAGAACACACGCCGGTCGTAGATCTGTTCTCGGGTGATTCTTTCGATCTCGGTGGACAGGGCCGAGGAGATCGGGTGTCCGACGTAGGTGCTGAGAGCGTGGGTGCAAACAGGCGAGCGGTCGAAGAACTGTACGAGTGGCGCCGTGATGATCGACTGCATTTGCCGCTGTCGCTGCAAGGCCACGATCTTGTCGATGAAGGACGGTCGTCTCCATGGCTCGGCATCACCACACGCCTGCTCGTCCGCGATGACCGCCGTGGCGGCCTCCTCGACCGTCGCGTATCCAAGGGTCGCCAAGCACCGCAGGATCGCGGTCTTGCCGGCACCGGGGGTGCCGGTGAGGATGTAGCGCTTCATCTTCGTCTGGTCGCCTTTCTGATCGCGTACCGGTCGTGGCGGTATGACCGAGTCACAGTGCTGGAACCGTTGCTGGGGCAACAGAACGGCCCGCCCACCGAAGTGGTCGCAATAGCAAGTGATCAATGGGATTCGGTGCCGGAGCCGTGGCAGGACCTACCCGGACGCTTTGGCCCTGGGGAGACGGTGTGCCGCCTGTTCCGCCGTTGGCAACGCGATGGCCCTGAAAGAAGATCGCGCCTGGCGAGTAGCCGGGGGCATCTCAGCCCCCGGCTCTCTCAGAACCGTGCGTAAACCTCTCGATTTACACGGCTCCCATCATCCGGTCGTTCACGGT